>UQHQ01000011.1 GCA_900540945.1 uncultured Collinsella sp. | reverse complement strand
TCACGAGCGGGGGCTCCTGTCTTTTTAGTGCCCTCGGATTGGGTCATAGTGTCTGTCGTTGCCAAAACATCGGCGTTGCCGGAGTGGTCGTTGGGGACGTTCTTGTTTGACTAGTCGTTTAAGAACGTTCCCAATGACTAGTCAGAAATGAGCGTGGATAATCTCCCTTTTTTGGCCCCCGTGTGGACTCAAAGTGGGAGATTATCCACGCTCGTTAGATAGACGTCCGAAAATCCACGCTCATTCGGTTGACGCGGGGGCAAGCTGCTTTCCGCCATGGTGCCACATGTGAGCCTGGCCTCCTGCGTCAGATTCTAATAACGAGTTTACGGAATTAATAGTTATTAGAGCTGAAACGGCCGACCTAATGACGAGAAGTCGTTATTAGGTCGGCCGTTGGTCATTGGGGACGTTTTTAAATGTCTACTTGAGCCCGGGCAGGCGGGTGTAGGGGAACGAGCGCTCCAGGAATTCGGAGCAGCGGGCGTAGCCTTTGGCGAAGTAACTGCTGTAGAGCGAATCGAGCACGTATTGCACGGCGATGTGGCTCGCGAACTGCGTGATGCGATGCGTCATGCTCTCGTGGTCGCTCACCGTGAGATAGGCGGCAAAGCCGGGGTGAATGCGCGCGCAATAAGGCGTGCCGATGACGATGACCGGGACATGCCGACTGCTGAGGATCGGCAAGATGCCCTTGAGGTTGGGGGCAAGGCCGCTGTAGGAGATGACGATTGCCGCATGGTCGGGACCCGAGGCGAGCGCCGTTCGCACCTGGGTCTCGACACCGTCGTGGCACGTCGCGCTTTTACCGGCGGAGAGCAGGCGATCGCGGAACATTCCCGCTGGATAGAGGTTGTGCGAGCCGTGTAGATGTCGACCTGTCGGGCGTTCGCGATGAGCTTGGCGGCATGGTCAAGTTGCGTGGGGTCGAGCAGCTCCTGCGTTTCGGCCAGCGTGGTCTGGTAGAGCCCCTCCATGCGCTCCATAACCTGCGCAGGCGATACTCAGCTTATCGACCCGCGATGCAAAGGAGATACTCATCCCACGAGTACTACCGGGAAGGGCTCTCGATTCGAGCTCTTACCTTAGCAATTTGGCCATTTGGCACTATAATCACCATAGGCATGCGCATAACGTTGCGCTTAATCAAGAGGAGAAAACGTATGGGTCTGTTTGACATGTTCAAGAAGAAGGCTGAGCCCGCGGCTGCCGCTGCTCCTGCCTCCATCTCTACTTCTGCCGGCGCCGACGTGCTGTGCTCGCCCGTCAAGGGCAAGGTCATCAAGATGGCCGACGTGCCCGATCCCGTCTTTAGCGGCGAGGTGCTGGGCAAGGGCTGCGCCGTGTGGCCCGAGGACGATCTGGTCTACGCTCCCTGCGACGGCAAGGTGACCGTCACCATGGGCCACGCCGTGGGCCTGCAGTCCGATAGCGGCATCGAGGTTTTGGTGCACGTTGGCGTCGATACCGTCAACATGAACGGCGACGGCTTCGAGGGCTTCGTCAAGGCTGACGACGTCGTGAAGGCCGGCCAGCCCATACTCAAGATCGACCGCGCCAAGATCGCTGCCGCCGGTTACAAGGACTGCGTCGTCGTGGCCGTGTCCAACACCGCCGAGTTTGCCGACGCCGAGCTTACCGTCGAGGCCGAGTCTGCCGTCGCCGCCGGTGACGCCATCGTTAAGGTTGTCCGCAAGTAATCTGCGGCATCCAGAAGATGCACAAGGGTGGTCGGGTTGTCCGGCCACCCTTTTTTAATGGGCTAAGCAGGTGCGTTTTATTGCAAGGGGCTTGCTTCACGGGCCATTTGTTCGTCAAATTGAGCCGTCCGCGCTTTTGCGACGTAGGGGTTTGGACGGAGCCGCTAATATGAACTTACTGTTACGACGTGCGCTGCGCGGGGAACGCAGCGCCGCTTGTTTGGAGGAATGTCATGAAAAAGAAGCTGCTGCTTGCGCCCTTGATGGCTGCCCTGGTCGCGTGCGTGGTTTTGCTTTCCGGCTGCGGAGGGCCTTCGGTGGAGGAGCTCATCACCAACGACCTTACGAGCCAGTTCGACGAGATCAAGAACGGCGGCGATGACTTCCTCTCCGGTCTGGAAAAGGCTTCGGGCGACGAGTTTGAGCAGCTGGGCATCGATCCCAAGGAGTACGCCAAGAGCTATCTCGAGGGTTTTGACTACAAGATCGGCGATGTGACGGTTGACGAGGACAAGGGTACTGCGACCGCCGAGGTCACCATCACCTGCAAGTCCATGAACAAAATCGTCGAAGATTTCGCCACCCAGTATCAGGAGAAGGTCGCCGCACTCGATACGACGCCTTCCGAGGACGACCTGTACAAGATGGCCGGTCAGGTGATGGTCGACGTGACCAAGGCCGCTAAGACCAAGGACACCAAGGTCACCTTTAAATATTCCGCCAACGAGGATAACGAGTGGTCTGCCGACGATTCCGCAACCACCGAGATGATGAATGCGATGATGAGCTAGGGGGTTACGCGGTGGTTCGTTGCGGCGTTTTACCAAACGCCGCAACTGCTCGACGCCGCTCGCTACTCGCCCAGCACCAGCGCCGCGAGCTCTGCCTGGGTGTCCACCACGTAGTCGGCGCCGGCGGCTTCCAGCTCTGCGCGGCCGCGGAAGCCCCAGCTGACGCCCGCGCTCTTAAGGCCGGCGTTGTGGCCGGTCAGGATATCGACATTGGAATCGCCCACATAGAGCGTGGTTGCCGGATTGGCGCCCAGCTCCTCCATCACATGCAGCGTGACGGGTGCTTCGGGCTTAGGCGGAAACGCATCGACACGGCCCTGTACCAGCGCAAAGCGCTCGGAACCAAAATACTTTTCGATAAGCGGAGCCGCCGAGACGTGGTCCTTGTTAGTGAGCACGGCAAGCTGCACACCCGCGGCGCGCAGGCGGTCGAGCATCTCGATCGTGCCGGCATAGGGGGCGGTGTGGTCCTCCTTGTGCTCGCCGTAATAAGCCCTAAACTCGGCAAGCGTCTGCTCAAACATACGGCCGTCGCCTGCGTACTCGGCAGGCATAAAGCGCTCAAGCAGCTTGAGCATGCCGTTTCCCACCTTGTAGCGGTACTCGTCAACGGCAAACGTGGGCCAGCCGTGCGTCTCGCAGGTATGGTTGCCGGCGGCCGCCAGGTCCTCGAGCGTGTTGAGGATGGTGCCGTCCAGGTCAAAGATTACATGGGAAAAAGCTGCTGCCATGAAAGCTCCCGTCATTGGGTTTCAAAACGCACCTCATAATACTGGGCTTCCGCGTTGGGCGTGCTTGGAATCTGAACATCTTCAGGGATATCGGGTCACATCGCGCCGACCGTGCGGTTCCACCCTAGCAAATTCTCGGCAGCTGCTCTCCCACGAGCATGTCGAGAATGCGGGTCGAGCCCCAGCCGGTGCGCACGCGCACGGCGGGACGGGCGCCCTCGGTAAGTGGCAACACGCGACCGATGATGGCGGCATTCTCGCCGTAGCGCGCGGCGCGCATGGCGGTTAGCGCGGCATCGGCTTGCTCGGCCGGCACCACGGCAACCATCTTGCCCTCGTTTGCTACCTGCAGCACATCGTAGCCGAGCATCTCGCAGGCGGCCTGCACGTCGGGACGCACGGGCACGGCATCCTCGTCAACCTCCATGGCAACACCGCTGGCCTGGGCAAACTCGTTGAGTGTGGACGCCAGGCCACCACGCGTGGGGTCGCGAAAGCAACGCGTGCCGGGCGCTGCGGCCAAAACGTCGGCAATCAGGTGGTTGAGCGGTGCGGCATCGCTTTTGATCGTGCTTGAAAACGCCAAGCCCTCGCGCTGGCTCATGATGGCGATACCGTGGTCGCCGAGTGTGCCCGACACCAGGATGGCATCGCCGGGCTGGCAGTTGGCGCCGCTGAGCGCAACGCCCGCGGGCACTTCGCCCACGCCGGCGGTATTGATGTAGACGCCGTCGGCCCCGCCGCGCTCGACCACCTTGGTGTCGCCCGTGATTATGGACACGACCGCCTCACGCGCCGTTTCGGCCATCGTCTGCACAATCAGGCGGAGCTTATCCATGGGATAGCCCTCTTCGAGGATAAAGCCGCACGACAGGTAGCGCACGTTGGCGCCCGAGGTCGCGACATCGTTGACGGTTCCGCACACGGCAAGGCGGCCGATGTTGCCACCGGGGAAGAACTGCGGCGAGACTACAAAGCTGTCGGTCGACATAGCGACGCGCCCGCTCGCGGGCAGCGCGGCGACGCCGGCGTCGTTGCCTTCGAGCAGCTCGGGCGACCCAAAGGCATCCAAAAAGACCTCATCGATGATGCGTTTCATCATCTGACCGCCAGAGCCGTGGCCCAACAGGACGGTGCTATCGGTGATGCTATGGGACATATCCAAAACTCCAATCGTGGGTGGTGCCAGTGTGCGGGTGCGTCCGGGCTAGTTACGGTAGCGGTAGTGTGCCGCGCAGCTGCCCTCGGAGCTCACCATGCACGGGCCGACAGGGTGCTCGGGCGTGCAGGTGCGGCCAAAGAGCGGGCAGCTGCTCGGCGTAATGGCCCCGCGCAGCACGTCGCCGCAGCGGCACCCACGCGGCTCGACCGTCGCCTCAACGGGCACGTCAAAGCGGGTGCGAGCATCAAAGCGCGAGAACTCGGGACGGATGGAAAGGCCCGAGTTGGCAATCGGCCCCAGCCCGCGCCACGTGGTGTCACATGGCTCAAACACCTGCTCGACCAGCTGGCGCGCTACGGGGTTGCCGTCTGCGTTGACGCCACGGCGGTAGGCGTTGTCGATCGCGGGCCTGCCCTCGACAACCATCTGGACCAGCATGCAGATGCCCTGCAGGATATCGACCGGTTCAAATCCCGTGACCACGCCCGGGGTATTGAACTCGTCGACCAAAAAGCTAAAGGGCGCCAAGCCCGTGATGGTGGCGACATGGCCCGGCAGGATAAAGCCGTCGATGGCGGTCTCGGGGTCGTTGGCGATGGCGCGCAACGCCGGCGGCGTGGTCTTGTGGGCGCAATAGACCGAAAAGTTCAAAAGCCCGCGCGCCTCGGCCTCCAAGATAGCGGCGGCGATGGTGGGCGTTGTGGTCTCAAAGCCCACACCCATAAAGATGACCGGGCGGTCGGGGTTTTGCTCGGCGATGTCGAGTGCGTCGAGCGGGGAGTAGACGATGCGGATATCGCGCCCTGCCGCCTTTTGCGCGGCGAGCGAGGTGGACGATCCGGGCACGCGCATCATGTCGCCAAAGGTAGTGATGATGGCGCCGTCTATGTTGGCGAGCGCGATTGCGTGGTCGATGTCGCGGTTGGCGGTAACGCAGACGGGGCAGCCCGGTCCGCTCAGCAGCTTGAGCCCGGCCGGCATAATGGAGCGAAAGCCATAGCGGCCGATGCTCACGGTGTGCGTGCCGCAGACTTCCATAAGGTTGATGGTGCGGTCGCCGACGAGTTCACGGATGCGTTCGATGAGCTCGCGGGCCAGCTTGGAATCGCGAAATGCCGAAAAGTCGATGCCGGAGCGAGCCGGCTGTCCGGCCGCCACTAGTATGCCTCGGCCGGGTTGGTGGCAAGTTGGTCTTCTTCGACCAGTTCGCTCATGGCATTAACGAGCTCGAGCGTTTCCTGTGCTTCCTGCTCGTCAACGATCTGGATGCCAAAGCCGGCGTGTACGAGAATATAGTCGCCAACCTGCGCCGTCGGCACGAGTCGCAGCGACACGGGGCGCTCGATGCCCATCATGTCGACGGTGGCCTTGAGGTCGTCGTCGCGTTTGACTACTTTGCCGGGAACGGCAAGGCACATATTGTTCCCCTTTTAGACGCTTTGCGCTGGATGGGCGCTTAATAATCCATCAGTTGATGGTAGCGCTCGCGGGGTTCGCGGGCAAACGCGTTACGCCTGTGAGACGGTTGAGCGCGGCGGCGTGCGAGGGCGAGCTACTGTGATGCGACCTGCGCAAGACGAGCGCTTGCGACCGCCGCCTGACCGTAGGCGATGCAGCCGTCATTGACGGGTACGGTGTGGGGGACAAGTACGGTAAGGCCTGCGCTTTTGAGCTCGCGGGTGAGGAGCTGAAGCAGAAGTCGGTTCATGAACACGCCGCCCGAGAGCGCGACGGTGCCAATGCCCTCGCGCGCGCAGATTTCGGTGGCGATGCGCGCCGAGGAGCGCGCGACGGCGACATGGAAGTCGAGTGCGAGCCTGTCGGCGGGCGCTCCGGCTTCAATTCCTCCCAAAAGTGCCTCAAAGAGTGCTTTCTGGTCCAGAGCATCGGGGCCGTCCAACCACGATGGGTCAGATGCGAAATAGCCGGCGTTGTCGTCGGGAAAATGGGCGATTTCGCCGTCCAGTGCACGCCAAGCGGCGGCTTCGAGCTCGATGGCGGGTTCGCCCTCGTAGGTTGCCTGGCCGCAAATGCCCAAAATCGCGGCTGCGGCATCAAATAGGCGACCCATACTGCTAGTGCGCGGACTGTTGATGCCGCGCTCGATCATCGTTGCCGTTATGCTGCGCGTCTGCTCGTCAAGGCTGTTCAAGAGCCCCGCGGCTCCCGGGTGCTCGAGCAGGTCGAGCTCGCTGAGCAGGGCAAAGGCGTTGCGGCGGGCATCGTGTACGGATGCGGCGCCACCGGGAAGCGCCCAGGTGCGCAGATGCGCGACGCGCTCAAAATCGGCGAGACGGGCGACAAGAAACTCACCGCCCCATATGGTGCCATCAGTGCCGGCACCCGTGCCGTCGAAGACGATGCCGAGGACACGCGCATCGGGCGCAAGCCGGCTTGCGGCAATCGCCTCTGCCATGACGCTCGCGATGTGCGCATGATGGTGCTGGACTTCGATAAGCGGCAGGTTGTGCTCCCGTGCCTGCTCGCGCGCCCATTGGCTCGACAGATAACTGGGATGCATGTCGCATGCCAGGGCGGCAGGCGCCAGGTCAAAAAGGTTTTCCAGACGCGAGCGCGCGGCGCTCCAAGCATCGAAAGTCGCGCCGTTTTCGACATCGCCGATATGCTGCGACACAAAACAGGCCATATGGCCGTCGGTGTCCTCGCGCGTGAGTGCGATCGTGGCTTTTTGCTGCGGCCCGCAGGCGAGTACGCAGGGCGTGGTGCCGTCGTGCGCCGGCAACGACAGCGGCTGTGGCGCATATCCGCGTGCGCGGCGCACGGGCATGACGACCCCGTCGACTACGCGTACCACGGAGTCGTCGTAGCGCGACAGAATCGCGCGGTCGTTACCGAGCAGCGCATCGGCGATGCCGGCGGCAACGAGATGCTCCCATGCAAGGGCATCGTCGGTCTCGATGGGCTCTTCGCTCAGGTTTCCGCTGGTCATGATGAGTGCTTGCATGCCGTGCGCCGCGGCTGCGGCGAGCAGCAAATGTTGTAGTGGGGTGTAGGGGAGCATGACGCCAAGCTCGGGCAAGTCGTGCGCGACGGATGGCGCGAGCTCGAGGGCGTTGGGGGAGCCGTAGGCGTCGTTGCCGGTTGCGCGGCGACGCAGCAACACAATGGGGCGAACGCTGCCGGCAAGCAGGCCACGCTCAACGCCATCGATACGGCACAGGCGCTCGGCGTCGGCAAGGTCGCGCACCATAACGGCAAGCGGCTTGTTGCTGCGACGCTTGCGACGGCGCAGCTCGCGCACCGCCTGCTCGTTGGTGGCGTCGCAGGCTAGGTGGAATCCGCCCAGACCCTTGATGGCGACGATGCCGCCGCCAGCCAGCAGCTCGACGCAGCGTTCGATGATGGCATCGCTGGCCTCACGCGTGGAGCCGGCGGCTGGTGTTGCGTCGACCGTCGTTGGCACAACACCGCGATCCGCCTCGCGCCACGTAATATGCGGTCCGCAATCAAAACAGGCATCGGGCTGCGCGTGAAACCGCCGATCGAGCGGGTCGGCATACTCTGCGGCGCAGGTGGGGCACATGGGAAAGCGATCCATCGAGGTGGCCGCTCGGTCATAGGGCAGCGAGCGAATGATGGTAAAGCGCGGTCCGCAATTGGTGCAGTTGATAAAGGGATAGTGAAAGCGTCGGTCGGCGGGGTCGAACAGCTCGCGCAGGCAGTCGTCGCACGTGGCGATGTCGGGCGAGATGAGCGTCGTGTGGGCAGTTTGATCCTGCGACGCCACAATGCGAAAGCCCTGCTCGTTAGCGGCGTCCCAGTTGCCGGGTGCTAGGTCCACAACCTCGACATGCTCCACGCGAGACGCCGCAGGCGCATACTCGGAAAGCGCGGCGATAAATTCGTCGAGCGACTCGCTGAGAGCGTGCGCCTCGATATGCACGCCATCGCCCGCGTTAAGCACCCAGCCGCAAATGCCGTGCGCCATGGCCTCGCGATACACAAACGGTCGCATGCCGACACCCTGCACAATGCCCGTTACATGGATATGCGCATGTCGCATGCGACCCTCCTTCGTTGAAATGTGTGCTGTTACAGCCCCAGGCTCTGCTCGGTGGCGGCGCAGGTGAGCTCGCCGTGTTTAACGCCGCGCAGGCCCAGCAGACGGTCAGCCAGCTCGTAGACACGCTCGCCGCGACCCTTAAGTGCCAGAATCTCCAAACAGTTGTGGTGATCCAGATGCACGTGCATGGTCGATACGATCTCGTCGGTGTAGTCGTGTTGCACCTCGTCCAGGCGGCGCGTCAGGTCGCCGGTGTGATGGTCGTAAATCATGGTGAGCGACCCGATGACCTGCTCGTCGGGCGTTCGCATCTGCTCCTTGGCAATCGAGGCGCGAATCAGGTCGCGCACGGCCTCGGAGCGGTTGGCTACGTCACCGCGGCGTGCGATCTGCTCGTCAAAGCGGCGCAGCAGGTCGTCGGGCGCGGTGACCGAAAAACGGACCAGCTCGGAGGCGGAGCCGCTGCAACGGCAGCCCGCGTCGCCGGTCGGCCCGTGCGAATGCTCGTGCCCGCAGCCGTGCTCGTGTTCGTGTTCGGACACCCTACACCAGCTTTACGGAGCCAACGGAGTTGTGGTCGGCCTCGATGGCCTCCTCGTAGCCCTCGAGTGCGTCGTGCGCCTCGTGGAGCGCCGCCATGGCGGCCTCGAGCTTGGCGCCAATGCGCTCCATATCAAAGTTCTCGGTTGCATGCAGCAGCTGATGGCTCCACTCGTGGGCGAGCTCGATCGTGTCGTCGACCTGCTTGACGCTCATGGCAAGCTGGCTCATGTTCATTCCGACGTCATGCATGGGAAATCTCCTTTTGTACGGGTCTATTCAGTGGTTCAGATTCTACTACGCCCGCTTTGCGCATCGCCGCATAAGAAAACGGGTGCGAGTCCGTCTGACCCGCACCCGTTCACTGGGGGCTGTTTGTGATTACCATACTATCCGTGGTCGCGGGCGCAGCACCCGGCTCTCCGGTGAGCGGCGCAAAACCGCTCATGGACGGCAGCACATGACCGGCGTATTACAGGTGCTTCTCAAGCAGCGCCTGCAGCCTGGCCTTGGGCAGCGCGCCAACGGAGCGGTCGATTTCCTCGCCGTTCTTAAAGACAACCAGCGTGGGGATGCTCATAACGCCAAACTTCATGGCCAGGTCCTGATTGTCGTCGACGTTGCATTTGGCGACGGCGAGTTTGCCGGCCAGCTCGTCGGCCACTTCGTCAACAATGGGCGAGAGCGAGCGGCAGGGACCGCACCACGGTGCCCAAAAATCAACCAGCACGGGAAGGCTGCCGTTAACGACGGAATCGAAGTTCTCGGGGGTAATCTGCTTAATGTCAGCCATGGTGACCTCCATAGTGCGACGCGGCTCGGCCGCGTAAAACTCAGTACGACCGTGCTTATACCCAACGGCCCGTAATGCAACCACTCGCAGGCGGCTCTTTTATATAATGGTGGGCACGCAAACGATTGGAGAGCGCATGCCCACGTCACAAAGCCAGAAAAAAGAAGCCATCGCCCAGGCGACCGAGCAGGAGCTCGCATCGCTCGCGGGCCGCGGCGTGCGTATCGCAGGAAATGCGTGCTCGCCGATTGTGCTGGTAAAAGGTGATTTAGACGATGCCGAGCGTGCGGGCGGCGAGCTGGCTGCCGGTCCGGACGGTGCCGCGCTGCGCAAGGCGCTCGGTGCCATCGGCTACGCGCCCGAGGATTTCTGCGTGCTGGCAAGTGTTGCCGGCGCGGGCGACGGAGCGGTTGCGGTAGGCGAGGGCCTGCCGTGCGAGCTGTTCCGCGAGGCGCTCGAGGCCTTGGACCCCGAGGCGGTCTTGCTGTTGGACGATCGCGCGGCCGATACCATGCGCGAGACCTATGCCGACATGCTCGTGGCAATCGACGACTTTGATACCGCTATGCTCAAGCCCGGCTTGGTCGCCCATGTGCAGGGTCGTCGCGTGCTCGCGCTCGACGGTTTTGAGGCGGCGCTCACTGACAAAGCTGCCAAACAGCGCATGTGGGCATACATCAAACAGCTGACCCCGGCAGCCGCGCCGCTGTAGCGGACCGGAGCCGGCAAGGCGGCCCTGACGGGTCGAGCGCGGCGCCGACTTGTCGCGCCCTTACATCACGGCGCGAAGCTCAAACCGGTCGCCGTTGATGCGAAACTGGAAGTTGCCGTTCATGCGTTCGACGGCAAGCTTAATGCTCTTGGTTCCAAAGCCGTGTCCGGTGTGCCCGGCTACGGGCATGCCGTCGACCATGCGCGGCGGGCGCCCAAACGTGTTGGAGACCAAAAGGAGCAGTTGCCCGTCCTCGCAACGCAGGTCCAGATCGACAAATCGCTTGCCCTGGGGAGCGGCGCTTGCGGCGACGATGGCGTTGTCCAGGGCGTTTGAGAGCACGCTAAACAGATCGACGTCGGCTACATGGACGCTCTCGGGCACGGCAGCGCGCAAATCGGCGGTGATGCCGTTTCGGTTGATATCGGAGCTAAATGACGAAAGCACGATATTGACCGTGTCGTTGGCGCAGTAGCGGCGCACGGCGGTGCGGTCGTTCGTCTCGCAGAGCTCGTCGATGCGCTCGAGTGCCTCGTCGATGCGGCCCTCCTCGATCAAAGCCGCAAGGCCGCGCAGGAAGTGCCGCATGTCATGGCGGAGGACCGAAAGCTCACGTCCAGATTGGCGCCAGGCCTCGAGTTCCTTGATGGCCGCGCTGTCGCGGGTCGCAAGCATCCAGCGCTCGCGCTCGGCGGTTTCCTTTGCCTCGTATTCGCGCAGATACACAGCAAGAAACATAAGGTAGAACGCGCAAAGCGCAAACGCCAAAAACTCAACCGTCACCACGGAGCCCGAGTGGAAGAGCGTGGTGTAGACGTTAGTGGCGTAGTCAAAGATGTAATAGACGAGCGGCAGGATGAGTAGAATCTCGAGCTCGGTGGGGCTTTTAACCGCCAGGCGCGGGCCGATGTCGCTGGCCCAATGCAGCAGGATTGCAAAGACGACGGCCGTGGTGATAATGCGTGCCACGTAGTACGCGATTTGCGAGTCGGTGGCGGCGAGCGCGGCGATGCCCATCCAGTTGCTGAACTGGCAGCTCAGATAAGCACTGGTGACGCCCAGCATAACGAGCAGCGGGCTCAGGCGATAGCGCGCGCACAGATAGATGACGAGCGGCAGATGCACGACGAGTGGATATACCTGACGGGCGAAAAGCTCGCCGCCGACGGCATTGGCGAGGCCGAATGCGCATCCGGTTACGGCGCCGACCATCACCAGCTCAAGCGCATGACGCCGGTTGATCTCGATACCGCAGAGCGCCGCCGAGGCAAAAACGCCAAAAAGCAGGGTCGTTGCGTGGTGAATTGCCCAAAGTGCCATCTCGGCCGTGGGGAGCATTAGCGCCTCCCGCCCTCGAACCGTGCCGCAAAGTAAGCATCCTGGAATCCCTGCTTGCAGCTGCGCGCCAGCGGGATGCAAGCGCCCGAGCGCATGACGATATCCGTGCGGTTGAAGTGGTCGATATTGCGCAGGTTGACCTGGTAGCTGCGGTGACATTTAAAGAAGCTCGCGTTTTTGGCTAGCTGATCCTTGATGTTGCGGAACGGCTCGAGCGCCTCGATATCGCGCCCGTCGCGTAGGTGGAATACCACGTGCTTGTTGCGGGCCTCGGCATATTCGATATCGGACAGGCGCAGGGCATGGTAGCCAAAGGACGTTTTGGTTACGAGCTCGTCGGTCACGGCGGGTCGCATGCTCGAAAGCTCGTCGAGCAGTTGCGCCAGGCGTTCGTACGTTACGGGCTTGAGCAGGTAGTCGAAGGCGCGGACCTCATAGGACTCCAGCGCGAACTCGGGCGACGAGGTGAGAAACACCAGGCGCACGGCGGTGTCGGATTGGCGCAGCTCCCGCGCGGTATCCATGCCGTTGACGAGCGGCATGATCATGTCGAGCAGAATGATGTCGGCACGCGATGCGGCATGGCGGGCCAGCAGGTCCTCGCCGCGCGTGACGAGCGCAACGTCGACTGCCGTGCCCGTCTCGGTCGACCAGCGGTCGATCATCCGGTGCAGTCTATCTAGAAAAGCGACGTCGTCGTCGCAGGCGATAATCTTGAGCATTCGAGCCCCCTTAGTAGTTCGATTTTGCCACATTGGGTGCGCGCCGCCCGCGGAGGCGTGTCCCATTTGCGCCCCAAGGCGTGCAACTCGCGCCAAGCGGTATTGCGGTGGCGAAAGATGCCTCCTGCGCCATCGAGAGCTCAGCTATCCTCAGCTTGCCAGTTCGAAAATGGACCTGCCACATGATTGAATCTTTATTTCAACTTTACACCTAGGTTTACAGCTGTCTTGTCAGCTGTAAACCTAGGTGTCATACTAAAGCCCCAAGATTCGCCAAAAGAGAGGGGCCTTGATGGCACAGAGCGCGAACACGGATGCGTCGGAGCTTGCGCGCGATATCGCGGCCGGCCTAGCATCGGCAACGACGGCAACGGAGCGCGCGGCACTGGTGCCCGCAGAGCTCGTCGAGGCCATTCAGCAACTAAAAACCCAACGTGACGCGGTGATCTTGGCGCACTACTATGTGGCGCCCGAGGTCCAAGCCGTTGCCGATTACGTCGGCGACAGCTTCTACCTGGCAAAGCTCGCCAAGAGCCTGCCGCAGCAGACCATCGTGCTGTGCGGCGTGGAGTTTATGGGCGAGAGCGCCAAGCTGCTCAACCCCACCAAGACCGTGCTGCTGCCCGAGCCGGGCGCGGACTGCCCCATGGCGCACATGGTCAAGCGCGAGACGGTCGATGCGGCGCGCGCCGAGTACGGCGACGACCTTGCCGTGGTCTGCTACGTCAACTCGACGGTCGAGATCAAGAGCTGGAGCGACGTGTGCGTCACCAGCTCCAACGCCGTCAAGATCGTGTCCGAGCTGCCGCAGCAGCACGTCCTGTTCATCCCCGATCAAAACCTGGGCCGCTTCGTAGCCGAGCAGGTGCCCCAAAAGCACGTCATCCTCAACAATGGCTACTGCCCGCGCCATCACATCATCACCGTCGAGCAGATTGTCGACGCGCAGGAGGCGCATCCCGATGCGCTCGTGCTGGCGCACCCCGAGTGCAAGGCCGACGTCCTTGCCGAGGCCGACTACATCGGCTCCACCGCCGGCATCATCAAGTACGCCGAGGATTCGGACGCGAGTGAGTTCATCATCGTGACGGTCCGCGGCGTACTCTACGAGCTCGAGCGCCGCTGCGAGGGCACCGGCAAACAGTTCTACTTCCCCGCGGTGCAGCCCACCTGCGTCAACATGGATCTCATCACGCTCGAAAAGCTCGTGCGATGCCTGGAGACGGGCGAGGGCGAGGTGCAGATCGGCGTGTCGGACGAGGCTGCCGACCAGGCCAAGCTCACGCTCGACCGCATGCTCGAGTACGCGGCGCGCTAAGCCAATGTGACATGAGGGGCAGTCCCTTATGCAACATTACAAGGGAGAGGATTCCTATGGAAACCAAACAATACCCCGATATGGAATGCGACGTTGTCATTGCCGGCTGCGGCGTGGCGGGTCTGTACACGGCCCTCAATCTGCCGACAAGCACGCGAGTGATCATGCTCTCCAAGGGCGCTGTCGACGAGTGCGATTCGATGCTCGCGCAGGGCGGAATCTGCGTGCTGCCCGAGGGCTCGGACTACGATGCCTTCTTTGAGGACACCATGCACGCCGGCCACTACGAGAACCGTCGTGAGAGCGTCGACATCATGATTCGCTCGAGCCGCTCGGTCATCAACGACTTGCTAGCGATGGGCGTGGATTTTGAGCGCAAGGCCGACGGCAGCCTCGACTTTACCCGCGAGGGCGCGCACAGCCGTCCGCGCATTGCCTTCCATGCCGACATTACGGGCAAGGAGATCACGACCAAGCTGCTCCAAGCCGTTCGCAAGCTGGATAACGTGCAGATTTTGGAGCACGTGGCCATGACCGACATCCTGACGGGCGAGCGTGACGGCGCCACGGTGTGCACCGGCGTCGTTGCCGTTCCCGTGGATGAGGACAACTCGGTTCGTCCCGCCGACGAGCTGACAAACGCCGCCGAGGGCGTGCATGCCAGCGAGCCGTTTAAGATTCATGCCCGCCACACGCTGTGGGCGACGGGCGGTATCGGAGGCGTATACGACCATTCGACCAACTACCCGCAGCTCACGGGCGATGCCTGCTACATTGCTCAGGAGCATGGCATTAAGATGGAGCACCTGGACTACGTGCAGATTCACCCCACGGGGCTGTTCTCGCCGCAGCCGGGCCGCACCTTCCTGATCAGCGAGAGCTGCCGCGGCGAGGGCGCGATTTTGCTCAACGCCGCTGGCGAGCGCTTTACCGACGAGCTTCAGCCGCGCGATGTGGTCGCCGCCGCCATTCGCGAGCAGATGAAGCAGGACGGCACCGAGCACGAGTGGCTGAGCTTTGCCCCCGTCGAGCGCGATGTGGTGACCGGGCACTTTGCCAACATTCGCGCACGTTGCCTGGAGGACGGCCGCGACATCTTGGACGAGCCCATCCCCGTTACGCCCACGCAGCACTACTTTATGGGCGGCGTGTGGGTCGACAAGGACGGCCGCACCTCGATGCCCGAGCTCTACGCCGCGGGCGAGACGGCTTGCAACGGCGTTCACGGTAAGAACCGCCTTGCATCAAACAGCCTGCTCGAGGCGCTGGTCTGGGGTCGTCGCGCTGCGTGGTACATGCGCACCGGCGAGTCGCTGGCCGTGGAGCAGGCGGGCGATCCCGCGCTCGATGGCCGTCATCGCGCCCTGAGCGCCGACACCCTGGCAATCGATGATTTGGCCCGTGCCGCCGGCACGCAGGCCGTGGAGGAGTAGACCATGAATCCCATTACCATGAAGCTCGTCGTCGATGATCTGATTCTGCAGGCTCTGCGCGAGGACATTACGTTTGAGGACGTGAGCACGGCGAGCGTGTGCCCCACGGCGCGTCCCGCTACGGTGGAGCTCATCGCCAAAGCCGATGGCATCATCGCCGGCCTGGATGTGTTCGCTCGCACCTTTGAGCTGCTGGATTCGCAGAGCTCGGTGCTGTTTGATGTTACCGACGGTGACGAGGTTCACACCGGCGACCACGTGGGGCAGGTGCGCGGCGATGCACGCGTGCTGCTTTCGGGCGAGCGCGTGGCGCTCAACTACCTACAGCGCATGAGCGGTATCGCTACCTATACACACCGGATGGCCGCGGTGCTCGAGGGTACCAAGACCGTGCTCGTCGATACACGCAAGACCACGCCGGGCATGCGCGTCTTCGAGAAGGCCGCGGTCGAGATCGGCGGCGGCAGCAATCACCGTTACAACCTGTCGACGGCCGTCATGCTCAAGGACAACCACATCGACGCCGCCGGCGGCGTGACGCGTGCGATCGAGATGGCGCGCGCCCATGCATCGTTTACCACGACGGTCGAGATCGAGTGCGAGAACTTGGACATGGTGCGCGAGGCTGTGGAGGCCGGCGCCGACATCATCATGTTCGACAACATGACCCACGACGATATGGCTGCCGCGATTGAGCTTATCGCCGGCCGCGCCAAGACCGAGTGCTCGGGCAACGTGGACGCCAGCAATATCCGCGCGCTCGCCGACCTGGGCGTTGACTTTATTAGCTCGGGGGCGCTGACTCACTCTGCGCCGATTCTCGACCTCTCGCTCAAGCACCTGCGTCTGTTGGACGGTAAATAATGGACGCCCGCGAGCGTCGCCGTGCCATCATGGGCGTGCTCGAGGAAGCCAAGGAGCCCGTTTCGGGTAGCGCACTTGCCCGCGAGGTGGGTGTGAGCCGCCAGATTGTCGTGCAAGACATCGCTCTGCTGCGCGCCGACGGGCACGATATCGTGGCGACCAACCGTGGTTATGTGCTGCAGGAGGCCCCCAGCAGCCCCGCTGTGCCCACGCGCCTGGTCAAGGTGCACCATGGCGTGGAGCAGGCAGGTGACGAGCTCACGAGCATCGTCGACGCGGGTGGTGCCGTGCTCAATGTAATCGTCAACCATCGCGTGTATGGCAAGATCACAGCCGATCTGGACATTCGCAACCGTCGCGATATCGAGCGCTATCTTGAGGGCATTGCCAGCGGCAAGAGCTTCCCGCTGCTGACGGTGACGAGCGGCTACCACTTCCATCGCATTGCGGCAGAGGATGAGCAGACCCTCGACGAGATCGAGGCGATGCTTAAGGAGAAAGGCTACCTAGCAGACCTGATGCCCTACGAAGACGATTTCTCTTAGCCGACGCTGCAAACGCCCCATTTGGACAATCTGGCCTTCAATCGTCGGTCGCGTACCAAAGTACGCTTCCCTCCTCTTTCAGGCCACCTTGCCTCAAATGGGGCGTTTTCGCTGGCGCGAGTTCAACCAACGGCGGTGCCAAATTAGCTGCCCACGAATGCACAAAAAGGAGGCCTCCGCGGCGATGCGGAGGCCTCCTTTTTGTGCACGGTGTACTTTTGGGTGTGCAAGTGGGGAGTTGTTACTCCTCGACGATCTCGGTGATCGCGCCAGCGGGGCAAGCGTCCTGGCAAGCGCCACAGGCGACGCAGGAGTCCTCGTCAGCGACGGTGGCGACGTCCTGGAGCTCCAGAACGCCAGCGGGGCAGGTGTCGACGCAAACGCCACAAGCGATGCACTCGTCGGCATCAATTACGGGATGAGCCATGGTAGTTTCCTCTCTGTTGACCGACGCTACAGACGATGCGCGCCGGTTTGATTCGGGCAAAAACATACCACGGGAGCGACCGTTTGCAATACCCTCTGGCCGGCATCTTCATACCGTTCGCCGAGTATGCCAAGGTTTACTAAAAAACGTGCAGGTGGGGCCGTTGAGCTGCGCAAATGTTAGCTAAAGGTGACTTGAAATATTGAGCTATTGAGCGAGCTTTTGGAAAGCGCATCCCGTTATTTAGCCGTGAAACGGGTCGCGCTTTCCCCCGGGGTCGCCTCAAGCCACCCCATGCGGCCTCGGGCCCAAACCTCAGCCATCTCTACATAGATCTCGATAGATTTGCCGAGAACTCAATCAGTGCGTCTACCTGCGCATTTGTGAACCTAAACTCTCAGCAATAAGAAATCTTATATGAATTGACTTAGATTTTGTATATTCCGGCCCATAAGGGGATACACTACATCCTGAAAGACAAGCCGAAACACCGCGCGACAGATCGTCGAGGCGGCGCGAACGCAAAAGAGAGAGGGAATTTCTAATGAGTAAGATTCTTGGTATCGACCTTGGTACTACTAACTCCGCAATGGCCGTTCTCGAGGGCGGTTCTCCGACCATTATCGTGAACGCCGAGGGCGACCGCACCACCCCGTCCGTCGTGGGCTTCCGTGCCGACGGCGACCGCGTCGTGGGTAAGGCCGCTAAGAACCAGGCTGTCACCAACCCCAAGAACACCGTGTTCTCCATCAAGCGCTTCATGGGCCGCAAGTACTCCGAGTGCACCTCCGAGATCAAGACCGTGCCGTATGAGGTCAAGGAGGGCCAGGGCGGCCGTGCCGTCGTCGATATCGAGGGCAAGGATTACACCGCCGAGCAGGTGAGCGCCATGACGCTCGCAAAGATGAAGGCCGACGCCGAGAAGTATCTGGGCGAGACCGTCACCGACGCCGTCATCACCGTCCCGGCCTACTTCAACGACGCCCAGCGTCAGGCCACCAAGGACGCCGGTAAGATCGCCGGCCTCAACGTCAAGCGTATCGTCAACGAGCCGACCGCTGCTGCTCTTGCCTATGGCCTGGACAAGCAGGGCACCGACCAGCGCATCTTGGTCTTCGACCTGGGCGGCGGCACCTTCGACGTCTCCATCCTCGACCTCGCCGACGGCGTGTTTGAGGTTCTGTCCACCTCGGGCGACAACCACCTGGGCGGCGACGACTGGGATCAGCGCGTCATCGACTGGATGGCCGATAAGTTCCAGCAGGAGAACGGTGTCGACCTGCGTCAGGACCCCATGGCCCTGCAGCGTCTGAAGGAGGCCGCCGAGAACGCCAAGAAGGAGCTCTCCGCCGCCCAGCAGACCACCATCAACCTGCCGTTCATTACCATGAACCAGTCCGGCCCGCTGCACCTCAACTACACGCTGACCCGCGCCGAGTTCGAGAAGATCACCCGCGACCTGCTCGAGCGCTGCAAGCAGCCTGTCACCAATGCCCTGCGCGACGCCAAGCTTAAGCTCTCCGATCTGACCGAGGTCATCCTCGTCGGCGGCTCCACCCGTATGCCCGCCGTCCAGGAGCTCGTCAAGACCATGACCGGCAAGCAGCCCAACATGTCCGTGAACCCCGACGAGGTCGTTGCCGACGGCGCTGCCGTCCAGGGCGGCGTGCTCACCGGCGACGTCGAGGGCATCCTGCTGCTCGACGTTACCCCGCTGTCGCTGGGCGTCGAGACCATGGGCGGCATCATGACCAAGATGATCGATCGCAACACCACGATCCCGACCTCCAAGACCGAGGTTTACTCCACCGCTGCCGACAACCAGACCAGCGTCGAGATCAACGTGCTCCAGGGCGAGCGCGAGCTTGCCCGCGACAACAAGTCGCTCGGTAAGTTCCAGCTGACCGGTATCCCGGCTGCCCGCCGCGGCGTGCCGCAGATCGAGGTCACCTTCGACATCGACGCCAACGGCATCGTCAAGGTCTCCGCTAAGGACAAGGGCACCGGCAAGGAGCAGCAGATTACCATTTCCGGCTCCACCGCTCTGTCCGACGACGAAGTCGATCGTATGGTCAAGGACGCCGAGGCTCATGCCGAGGAGGACAAGAAGCAGAAGGAAGAGGTCGAGGTCCGCAACCAGACCGACAGCCTGTGCTACTCCACCGAGCAGACCCTCAACGAGCTGGGCGACAAGGTTTCCGCTGACGTGAAGTCCAAGGCCGAGGCCGCTATCGCCGACGCCAAGAAGGCGCTCGAGGGCTCTGACGTCGAGGCCATCAAGGCCGCCGGCGAGTCCCTGCAGTCCGTGGCCTACGAGCTGGCCCAGGTTGTCTACGCCGACGCTCAGCAGCAGACCGACGGTGCCGCTGGTGCCCAGCCTGCCGACGATGACGTAGTCGACGCCGACTACGAGGTTGTGGACGACGAGGACAAGTAATCATGTCCGCCCGTAAAGCTCGCACGGAGGCGGCTGCCGCCGGCGCCGCCCCCGTTGACTCTGAGGAGAAGGACGTGAAGATTCCCGTAGAGGCCGCAGACGATACCGAGGTCAATGAGGCCCCGGCCGCCGAGGCTGCCGAGAACCAGGTAGAGGATTCCAACAAGGAGGCGACGATGACCGAGGACGAGATGGTGGAAGCCGCTATCCGCGCCGGTGAGGAAGCCGCCGACAACGACTTTAAGCTCAAGTTCGAGCAGGCCCAAAAGGAGCTTGCCGACGTGCGCAATGAGCTCGATGCTGCGGCAGAGGCTCAGAAGGCCGCCGAGGACAAGGCGAAGGACGCTACCGAGCGCACCGCTCGTCTGCAGGCCGACTGGGAGAACTTCCGTCGCCGCACCGCCAACGAGCGCATCGCCGAGCGCGAGCGCGCGACCGAGAAGCTCGTCACCGCGCTGTTGCCGGTGATCGACGATATCGAGCGCGCGATCGACCATGCTCGCAGCCAAGAGCTTTCCGACGACTTTAAGCAGTTCGTCGATGGCGTTGACGCGGTACATGCCAAGCTGCTCGATGTGTTTGCGCACGAGGGCGTTGAGCCCATCGATCCCAAGGGTGAGGCGTTCGATCCGCTCGAGCACCAGGCTGTGGGTCGCGTCGAGGACGCATCGCAGTACGACGAGACCGTCAACGACGTGTACCAGAAGGGCTACCGCATGGCGGATCGCATTCTGCGTTCCGCGATGGTGACGGTGACCTACGGTGGCGAGAAGCGCCCCGCACCGGAGCCCGAAGCGGCGCCCGAGGATGCTACGGCCGATACGGCCGAGAGCACCGAGGAGTAATTGAGAAGGGCCCCGGGGCAACACCCGGGGCCCTTTCTGGCCAAGTGCCATGTGACAGCATGAGCCGCCGTCCGCAGGGACGGCGGATGTAACAGGAGAGGAGCTACGATGGCTGCAGGCAAAACCTTCTATGACATCCTGGGCGTATCCAAGAGCGCCTCCGACAAAGAGATCAAGAGCGCGTTTCGCAAGCTCGCGCAAAAATATCACCCCGATGCCGGCGGCGACGAGGCCAAGTTTAAGGAGATCAGCGAGGCCTACGAGACGCTTTCGGACGAGAAGAAACGCAAAGAGTACGACCAGATGCTCATGTTTGGCGGCATGCCGGGCGCGGGCGGCGCGTATGGCGGCGGCTACGGTGCCGGCGCGGGCGCCAGCGGCTGGGGCGATATCTTCGACAGCATCTTTAGCGGCAACGGCGCCTGGGGCAGCGATTGGGGCTCGGGCTTCGCCGGGGCTGCGGGCGCTGCCGGTGCGGGTGCGGGTCGCAGCCGCGCTCGCAAGGGCGGCGACCTGTCGCTGACCGTCGATGTGACGGCCGAGGACGCGTTTCGCGGCGTGACGCACAAGGTCACCTACCGCATTCCCTCGACAGGCGAGCAACAGACCATTACGGTCTCGGTGCCCGCGGGTGCGGTCGACGGCGGCAAACTGCGCTACAAGCGTCGCGGCGAGTATGGCGTTGCCGGCGGCGAGCGCGGCGACCTGGTCGTGACCACGCACGTGGAGGAGCACCCGCTGTTTAAGCGTAAAGGTGCCGACGTGACCATGGAGGTACCGGTCTCGGTCTATGAGGCGGCGCTCGGCTGCACGGTGGACGTGCCGACGCCCGGCGGTGCGACGGTTCGTCTGAAGGTGCCCGCGGGTACCCAGACGGGCAAGAAGTTCCGCTTTAAGGAGATGGGCGCGCCCGACGTTAAGCACCGTGGCCGTACGGGCGCGCTGCTCGTCGAGATCAAGGTGCAGGTTCCCACGAACCTGTCTGATGACGAGCGCGATGCCATGACCAAGCTGCGCGAGGCCGACACGCGCGACTATCGCGAGAAGGTCAATCGTTACAAGGCGACGTACTAGGGCGGTCGCGGCGCACGACCACGCCCGCGGGCTTATGATGGACGATAACGAGACGGAAAGGGGTCAGGTAGCATGGCCGAGGACAATAGGAACAAACCGCTGTACATGATCAGCGTGGCGGCCGAGCTGACCGGCATGCATCCGCAGACTCTGCGCGTCTACGAGTCCAAGGGCCTGGTGAACCCCCAGCGCTCGGGTGGCAACACGCGTCTGTACTCGCGTGCCGATATCGAGCGCCTGGAGCTCATCAACCAGCTGACCGACGAGGGCATCAACCTTGCCGGCGTGGTGCGCATCCTTGATATGAAGGAGCGTGCCGAGGAGCGCGAGCGCGAGAACGAAAAGCTCCGCGCTCGCGTGCGCCAGCTCGAGGACGAGCTACACGAGTACAAGATGCAGAAGAAGATCACCGCCCTGGCCCCGCGCGACGGCTCGGTCAACCCCGAGCAAGTCATGCGCAAGCTGCTGGGCGCGGGAACCGATTTGTAGTTACGCGGGATGCATTCGGGCAATCTGGCATTCAACTTCATGATCCCTTGGGGACGGAGGAAAACGGATCACTGAGGGGGTCGGCCTGACCCAGTGATCCGTTTTCCTCCGTCCCCAAGGGATCATTTTTGCCTGCTCACGCTGGGCTCGTCCTTTACTTTAACGAGATAAAGTGAACGCGCAGATTCGTAACCCACTTGCAACCGTTCTATGGCACGATATTGAACGAATGTATGCTATGCGCCCAAATCTTTTGGGCAGAGTGGGAGACAGTATGGTCAAGCTGTACGAGGACGGCATCTACCTGCGCGGCGGCAGCGAGGTTGTGCCTGCGGCCGAGGCTGCCGAGCGCGGTATTACGCAGACGCCCGAGGATGCCAAGCGCGGCACCATCGCGTATTCGATCCTTCAGGCACACAATACATCCGGAGACCCCGAGGCGCTCAAGATTCGCTTCGATGCCATGGCGAGTCACGACATCACCTTTGTCGGCATCATCCAGACGGCGCGCGCCTCGGGCATGGAGCAGTTCCCGCTGCCTTACGTGCTCACCAACTGCCATAACTCGCTGTGCGCCGTGGGCGGCACCATCAACGAGGACGACCACGTCTTTGGCCTTTCCGCGGCCAAGAAGTACGGCGGCATTTTCGTCCCGCCGCACATCGCCGTCATCCACTCCTTTATGCGTGAGAACTTCGCCGGTTGCGGGAAGATGATCCTGGGTTCCGACTCGCACACCCGCTACGGCGCCCTGGGCACCATGGCCGTGGGCGAGGGCGGCGGCGAGCTGGCAAAGCAGCTGCTGCGTGACACCTACGATGTTGCCTATCCCGGCGTTGTCGCCATCTACCTCACGGGCGCCCCGCGCCCCGGCGTCGGCCCGCACGATGTGGCGCTCGCCATCATCCGCGCCGTCTTTGCCAAGGGCTACGTTAAGAACAAGGTCATGGAGTTTGTGGGCCCCGGCATCGCGAGCATGACGACCGACTACCGCAACGGCGTCGATGTCATGACCACCGAGACCACCTGTCTGTCGAGCATCTGGGCCACCGACGAGGACACACACACGTTTTTGACCATGCACGGCCGCGGCGACGACTACCGCGAGCTCAAGCCCGCCGATGTCGCCTACTATGACGGCTGCGTCGAGGTCGACCTGTCGAGCATCAAGCCCATGATCGCGCTGCCGTTCCATCCTTCCAACGGCTTCGAGATCGACGAGCTCAACGAGAACCTCGAGGACATCCTGCATGAGGTGGAGCTCGAGGCTGCCAAGATCGGCGAGGGCAAGACGCACTTTAGCCTGCTCGACAAGATCGTCGACGGCAAGCTGCACGTGCAGCAGGGCGTTATCGCCGGCTGCTCGGGCGGTAACTACGACTCCGTGGTCCAGGCTGCCCGCGTGCTTAAGGGCGCCAACACCGGCTGCGGCGAGTTCTCGCTGTCGGTCTATCCCACAAGCCAGCCCGTGGCGCTCGAACTTACGCGCCGTGGCTATATCTACGACCTTATGGAGGCCGGTGCGATCGTGCGCACGGCGTTCTGCGGTCCGTGCTTTGGCGCCGGCGACACGCCTGCCAACAACGGCCTGTCCATCCGCCACACCACGCGCAATTTCCCCAACCGCGAGGGTTCCAAGCCGGGTAATGGCCAGCTGAGCGCCGTGGCCCTGATGGACGCTCGCTCCATTGCGGCGACGGCCGCCAACGGCGGCGTCCTGACGCCGGCGACCGACCTGCCCGAGGAGACTTGGGATGAGGCCTGCGAGTACACCTTTGATGACGCGCCGTACAAAAAGCGTGTGTACTGGGGCTTTGGCAAGGCGGAGCCTGCAGACGAGCTGGTCGAGGGTCCCAACATCAAGCCGTGGCCCGCGATGGAGCCGCTTGGTGACGATATCCTGCTCAAGGTGTGCTCCAAGATCATGGACCCGGTCACCACGACCGACGAGCTCATTCCCTCGGGCGAGACGAGCTCCTTCCGCTCCAACCCGCTGGGTCTGGCCGAGTTTACGCTGAGCCGTCGTGATCCGGCCTACGTGGGCCGCTCCAAGGAGGTTGACGCGGTGGAAAAGCGCCGCGTTGCCGGTGAAGCCGCGGGCGACCTGGCGGCGCTCGATGCAGAGCTTGCAAGCGTGTTTGAGGCACTGGCCGGCGCGGGTGTCGCGGCCGATGCCAAGACGACCGAGTACGGCTCCACGCTCTATGCCAAGAAGCCCGGTGACGGTTCTGCCCGCGAGCAGGCTGCGAGCTGCCAGCGCGTGATCGGCGGCCTGGCCAACATCGTCCACGAGTACGCCACCAAGCGCTATCGCTCCAACGTGATGAACTGGGGCATGGTGCCCTTCCAGATGGAGGCCGAGCCCAACTTTGAGGTGGGC
This sequence comes from uncultured Collinsella sp., assembly GCA_900540945.1. Taxonomy (GTDB): domain Bacteria; phylum Actinomycetota; class Coriobacteriia; order Coriobacteriales; family Coriobacteriaceae; genus Collinsella. The sequence continues at coordinate 22,999 of UQHQ01000011.1, read as the reverse complement.
GACTACGTCTTTGTGCCGGGTATCCGTGCCGCGCTCGATGGCGACCTGAAGGACATCGCCGCCTACGTGGTGCGCGCCGACGGTTCGGTTGAACAGATTGAGCTCTACATTGCCGACATGACGGCCGAGGAGCGTGCCATCGTCAAGGCCGGCTGCCTGATCAACTACAACAAGTTCAAGGCCTCTGCCGAGTAACGTTGCTGTACGCCCCGGACACACCTTTCCCTCGTGCTCACGCGCTTCGCGAGGGTCGCCCGAGGGAAAGGTGTGTCCGGGGCTACCGCGACGTTCTCGTTGGGTCTTGAGGGACGCTAAAAAAAGACTTGCTTGATGCCGCCTCTGTTAATGGGGCGGTTTCTTTTTGTCGAAAACCACCACATTGGGGACAGTGCACCTTTGTGGTGGTCCCGTTTGTCTCGACCTGCAACATCTGGGCCCCTATTTGACGAGCGGTTGTTACAGATTGAGACAAACGATCGCCGCTGATCATTTCATCTCAATCTGTAGCATCTAAGATCGAAAAGGGCCGCTAGATGTTACAGATTGAGACAGTTGAGCGCCAGAGTCGAAAACCACCACAAAGGGGCCTGTCCCTTTCGTGGTGGTGGGGGCGAGCTCGATGCTGCCGTGCTCGCTGAACGACATTCTAATGAGCGTCTCTACAGGATTTTATCTGGGCTGGCGGGCTTGGTTGTTTTGGGGATGCCGAGTTTGGATGACGCGAAATCGTCAACATTGTCCTTAATTCCGTCTTTGGTGTAGACAGTGACCATATAGGTGCTGTGTCCGAATTCGCCCTTGTCGCGTGTTGCCCAGGCATCCCAGTAGGCGGCCCCGTTTCGCCCTTTGATTTTTCCGACACGGCGGAGTTCTGTTCTCTTTAATTTCTGGTTGCTATAGATGGTTCGACCGGCCTCCTCGGTGAGCCCGCACTGTCCAAGCATCTTGTCGAGGACTTGGTTCATGTGGCGCTCATCGGTGTTTGGTGCGTAGTCGTAGGCGAGGGTGATGGAGTCGAGGGGCTGGTCGTCGATTAGATAGTTTAGCGCCTGAGGTTCAAGGCAGAAATAGGGGGAGCATCCGTCGACCTTGCCGAGCAACGGTAACTTGGACTGCCAACTTCCGGTGGGAATTGCATATTCGTAGAACACGCCACGGCAGACAAAGGAGAGCGAGGTGGCGCGCGAACCGGCGTCGATCATCCCGCAAAGATCGAAGGGCGAGGCGATACCAAAAGAAAAGGGCGTGATGACGATAAGGAAGAGCATCACGATGGGTATGGCGAGAATGGCGATGACGTTGCGACCGGTGGAATGAGACGGCTTCATATGCGCTCCTCGAGACAAAGAGCTGTTGAGGATAGGCAGAAATGGATATGTTCAGAGAACAATTCAAGTTTAATCTCATGGCGCGAGATGGTCGACCGTTAGCGTCGAAAACCACCACAAAGGTGCCTGTCCCCTTTGTGGTGGTGAGGAGCGCGCGGCTTCTTTTGGTAATAGTGTTAGCTGGCGGTATCATTAGTGCAGGTGGCGAAGGTTTGCATTGTGGGGTGTTTTGCCGTGAGCCGTTCTGCCCGTATTGGATTGATTGTCTTGGCGCTTGCGATCGCTGTGGTTGGCGCGGGCGCTGTCGGTATGGCATTTCTACCTGCTGCGGTGACGGAGCCGGTGGTCAAGCCTGTGACTCAATCTGTCGAACTTCTGACCGGCGCTGCCAAGCCCGAGGCCATTACCGTTGATTTTGATGAGCAGCCGGCTGTGCTGGGTATTAGCAATTATCCGCGTATTCAGCTTGGGGCCATGCGCTATACCACGGATACAAGCCTGATCGATAGGGCGTCCGAGCTACTCAAGGGCAAAACATTTAAGCGTTGGTACGGATATGCGTCCTATCGGGCAAAAGCGAACGACATGGTTGGCGGATGCCACTCTTCCATCGAGCTGGACACTGCAAACGGCGCAAAGTTATGTGATGTCTCGTACGATCCGGGCTACGAGGGCAATGAGGGTCCGGGCATCTACATCATGGACGGCGATGTCGCCTATATCATGGAGGGCGACCAGACCGAGCTCAACGATTTTATGGGTCAGTGTATCCAAGATGCCTATAAACAGACCTGCTTGCCTGACCCGCGGACTGCACGCGATAGTGGGTCTGCCCGTACATGGCTGTTCGAGGATGAGATGCCCTGGACCGTCGAATCGGGAAGTACGGGTTCGGCGAAGGAGTAGAGACCGCGACCACCACAAAGGCGCCTGTCCTCTTTGTGGTGGTTTTCGGTCTGTCTCGATCTGTAACATCTTGGCCGCTAAAAGTGGGCCTGGTGTTACAGATTTAGATTTTCGATTCAGGTGTCTTCTGTTCGTCTCGATTTGTAACAGATAGAGCCCTATTTGCCGATTAGATGTTACAGATTGAGACAAACGGGTGCCGCTGAACAATTCGTCTCGATCTGTAACATCTGGAGCCAGAAACGGTCGATAGATGTTACAGATTGAGACGGTAGCGCACCTGTGCGGCGGCGGGCCGACATCTTTACCCCTATCCCTCAATCACTCAGAAAATCTTATATATAGAGACTTAGATTTATGTATAAGATTGCGCAAAGCTGGCAACAATACTTCTCGAACAACGTGAAGCCGCCCCGTAGGGTGGCCGCCCCAAGAGAGGTGATTCCATGAGAATCGATAAGCTAGCAATGACGTCGCGCGAGGCGCTGCAGACCGCCATGAGCACGGCTGCCGACGCGCAGGCCGGCGCGGTGGAGCCGATTCACCTGCTGTCCGCCCTGCTCGGTGCCGGCGAGCGCAATATCTCCGTGATCATCGAGCGCATCGGTGCCGACCCGGCTCAGCTTGCACGCTCCACACAGGATGCCATCGACCGCGCGCCCAAGGTTTCGGGCGAGGGCCAGCAGATGGGTCTTTCCAATGAACTCGTCCGCGTCATCGAGAAGGCCGAAAAGAAGGCCACCAAGATGGGCGACAGCTTTGTGGTGACCGAGCATCTGCTGATGGCACTTGCCGAGGACAAGGGCGAGGCGGGCCGCGTGCTGCGCGATGCCGGCGTGACCAAGGAGCGCATCGAGCAGGTCTACGAGGAGCTACGTGGCGATGACCGCGTGACGTCTGCCGAGGACAAGACTCAGTTTGAGGCGCTGGAGCAGTACGGACGCAACATCTGCGATCTTGCCCGCGCCGGCAAGCTCGACCCTGTCATCGGCCGTACCGACGAGATTCGTCGTACCATCCAGGTCCTGTCCCGTCGCACCAAGAACAACCCCGTGCTCATCGGCGAGCCGGGCGTGGGTAAAACTGCCATCGTCGAGGGCATCGCCCAGCGTATCGTGGCCGGCGACGTGCCGAGCACCCTGCGCGACCGCGACCTCATCGAGCTCGACATGAGCGCGCTGGTCGCCGGCGCCAAGTACCGTGGTGAGTTCGAGGACCGCTTGAAGGCCGTGCTCAAGGAAGTGCAAAAATCGGAAGGCAAGGTCATCCTGTTCATCGATGAGCTCCACACCATCGTGGGCGCGGGTGCCACCGAGGGCTCCATGGACGCCGGCAACATCCTCAAGCCTGCGCTCGCCCGTGGCGACCTGCATGCGATCGGCGCGACCACGCTCGACGAGTACCGCAAGTACATCGAAAAGGACGCGGCGCTCGCCCGTCGTTTCCAGACCGTTATGGTGAGCGAGCCTACCGTCGAGGACACCATTTCGATCCTGCGTGGCTTGAAGGAGAAGTACGAGATCTTCCACGGCGTGCATATCACCGATAGCGCGCTCGTGGCAGCTGCCGACCTCTCCGATCGCTACATCGCCGACCGTTTCCTGCCCGACAAGGCCATCGACCTGGTCGATGAGGCCGCAAGCCGCCTGCGCATGGAGCTCGACAGCATGCCGGTCGAGATCGATGCCACCACGCGTCAGCTCACCCAGCTGCAGATCGAGGAGCAGGCACTCATGAAGGAGACCGACGACGCCTCCAAGGAGCGTCTGGAGGCCTTGCGCCAGGAGATTGCCGAGGTTCAGGAAAAGCTCAACGTGCAAAAGGCCGGCTGGCTCAACCAGAAAAACGCCATCGACCACGTGCAGGAGCTCAAGGGCCAGCTCGATGAGGCCAAGAGCGAAGAGGAGCGCGCGACGCGCAATGGCGACCTGGGCCGTGCGTCCGAGCTGCGCTACTCCGTGATCCCGGGCTTGCAGCAGCAGATTCAGGATTCCGAGGCCGCGCTCGAGGCGCAAAAGCAGGAGGACGGCGAGGGCCTGAACGAGCAGGTGACCTCCGATGAGATCGCCGAGGTCGTGAGCGCTTGGACCGGTGTGCCCGTCTCCAAGATGATGCAGGGTGAACTCGACAAGCTGAAGGGCCTGGAGGGCGAGCTGCATAAGCGCGTCATCGGCCAGGACGAGGCGGTCTCCGCTGTCGCCGCGGCCGTGCGTCGCAGCCGTGCGGGTCTCTCCGATCCGGACAAGCCCATCGGCAGCTTCTTCTTCCTGGGCCCCACCGGCGTGGGCAAGACCGAGCTCGCCAAGGCGCTGGCCGAGTGCCTGTTCGATGACGAGCGTGCGCTCGTGCGTATCGACATGTCTGAGTACATGGAGAAGTTCAGCGTCCAGCGTCTGATCGGTGCGCCTCCGGGATACGTGGGCTACGACGAGGGCGGCCAGCTCACCGAGGCCGTGCGCCGTCGTCCGTACTCCGTGATCTTGCTCGACGAGATGGAGAAGGCCCATCCGGATGTTTTCAACGTGCTGCTGCAGGTGCTTGACGACGGCCGTCTGACTGACGGTCAGGGTCGTCAGGTGTCCTTCAAGAACACGATTATCATCATGACGTCTAACGTGGGTTCCAAGGCCATCGCCGAGCTTTCCGGCAAGGACGAGGAGGAGATGCGCCATCAGGTCAACGCGGCCATGGCTCAGACCTTCCGCCCCGAGTTCCTCAACCGTATCGACGATATCGTGGTGTTCCATCCGCTCGGCATGGCGCAGATTGAGAAGATTGTCGACATCCAGCTCGCTGACGTCCGCGCGCGTCTGGCCAAGGAGCGCATGACGCTTGCCATCACTCCGGCGGCCAAGCAGATGCTCGCCGTGGGCGGCCTGGACCCGGTCTTTGGCGCCCGTCCGCTCAAGCGTCTGGTTCAGCGCGAGGTCGTGGATGCCATCGCCGCCGCTATCATCGACGGCACGGTGCGCGAGGGCGATCAGGTGACGGTCGATGTCGACAAGGACGGCGGCTTTACCGTCGTGTGCGACAATACGCCGGCGGCCACCTACGAGGTCCCCGACGCCGAGTAGATTTTGGGCCATGCCTTAAAATCTGCCTTTTGAGCCGAACGCCAAGGGCGGCGGATCCGATTGGGTTCGCCGCCCTTTTTCGTGCGACAATCGATGGTGTTGAACGTGAGCACATGGCAAGGAGCTATGCAGATGAAAGACGAGAACAAGACGAACGCACCGGTGGCTGAGGCGGCGCCCGCCGCACCCAAGCCTGCGCCTAAACCGGCACCCAAGCCGCGCGACCCCTACATCCGTGCCGAGAACGAGGACGACGACGGCTACGATCCCTACAGCGATCGCCGCCCCGAGCGCGAGCCAATGTTCGAAGCCGATCCGTGGCGCTGAGTGCCACCCAAAAGGCCACCAATAAGTTGCGGTGAAATAGGGACTGTTTTGCGGTTTGACCAGCAAAAACAATCCCTATTTCACCGCAACTGCGTTAGGGATGTGGATGTCGGGCGGCTGTCTTCGGGCTGGCTAGTCCTGGGCCTTGATGCTCGGCAGGAGAATCTGGGCGAGGTAGTCGGTCTCGAGTTTGGTCGCGGCGTCTGCCTTGCCGTCTTTACCGACCAGGTCGTTTTTGATCTGGCTGTATGTGTAGCGGTTGCCGGTCGTGAGCTCGACAAGCTCAATCGCCGTGTCCATGGGGTAGGTCGACACGGGGTTCTGCGTGCGCCCGTTGATGGTTTGCGGAATCACGTACGGATAGACAGGGCCGCTGGCGTAGACGGTGTAGTCGTTGCCCAGGCTGACCGTGCCCAAAACCGTATCGCCGTCATCGGGGGTAAAGGTCTCGCCGTCGCGCACTGCGACAAGCGTCACGAGCGGTGTGTTGGTGTCGCTGTCCAGATAAATGCACAGCGTGCTGCCGTTTTGCCAGGTTGCGACCTTGCCATACCACTCAACCGGAATATCGAGCTGATACAGGTTCGTCGCCTTGTGCCGAGCGTCGGCATCGCGGGCGGACTGAGCCTCGCTTGCGCTTACGGCGTTGGTGGCGGCATCGCGGCGCGTAATTGCCGCCTGCTGGAGTATCTTTGCCGCGGCGGCAGAGCTTGCGCCCCCTGCCTCGGCATACTTGGCGGCGGCATCGATCTGGTCGTCAGTCACCGTGTCGGCCGAAGGTACCTTGAGCTTAAAGGTGGCTTGAGCGCGCAGATCCTGCCCATCGCTCTTAATGGTGACCTGCGCCTTGGTGGTCGGGACGGTGTAGATGGTGCCGTCTTCCGCGATGGGGGATCCAGCAATGGAGAGCGTGTAATCGCCGGGCAGCAGCTTAATGCCGCGACCGTGCTCGTCAACGTAGAGCGTTTCGCTCACAGAGGAGCCGTCGGAGTCCTGGCCACTCACCTGCACGGGGATCTTTGAGCCGGTGGAGCAGTCGAGCCCCGCGGCATGTACGCCAATTTGCACCGACATCATCGTGTGCGCACTGGCGGCGACAGCGGCAGCCTGCTCTTGCTGATATCCGTTCCAGGCAGCATAGCCTGCGCCGCCGGCGACGAGCGCGACGGCCACAACGCCGGCAACCATCAGGTTGCGGCGCCTGGGCGACATCTTACGATGACGAACCTCGGCTTCGCGTGCCGAAGGAACGGACGGTAGGGGAATATCGCCCATGGCGATGGTCTCGTCCACGGCAGGCGCAGAGCCTAAGCCAGGGAGCTCGCGGGTCAGCGAATCTTCGGCGGGCAAGCTGTCGAGCAAGATGGTTTCCTCGCTCGTGTCGGATTCGGGCTGGTCGTCGGCCTCGCATTCGGATTCCTCGTGCCCCGCCTCGTCTTCGGTGGGCGCGGCGCCATCGTCTTTTGCATCCTGATCATCGGGCTGCGCTTCGATTTCCGGCTCATCTCGCACATCAACGCTCGAATCGTCAAACGCAATCTCGGCCAGCGCAATCCGGTCAAGGCTCTCCAGGGCCTCAGCGCATGCTTCTGCATCTTGGGCCGCATCCTCTTGGCTCATCGTCTCATCTTTCATATATCCCCCAAGCTCAATATCGGGACAACACTGTACCCAAAAATGGAGCCATATAAAGCGCATGCGAAATATAAGATCCGATTTAACCCGAGTGCATCGTTTAGCCGCATCCTCGCGGCAGCAAAAAGCCCCCGGAACGTGAACGAATCACATTCCGGGGGCCCTGCAATGCGTTGAGTTGCGCGGAGCCGGTTATGCGGCTTCGTACTCAAGCGATGTTTGCGTCAGGCGCGTTACTCGGCGTGCGCGTAATCAACCTTGGCGCGGCGAGCGGTAGCCTTCTCCCAATCGCTGGTGCCCTCAAAGACATCCTGCTTGTAGGGATTGCGACCGAGCTTCTTGGCGCGGTAGGCGATGTAGATGATCGCGGCGACGTTGGCGATCAGCGCGGCAATCGAGACCGCGGTGGCGGCGCCTGGGTCGAGCGTGGAGTGGGTCACAAAGATGGACTCCTCCTGGAAGTACGGGAACACCTGGGCAAACATGCACCAAATAGCAAGTGTAAAGGCGCGGTTCTGAATCCAGCCGCCCTTGTTCCAGATAAAGGCGGCGACGGTGGGCGCCAGCAGCAGCGCAAAGCCGCAGAACCAGGAGTGGGTGGGCAGGCAGTTGTAGGTGTAGCAGAAGTTCCAGACATCGTAGGCGATGATGTAGACCCAGGTCATGTCGGGCCACAGCATATCGGTCTGATCCTCGGAGGCGTAGACGCTCCACCAGCCGGTCATGCAGAAGATGTTGATGAGACCGGCGATGCCGTTGAACACGTTGTTCCAGCCGGCAAGCTGCGTGACACCCTCGGAGGTGACCCAGGTGGACTGGCCCAGGACAAAGAAGTGGTAGGCACTCTCGAAATCGGACACGACGGCAATCATGATGTTGATAGCGACGATCACAAACGGCCATGCGCGGAACCAATGCGCCTTGCCGATCTTGCCCCACTGGTACTTAATGGCAATGAAGCCCCAGCAACCGGCCAGCGCCGCGTATACCTTGGCGTAGTGGAACCAGCTGTTCTGGTACACATGGGTGGGGTTGGTGAGCGCCCACTCGGCACCCTGCGAAACGCCGACGGCGATGGCGACGCAGTAGATGGTCATGGCCAGCGGAGCAACGCCAAAGATGATTGCCGCGCCCAGCTTGGTGCGGCGGCCGACCTCGTTGAGCACGATCAGGCCAATAAAGACCATGGCCCAGCCGGCCCAGTGGATAAGGGTATCGCTACCCCAAACATCGAACAGCATGCTGCTCTCCTTTCACACGCCCGCGGCCCCTCTTCTGATCGCGGGCAGTTTGGCCAAATGGCGTCAGTTCTGGGGCTTGCGCTCCGGATACTTGGCGGTATAGCCCTCGATGTGGAGCGTCGAGGCGATAATCTCCTTGACCGTCTCGTCGGGCACATCGGGGTGTGTGCGGATATACATCAACAGCCCCATGATGAGGGTGTAGAACGTCTCGTAGACATGGTCGATGCGTAGCTCATGATGGGCGACAAAATCCACCACGGTGGTGTCGCAGATATACTGCGCCACGCGCTGGACCACGTTGTGCAAAAAGCCGCCGTAGAGCGCACCGCTGCTCGAGGTGAGCGTGCTCGGCAGCTCGCGGCCGCTCACGACCAGTCGCTTAAAGAGCGGAGCGACGGTGTCGAGTGCGCCCTCGATATCACCGACGCTGCGGCTGGCGTTCCACTGCTCGAGCTCGGAGATAAAACCGTCGATCGCCTCGTCCATGACGGCGGTGACGGCGGCGTCCATATCGGCAAAGTAGTGGTAGAACAGCGAGCGCGTGCAGCCGGCTCGCTTGGTTACGGCCGAGACGGATAGATGCGACACGCCCAGCTCGGAACTCACGGTGCGCACGGCATCGAGGATCTCGCGACGGCGTTCGTCGCCCGTCAGGCGCTTTGCCGCGCTATCGGATGCGGGGACGGCATCGACCACAGAGGTATCTGCTGTGTTGTCGCCCATGTTTTGCCGCCTTTCATCCTCTTTTGCCTGACCGTTCACCTAACAGTCTTGAATATTGTTGACGGTTCGTCAATACTATTTTTGACACAATGTCAACAATGGCGGGTGAACGGCATGGGGCATGCCCGACCTGCAAAAAAAGAGGGGCGCTGCGGCCTCGTCGGGCTGCGGCAAGAGAAGGGACAACCATGATTCTCAACGGACCGGGAATTAGCTACACCGAGCCCGATATCGGTTCGGAGTTCGTGCCGCCGCTGCCGGAGCATCCGCGCGAGGCAATTGTCAAGCTGTGCGAGCACTGCACCAACCGTCTGCTGCATCGCGACGAGCTGCTGGGCTACGAGTACTGGTCATTTGCCGAGGCCGCGACCGACGAGCAGGCCGAGGTGCTCTGCAAGATGAAGATGCGCCGTCCCTATACGCTGCCCGAGATGGTCAAGCTCACCGGCATGCCCGAGGCCCAGATCGAGAAGATGCTCGACGACATGAGCTACACGGGCCTGCTCGAGTACAACTGGGAAAATCCCGAGCGCGCCAAGCAGTGGGTGCTGCCCATGCTGGTACCGGGTTCCGCCGAGTTCCTCAACATGCGCGTGAGCCAGCTCGAGGAGCATCCGGTCTACGCCAAGTTCTTTGAGCAGGCGTCCAAGGGTCCGCTGTCCAAAGCCACGCCGATGGTACCGCCCGGAGGCGCCGGTATCGGCATGCACGTCATTCCGGTCGAGAAGGCTATCGATGCTTCGAGCACCTCGGTGCCGATTGAGCATATCGAGCATTGGCTCGACAAATACGAGGGTAAGTATGCCGCCAGCACCTGCAGCTGCCGCGCGAGCCGTCGCGTGATGGGCGAGGGCTGCGCCGACGACCCCGCCGACTGGTGCATTGCCGTGGGCGATATGGCCGACTATGTGGTCGAGACCGACCGCGGCCACTATGTGACGCGCGAGGAAGTCTACGACATTTTGCGCCAGGCCGAGGACAACGGCTTTGTGCACCAGATCACCAATATCGACGGCGAGAACAAGATCTTCGCCATCTGCAACTGCAACGTCAACGTGTGCTACGCCCTGCGCACCTCGCAGCTGTTCAACACGCCCAACCTGTCGCGCTCGGCCTATGTCGCCAAGGTCGAGAAGGACAAGTGCGTGGCCTGCGGTCGCTGCGTTGAGGTGTGCCCTGCCGGTGCCGCCAAGCTCGGCCAGAAGCTCTGCAGCAAAAAGGCCGGCGGACAGGTGCCCGAGTATCCGCGCCAGGAGCTGCCCGATGCCACCAAGTGGGACCACACCAAGTGGTCGCCCAACTACCGCAACGATAACCGTATCGAGACGCACGAGTCCGGCACCGCGCCCTGCAAGACGGCTTGCCCCGCGCACGTTGCTGTTCAGGGCTATCTGAAGCTTGCGGCACAGGGGCGCTATGACGAGGCGCTGGCGCTCATCAAGCGCGAGAACCCGCTGCCCGCTATCTGCGGCCGCGTGTGCAACCGCCGCTGCGAGGATGCCTGCACCCGCGGCCGTGTGGACGCCGCCGTGGCTATCGACGAGGTCAAGAAGTTTATCGCCCAGCGCGATCTTGATGCCACGACCCGCTATGTCCCGCCCGTGGTGACCCCGACGCGTGCCGGCGGCTTCGATCAGAAGATCGCCATCATCGGTGCCGGCCCGGCCGGTCTGTCCTGCGCCTTCTATCTGGCCGAGAAGGGCTATAAGCCCGTCGTGTTCGAGAAGAACGAGCGCCCGGGCGGCATGCTCACCTACGGCATTCCCAGCTTTAAGCTGGAGAAGGACGTTATCGAGGCAGAGGTCGAGATCATTCGCCTGATGGGTGCCGAGTTCCGCTATGGCGTGGAGGTCGGTCGCGATGTGACGCTCGACGAGCTGCGCGAGCAGGGCTTTAAGGCCTTCTACGTGGCTATTGGCTGCCAGGGCGGCCGCCTCGCCGGTATTCCGGGCGAGGATGCCGAGGACGTGACCGTGGCCGTCGACTTTTTGCGCGAGGTCAACAGTGGCAAGATCGACGCGCTGCCCGGCCGCACCATCGTGGTGGGCGGCGGCAACGTGGCCATCGACGTCGCGCGCAACGCCTGCCGTCTGGGTTCCGAGCACGTTGAGATGTTCTGCCTGGAGAGCGAGGCCCAGATGCCCGCCAACGAGGAGGAGCGTCGCGAGGCCGTTGAGGACGGCGCTCACATCAGCTGCGGCTGGGGCCCCAAGGAGGTTCACCTGGACGAGGCCGGTCGTGTGTGCGGTGTCACCTTCAAGCGCTGCACGCGTGTCTTTGACGACGAGGGCCGGTTTGCGCCCGAGTACGACGAGAACGATCTGCGCCGCGTCGATGCCGACCGCGTGGTCATGTCGATTGGCCAGTCCATTGTGTGGGGCGACCTGCTGGCTGGCTCCAAGGTGGAGCTCGGCCGCGGCCAGGGTGCTCTTGCCGACCCCCAGACCTATCAGACCGCTGAGCCCGACATCTTTGTGGGCGGCGACGTCTACACCGGTCCGAGCTTTGCCATCGACGCCATCGCCGCCGGTCACGAGGCCGCCGTGTCCATCCATCGCTTTGTGCAGCCGGGCTCCACGCTCACCATCGGCCGCAACCAGCGCCACTACACCGCGCTCGACCGCGACGATGCCGTGGTCGAGAGCTACGACAACGCGAGCCGCGAGGTTGCCCACGTGGACCGCGAGCGCGAGAAGGTTGCGCCGTTTAGCGAGTATGTTGAGACCTTTACCGAAGAACAGGTGCGCGCCGAGACTGCCCGCTGCCTGGGCTGCGGTGCCTCAATCGTCGACCCCAACAAGTGCATCGGCTGCGGTCTGTGCACCACCAAGTGTGCGTTCGACGCCATCCATCTGGATCGCGACCGCCCCGAGTGCTCCACGATGGTCAAATACGAGCAAAAGCTCCCAAGCCTCGGCAAGTATGCGCTTAAGCGTGCTATCAAGATCAAATTTGGTCGCAAGTAAGTAGCCATAACGGGAACGGCGGAAGGAATTAAAAGTGCACGAGCTCGGAATCGTCTATCACATTATTCGCGATGTCGAGAACGTGGCGCGCGCCAATGGCGTGAGTCGCGTTTCGAGCGTCACGCTGCTGCTGGGCGAGGTCTCGGGCGTCGTTCCCGACTTGCTGCTCGACGCTTGGCGCTGGGCGGCAGATAAAAAGCCCATCGCGCAGGGCGCGGAGCTTATTGTGGAGCCCGTCGAGGCCGTGACGCATTGCGAGGCGTGCGGCTGCGACTACGCGACGGTCGAGCACGGCAAGACCTGCCCCCATTGCGGTAGCGGCGATACCTATCTGCTCCAGGGCCAAGAGGTCATGATCAAGCAGATCGAGACCCCCGACGAGGAGCCGGCAGACACTGCCCCCGACGGCCCTTCCGACGTCCTCGACGCCGTCGATGCCGCCAACCCCCTCCACATCGTCTAGGATCCCCTATAAGTTGCGGTGAAATAGTTCCTAAATCCAGCCTTCTGGCTCTTAAACAAGAACTATTCCACCGCAACTTTCTTGAGTGGTTTCGTAGATCATAAGTCGCGCAAATAGTCAAGTCATACCTGTTTGAACAAAGTAGCGGCAGTACAAGCGCATTCGCGCTTGCCTAAAATCGATATTAATGAACAGCCTGCTTATATCTGTAAAGTACATGGCTTGATAAGCGACGCCTTGGCGGGTAATGAGTCAAATAGCAGTAACGTAATCAACTTGTAACAAACTTAGACGTTTAAACAAATAATGCAACCTTTTACGAATTTAGCTATAATTCCACAAACCAAACAGGTATACTCCTTTCATGTCGTGTAGGAATTACGTAGACAAAAAGGAGGTTATGTGATGGTAAGTATTGTTCTTGCTAGCCACGGGGACTTGGCAGCTGGAATCAAGCAGACGGGCTCGATGGTCTTTGGCGATCAGCCGTCTGTGGCCGTGGTCTCGCTCGAGCCGAGCATGGGCCCCGACGACTTCCGTGCTAAGGTCGAGGAAGCAATCGCTTCCTTCGAGGACCAGGAGCAGGTGCTCTTCCTCGTTGATCTGTGGGGCGGCACGCCGTTCAACCAGATTAGCGGGCTCATCGAGGGCCATGATTCCTGGGCTATCGTCACCGGTGTCAACCTGCCTATGCTCATCGAGGCATATTCGCAGCGCTTTGATGCAAAGAACACTGCACATGCGATCGCAAAACATCTCGTGACTGAGGCTAAGGCTGGCGTGCGCGTCAAGCCCGAGTCTCTGGAGCCCGAGGAGAAGAAGCCGGCTGCGGCCGCCGCTGCTCCTGCAGGCGCCATCCCTCCGGGAACGGTTATCGGCGACGGGCGTATCAAGATTGCCCACGTCCGTATCGACACCCGTCTGCTGCATGGTCAGGTGGCCACCACGTGGACCAAGCAGATCAACCCCAACCGCATCATCGTGGTTTCCGACGGCGTTGCTCACGACGAGCTCCGCAAGACCATGATCGAGCAGGCTGCCCCTCCGGGAGTCCATGCCAACGTCGTGCCTATCAAGAAGATGGCCGAGGTCGTCAAGGACACGCGTTTTGGTGACACCAAGGCCATGCTGCTCTTCGAGAACCCGCAGGATCTGCTCAAGGCCATCGAGGCCGGCGTCGACATCAAGGAAGTCAACATCGGTTCCATGGCTCACTCCAAGGGCAAGGTCGTCGTCACCAACGCCGTCGCTATGGGCGATGACGACGTTAAGACCCTCGAGGCCCTCAAGGCCAAGGGCGTCAAGTTCGAGGTCCGCAAGGTTCCTTCGGATGCCTCCGAGGATCTCGACGCCATGTTGAAGAAAGCTAAGGCCGAACTGGCCGCTCAAGCATAGTAAAGGAGGGTCCGATACATGTCTGCAATCACTATTCTGCTTGTTGCGATTGTCGCGTTGCTTGCCGGTATGGAAGGCATTCTGGATGAGTTCCAGTTCCATCAGCCGCTCGTGGCATGCACGCTTATCGGTCTCGTAACCGGTCACCTTCAGGAGGGCATCCTCCTGGGCGGTTCGCTCCAGATGATGGCCCTTGGCTGGGCTAACGTCGGCGCCGCCGTCGCGCCTGACGCCGCTCTGGCCTCGGTCGCTTCTTCGATCATCATGGTGCTCGCCCTCAACGGCGGCGCCACTGATTCGGCCAAGGCCGTTACCGCGGCCATCGCCGTCGCCGTCCCGCTGTCGGTCGCTGGTCTGTTCCTGACCATGATCTGCCGTACCATTGCTACCGCTATCGCTCACGCCATGGACGGTTGCGCCGAGAAGGGCGACTTCTCCGGCATCGAGCGCTGGCAGTACGCTGCCATCCTCATGCAGGGCCTTCGTATCGCCATCCCGGCAGTACTTCTGTGCGTTATCCCGGCCGAGGCTGTTACCAACGCGCTTAACGCTATGCCCGACTGGCTGTCCGGCGGCATGGCCGTCGGCGGCGGCATGGTCGCTTCCGTCGGTTACGCCATGGTCATCAACATGATGGCCACCAAGGAGACCTGGCCGTTCTTCATCCTCGGCTTTGTCCTTGCTGCCATCCCTCAGCTCACGCTGATCGCCCTTGGCCTCATCGGCATCTCCCTTGCCCTCATCTACCTTGGTCTTAAGGATCTGGCCAAGCAGGGTGGCGGCACGGGCGGTGGCTCCGGCGACCCGCTCGGCGACATTCTGAACGATTACGAGTAGGAGGGGAGTGATACATATGGCAGAGAACAAGATTCAGCTCACCAAGGCTGACCGCAAGAAGGTTTGCTTCCGTCATCAGTTCCTTCAGGGCTCGTGGAACTACGAGCGTATGCAGAACGGCGGCTGGTGCTTCGCAATGATCCCTGCGATCAAGAAGCTCTACACCAGCAAGGATGACCAGATTGCCGCTCTTAAGCGCCACCTGGAGTTCTATAACACCCACCCCTATGTTTCCGCCCCCGTCATTGGCGTTACCCTCGCCCTCGAGGAGGAGCGCGCCAACGGTGCTCCGATCGATGATGTCGCCATCCAGGGCGTCAAGGTCGGTATGATGGGCCCGCTCGCCGGCGTCGGTGACCCCGTCTTCTGGTTCACCCTTCGCCCGATTCTGGGCGCTCTGGGCGCTTCCCTGGCCATGTCCGGCAGCATCGTCGGTCCGCTGCTGTTCTTCTTCGCGTGGAACATCATCCGTTACGCTTTCCTGTGGTACACGCAGGAGTTTGGCTACAAGGTCGGCTCCTCCATCGCCAAGGACCTCTCCGGTGGTCTGATGGGCAAGGTCACCGAGGGCGCTTCCATCCTGGGTATGTTCATCATCGGCGCTTTGGTCGAGCGCTGGGTGTCCATTTCCTTCACCCCGATCGTCTCCACGGTCAAGCAGTCTGCTGGCGCCTTTATCGACTGGGCTAGCCTGCCTTCCGGTTCCGAGGGTATCAAGGAAGCGCTGACGATGTACAACTCCGTCGGTGCTACCGCCCTTGATCAGATGAAGGTCACCACGCTCCAGGGTAACCTCGATCAGCTCATCCCCGGCCTTGCCGCCGTGTGCCTGACCCTGCTGGTTTGCAAGCTCCTCAAGAAGAAGGTTAGCCCGATCGTCATCATCCTGGCTCTCTTCGCCGTCGGCATCATCGGTCGCTTCTGCGGCTTCATGTAAGCACGCTTCGGCTTAAGACCGAGAGTTGCTAGGTAAGGGCTTTTGAGCCATTGAAACGGACCGCACCCGGTGGGTACACTGGATGCGGTCCGATTGTTTTAATTGGAGGGCGAGGCGCGTATGGCGCAATCTCAGAACAGCACGGTCGATCTGGCAACGCCGGCAACCTGCCTGATGGGGCTTACCAGCCACGGTAACGTGATGGTGGGCAATAAGGCGTTCGAGTACTATAACGAGCGCAATCCCGAGGATTATATTCAAATTCCGTGGGACGAGGTCGACTATATTGCCGCCGAGGTTTTGCGCGGCACCAAGAA
The DNA here is from genome assembly GCA_900540945.1 of uncultured Collinsella sp. GTDB lineage: Bacteria > Actinomycetota > Coriobacteriia > Coriobacteriales > Coriobacteriaceae > Collinsella. Next base: position 6,847 of record UQHQ01000011.1, on the reverse strand, counting down.
GATTACGCGTTTTGCCATCTTCACCAAGGACAACGGTCACTTTACGTTTTCGACGCGCGACGACAAAGAGACGCTTCGCGCGGTCCGCAAGTACGTCGACGAGGATAAGCTCGTGCGTTCGCCCGACTTTATCGATGTGACCGCCAAGGGCGCCAAGAGCATCCCCTCCGTCATCAAAGGCCTCTTCCACAAAGGCAACTAGCTCCTCATAAGTTGCAGTGAAATAGTTTCTAAATACGGCTTTAGATGCTTCAGACAGGAACTATTCCACCGCAACTTCGAAGTCTAGTCATGCGACGTATGGCGATGCAGTAAATCTGCTACACTAGTACAGCATGCCTCCGTAGCTCAGGGGATAGAGCACCGCTCTCCTAAAGCGGGTGTCGACGGTTCGAATCCGCCCGGGGGCACCAGAGGAATATCGGGCTCGGTACCGCTACGGTGCCGGGCTCTTCTGGTCTAAAGGCCGGATTCGGACCGTCGACACCCGCGTCACCAATTTCCCGCGGGGGGAGTTTTCGAATCCGCCCGGGGGCACCAGAGGAATATCGGGCTCGGTACCGCTACGGTGCCGGGCTCTTCTGGTCTAAAGGCCGGATTCGGACCGTCGACACCCGCGTCACCAATTTCCCCGCGGGGGGAGTTTTCGAATCCGCCCGGGGGCACCAGAGATTTGCCGAGCCCGGTACCGCTACGGTGCCAGGCTCTTTTGGTGTTAGAGCTGCGCCGTTCCATGCTAGCGGGTCGCATCAAAAGCAAAGCGCCCGCTTGCCGGGGGAGCAAGCGGGCGCTTCTGAGCGAATATGTTTGCGGCGTTCGCTGCGCAGATAATAAGCAGCCTGCTAGTTGCTTGTACCGGAATCGTCGCCTGAATCAGTACCAGAGCCAGAAACCGAAACCGTCAGCGTAATCGTGCTGTCGGTGGACTGCTTGCCAGTGGGGGAGACGCCCGTCACGGTGGCGTTTTCGTTGCCACTCACGGGGTTGCCGTTCTGATCGCAGAATGCGATGTTGTAGAATCCGGCGTTGTTGAGCGCGGTGACGGCGGCGGAGATGCTCTTGCCGTACAGGTTGCCCGGAACGCTGGCCTTGCCGGACTTCTTGGCGATGACGACGGTGATCGTGGCGCCGGGCTTCTGCTTGCCGCTGGGGTTCCAGCTAATGACGGTGCCCTCGGTGACGGAATCGTTCTCCTGGTAGCTCACGTTGACGCCAAAACCGGCCATGTCGAGAGCGTTGCGTGCCTGTGCCTCGGTCATGTCGGTCAGATCGGGGACGGAGGTGGTGTCAGGACCGCTGGAGACCTTATACGAGATGGTCGTGCCCTTCTCGACTTCCTTGCCGGCATCAGTGCCCTGCTCAAAGACCTGGCCTTCGTCGGCCTCGTTGGCCTCCTCGGTTGCGTTGCCCTTCAGGCCCACGCTTGCCAGCGCGGCCTCGGCCTGGTCCTTGGTTAGGCCGACGAGCTGCGGAACCTCAACTTTCTCGGAGGGCTTGGGGCCCTTGGAGATCACCAGGTTAACCTTGGAGCCCTTGGGCTTCTTAGTGTTGCCGTTGGGGGTCTGCTCGGCAACCTTGCCCTCGTCGACATCGTCGTTATAGCTCTGGTCGACAGTTCCGACCTCAAGGCCGGCCTCCTTGATCAGCTCGATAGCGGTCTGCTGGTCCTTGTTAAGCACATCGGGCACCGTAACCTGCTCGCCCCCAAAGAGCCCGGTGGCGAAGGCTACCACAACGCCAACCACGGCGATTGCGGCGACTACGGCGGCGATAATCTTGTTCTTGTTGGACTTGGGCTGATCGACCTCGTAGGAACCGGTGGAACCCGAGACGGCGCTGCGGGGGTTGGTCTGTCCGCTTACGCCCGATACGGGGCGAACCATAGCGCGCGTGGAGTCAGACAGCTCACGGGTCTTGGTGGCGCCCAGGTCGCCCGCGGCACCGATGATGCGCGTGGGCTCGGAGACGTTGACGGCGCGACCGGACAGGTAGTTGTTGAGCACCTGGCGCAGCTCGTCTGCCGTCTGGAAGCGGTTCGACGGGTCCTTTTCCATGCACTTGAGGATGATGCGCTCCAGATCGGCATCGACGCCGGAGTTGACTTGGCTCGGCGGAACCGGCAGTTCGTTTACCTGCTTGAGCGCAACCGAGATGGCGTCGTCGCCGTCAAAGGGGACGCGACCGGTGGCGCACTCGTACATGACGATACCCAGCGAGTAGATATCCGAAGTGGGACCGAGGTCCTGGCCGCGCGTTTGCTCGGGGCTTACGTAGTGGGCGGTGCCCAGTACATTGTTGTCCTGCGTGAGGTGGCTGTTCTTTGCGCGCGCGATGCCAAAGTCCATGACCTTGATGTTGCCGTCGGGCAGCACCATGATGTTTTGCGGCTTAATGTCGCGGTGGATGATCTCGTGCTTGTGGGCGACCGAAAGCGCGGAGCTGATCTGCGAGCCGATCTGCGCGACCTTCTTTGGATCGAGGGCGCCGTGGCTCTTGATGCCGCTCTTAAGGTCGGTACCGCGCAGGTACTCCATGACGATGTAGTAGGTATCGCCATCCTTGCCCCAATCGTAGACGCCCACGATATAGGGGGAGGATAGACCTGCTGCTGCCTGGGCCTCCTGCTTAAAGCGGGCGGCGAAGGTGGCGTCGCCGGCATACTGCGGCAGCATGATCTTGACGGCAACCGTGCGGTCGAGGACCTGATCTTGCGCACGGAAGACGGTCGCCATGCCGCCCGTCCCCACCTTATCCTTGAGGAGGTATCTTCCCCCGAGGACCCTCTGTTCCATTCCTGCTCCTAACTAACTTATTCGCTCAACGATGTGTGTAGTACCAAATCTATGGCCGCTGGGACCGCGTGGCGCCTTGCCGCTAGCTCATCGGCCGCGGCGCGCCCCAAGTATCCGCTTCGATCACAGGCATCACGCTCCTTGGGCGGCAAGTGCCGCGGTCAGGACGATGCCGGCGATCTTGGCTGCCTCGACGTCGTGTTTGTCGTAATCCTCCAAGGCCACCGAGATGGCGACCGTGGGTGAATCGTAAGGCGCGAAGCCGACGAACATCGAGTTGACGTTGGTACCGCCGGTCTCGGCCGATCCGGTCTTGCCGGCGACCTTGACGCCCGGAATCTGGGCATCGGTGCCGGTGCCGGACTGGACAACCGCGAGCATGGCCTGCTTGACCTGATCGGCCGTGGTGGCGCTGACGGCCTGGCCGAGCGAGCGGGATTGCGTGGTCTTGACCACGGTTCCGTCGGGGGCGAGCACCTGGGCCACGAAGAACGGGTCCATGACCACGCCGCTGTTGGCGATGGCCGCCGCTATCACGCAGTTTTGCATGACGGTGGTCTGCGGACCTGGCGTGTGGTCCATGCCGACAGGCTGGCCGGCGCCTGCCCAGGCGGTCTCCCACTCGGTCATGAGCGAGGGGTCGGCCATGATGGAGGCCGCGGTGGTCAGGTCCTGACCGAGCTTTTGGCCGTAACCAAAGGCGTTGGCAAACTGGACGAGCGAGCTGGCGCCGATCTCGTTGGCCACCTGGCCAAAGACGACGTTGGACGACACGGCAAAGGCCTGTTGCAGGCTGATGGTACCGTAGCTCTCGTTGGCGTAATTGGTGACCGGCGCGTTGCCGATATCCATGGAGCCGGGCGCCTGGTACGTGCTGGTAAGGCTGGCGGTGCCGGTTTCGAGCGCCGCGGAGAGTGTGACGACCTTAAAGGTCGAGCCCGGGGTATAGAGAGCGTCCATGGCGCGGTCGTACATGGAGCCGTCCTCGCCACCGCCCGACTGCATCAGGGCATCGATGTTGGTGTTGTCATAGGTGGGCGAGCTTGCGCATGCGAGGACCGCGCCGGTGCGCGGATCCATAACCACCACGGCACCCTTAAAGCCCTTGAGTGCCTGCTCGGCAGCCGTCTGGATGCGCGAGTCGATGGTGAGCTTGGCGGTGTTGCCCGGTTGGTTTTGGCCCGCGAGCGACGCGAGGGCGTTGTCCCAGCTGGAGTAATCCTTGGAGCCGGTGAGCGTTTCGTTCATGACGCTCTCGACACCAGCGGTGCCGTACTGCTGGCTTACATAGCCCACCACGTGAGCGGCCATGTTTCCATTGGGGTAGGAGCGGGCGTAGGTGCCGTCTTCCTGTTGCAGTGACTCGGCCAGCGTCACGCCGTCGGACGTGATGATGGAGCCGCGTTGGATGTACTTGGAGCGGGCGATGGTGTGGTTGTTGGTCGGCATGTCCTGATAGTCCTTGGCCTTGATGACCTGGACATAGGTGAGGTTGCCGATAAGGATGGCGAATAGTGCCGTAAAGGCGAGCACGGCGCGGGTCAGTCGATTGGCGAGCGCCACGCGGCCGAGCACACCGGATTCGGGCGTGTCGAGCAGGCGACGGCGCATGCGCGAGCCGGCGGAGTGGCTGCCGCGGTTGTGCGAAGACGAAGTGGCGAAGCGCGTGCCAGCCGGGGAGGCCGCCGAGGCGACCTGGTCGTCGGTGATGGCGGCCATGGTGCCGGTGCCGGTGAGCTCGGCCTCGCGACCGGTTGCCTCGTCACCGGCGCGCAGCAAAAGCGCGACGATGATAAAGCTTGCCAGCAGCGAGGAGCCACCCTGGCTCATAAAGGGCAGGGTGACGCCGGTCAGCGGAATCAGGCGGGTAACGCCGCCAACGATCAAGAACGTCTGGAAGCTGATGGCGGCCGTAAGACCAGTGGCGCTAAAGGCGGCAAGGTCGGACTTGGCACGGGCTGCCGTGGTCAGGCCACGTACGGCAAAGAGCATAAACAGGATAAGAACGGCGCCACCGCCCAAAAGGCCCATCTCCTCGCCGATAGCCGAGAAGATAAAGTCGGACTCGACGACGGGGATGTTGTTGGCCATGCCGTTGCCAATGCCGACGCCAACAAGGCCGCCGTCGGCCAGCGAGAAGAGGGACTGGACAATCTGGTAGCCCTGGCCCTGTGCATCCTTAAAGGGATCGGCCCAGATCTGGAAACGAACCTGGACGTGCGACAGGAACTTGTAAGCGCCCACGGCCCCCACGGCCAAGAGCACAAGGCCGATGATGACATACGAGAAGCGACCCGTGGCAACGTAGAGCATCAGCAAGAAGATGGTGTAGAACAGCAAGGCCGAGCCCAGGTCACGTTCGAAGACAACGACGAGCAGGCATACGCCCCAGACTGCGAACAGCGGCAGCAGCAGGCGCAGACGCGGAATCTTAAGACCCAAGATCTTGCGGTTGGAGATAGAGAGCAGTTCGCGGTTCTCGGCCAGGTAACCGGCTAGGAACAGCACGATAAAGACCTTGGCGAACTCGCCGGGCTGAATGGTAAAGCCGGCGATGCGAATCCACAGTTTAGAACCCGAGATCGTGGTGCCGATAAAGATGGGCAGCATCAGCAAGATGATGCCGATGATGCCAAAGGTGTACTTGTAGCGCATGACCACGTCGAGGTTTTTGACCAGCGCAAGCGTACCTACCATCAACGCCACCGAGATAAACAGGATGACGAGCTGCGAGATGGCGAGCGTGGGCGCCAAGCGCGTCACAAACGTGATGCCAATGCCCGAAAGAACAAAGACGATGGGCAGGATGGCCGGGTCGGCGCCGGGTGCCAGAATGCGCACGGCGATATGCGCCGCGGCGAAGGCGGCAAAGAGACCGATCGGAACGGCAAGTGTCTCAAACGAGATGACGGCGCCTGCGGTGAGCACGTACATCGCATACAGCAGGATGACGGGGAACGCCGAGGCGATGAGTAAGAGCAGTTCGGTATTACGGCGACTCATAAGCGGCACTCCCTTTCTAATTCTTATCGGAGGCTTCGGCCTCGGCGGACTGTTCGGCGGTATTCTCGGAATCCGATTCGGAGGTCGAACCCTGGTCGGTGTTATTGCGGATCGTTTGCGCGTCGATCACCTGACGGGTCTGCTCCTCGTCGATCTGATGGCGGTACTTGGAGATGGTGTCCTGTGCGTCGTCGATGCTCGTCTGCTGAATACCTGCCTTAAGGCGATTTTGTGTGTCTTCGGGCAGGTCGGACAGTTTGATGGTGGTCGTGCTGTCGAGCCAGTGCAGCTTAAGGCCGAGCGGCTTGCCGGGAATGCCCCGGTAGACCGCGACGGTGTCCTTGTAGGTGCCCAGGTAGTACGAGCCGGTGATGCCTGCGTAGGCCCAGATGGCTGCCGCCAGCACAAAAGCGATGCCCAGTACGGTGGCAATGGTGATGTTGCGGCGGCGGACGCGCTTTGCCTCGCGCATGACGCCATCGTCGACCAGGTCAACGACAAGCACGGTGACGTTGTCATGCCCGCCGGCGACCAGTGCCGCGTCAACAAGGTTGTCGACGCAAATCTGCGCGGTCGAGGACTGCGTGGCGATGTTTTCGATATCGCTATCGGGAATCATGCTCGAAAGACCGTCCGAGCACAGGATCAGGCGGTCGCCTTCCTCGATATGCAGGGTAAAGTGGTCGGCATACATGGCGGGATCCGAGCCCAGCGCGCGGGTGATGACCGAGCGGTTGGGGTTGACCTGGGGGGGGGGGGTGGACGCGAGCCTCGTCTGCCGTAATCTCGCCGGCGTCCACGAGCTCCTCCACATAGGAGTGGTCGCGGGTCACGCGGATGAGCGTGCCCTCGTGGAGCAGATAGGCGCGCGAGTCGCCCACGTGGGCGATGGCGAGCATGTCGTTTTCGATATAGGCGCAGGTTGCCGTGCAGCCCATGCCGGGCTTGCCAAGCCCGTTGAGCGCAGCCTCGATGACCGCGGCGTTTGCAGCTTCGACGGCGGCCGCCAGTCGTGCGGCGTCGGCTGCCTGCGGCGCTGTCTTGGCAATGGT
>UQHQ01000010.1 GCA_900540945.1 uncultured Collinsella sp. | reverse complement strand
AGGTGGTGCGGGCGCGGCCCCCGGCGCCTCCATCCGCCAGCCGGCGTCGCTGTGCGGCGTGGTGGGTTTTAAGCCCACGTATGGCGCCGTGAGCCGTTACGGCGTGGTTGCCTTTGGCTCGTCGCTCGACCAGGTGGGCCCCTTTGGCCGCACGGTCGAGGATGTCGCGCTGGCCATGAACGCGCTCACCGGTGCGGGCCACGACCCGTACGATTGCACCAGCCAGGACTGTGCCGTCGACTTTACCGAGCACCTCAACGACAGTATCGAGGGCAAGCGCGTGGGCATTATCCCTGCGTTTATGGAGGCCGAGGGCCTGACGCCCGAGGTCAAGGCTGCTGTTCAGCGCGCCGCTCAGGAGCTGCAGAACCAGGGCGCCGAGCTGGTCGAGGTCGACCTGCCGCACTTGGACGCTGCCATCGCCGCCTACTACGTCATCGGCCCGGCCGAGGCGTTCTCCAACCTGGCCCGTTTCGACGGCATTCGCTACGGCTATCAGGAGGAGGGCTGCGCCAACCTGTCCGACCAGAGCTCGCTTTCGCGCGCCCACGGCTTTGGCGCCGAAGCCAAGCGCCGTCAGATGCTCGGCGCCTACCTGCTGAGCTCGGGCGTGTACGACAAGTACTACTACGCCGCGCAAAAGGCCCGCACGCTCATCACGCAGGACTACGATGCCGCGTATGCCAAGGTTGACACCATCCTCATGCCCTCCTCGCCGCGCACGGCCTTTAAGTTTGGCGAGATCAGCGACCCCACGCAGATGTACCTCTCCGACCTGTACACCATCTCGCTCAACATCTGCGGCAACGGTGGCATCTCGGTGCCGCTGGGCCTGGGCGAGGATACTCAGCTGCCCGTTTCTGCCCAGCTGGTGGGTCCGGCCTTCAAGGACCGTCAGCTGCTCACGTTTGCCCGCGCCCTGGAGCGCGGCTTTGCCGATGCCGCCACGGGTGCGCCCGCGCTTTCCGTCGCGCCCGATTTTGCCGGGAAGGGAGGCGAGCTGTAATGAAGGAGTTTTCCGAGGTCCTGCAGGATTGGGAGGCCGTGATCGGCCTGGAGATCCACACCGAGCTCACCGCACTCGACACCAAGATGTTCTGCAACTGCAAGCTCAGCCACGATGACGAGCCCAACGCCAACGTGTGCCCGGTGTGCCTGGGCCTGCCCGGCGCCCTGCCGGTGCCCAACAAGCGCGCCATCGAGAGCATCGTCAAGGCCGGTCTCGCCACCAACTGCGAGATCCAGCGCCACTCGATGTTCTACCGCAAGCACTACTTCTATCCCGATATGGCCAAGAACTTCCAGACTACGCAGGGTCCGGTCGCCTTTGCCATGTACGGTCACCTGGATCTGGACGTGACCGGTCGCGGTGCCGCCGAGCGCCCCGACTGCGCGTTTGGCGAGGCCGAGGCCCAGAGCCTGGCGAGCGCCTCGGCCAACGCCGAGGGCCTGTCCACGTCCATGACGTCGACCATGCGCGAGGGTAACCAGCGCGCCGGTCACCTGGCCAGCTACGACGCGTCCAACCTGCAGATGCCCGAGCGTCGCGAGGACGGTTCCTACACGGTGCCCATCCGCATCCTGCGCATCCATATGGAGGAGGACGCCGCCAAGATGGTCCATGTGGGCGGCGCCGAGGGCCGCATTACCGCCGCGGCCGAGTCGCTCGTCGACTACAACCGCTGCGGCACGCCGCTGATTGAGCTCGTCACCGAGCCCGATCTGCGCACGCCCGAGGAGGCTCGCCTGTTTATGGAGAAGCTCCGTCGCATCTTTGTGACACTGGGCATCTCCGACTGCTCCATGGAGAAGGGCTCCATGCGTTGCGACGGCAATGTGTCGCTGCGCCGCCGCGGCGAGACCAAGCTGGGCACCAAGACCGAGCTCAAGAACCTCAACTCGTTTAAGAGTCTGCATGACGGCCTTGCCTACGAGATCTGCCGCCAGGCCGAGGTGCTCGAGGAGGGCGGCATTATCTACCAGGAGACCCGTCACTGGGAGCCCAGCCGCAAGCGCACCGTGGTCATGCGTGTGAAGGAGACGGCCGACGACTATCGTCTGTTCCCCGACCCCGATCTGGCGCCGTTCGATCTGGACGACGAGTTCATCGACCGCTGCCGTGGCGAGATTCCCGAGCTGCCCGATGCCAAGCGCGCCCGTTTTGAGACCGACTTTGGCATTAAGACGGCCGACGCCGAGCAGATTGCCGGCGACCCGGAGTTTGCCGAGTTCTTTGAGGCCGCCGCTGCCGGTATGGCTGGCAAGGAGGCCCAGACGGTCGCAAACCTGCTGGTCAACGAGATGATCGCCTACCTTAAGGGCGCGGGCGTCTCGCTGGCCGAGTCCGGTATCGCGCCGGCTCAAGTGGCGGCTCTTGCCAAGCTGCTGGCGACCGATGCCATCAGCTCCAACCAGGCTTACGAGGTCTTTGAGGCCATGGCCCAGACTGGCGATGATCCCAACAAGATCGTCGACGAGCGCGGCATGCGTCAGGTGAGCGATGCTGGCGCGCTGCAGCCGATCGTGGACGAGGTGCTGGCAAACTGTGCCGATCAGGCGCAGCAGTATCGTGACGGCAACCAGAAGGTCATCGGCTTTTTGGTGGGCCAGTGCATGAAGGCGAGCCGCGGCAAGGGCAACCCGAAGCTCTTCAACGAGTTGCTGAGAACGTCGCTCTCGTAAACGGGAACCGAGGGGCCGGGCGCAGGGCCTTGCCTCTCAATTTCGGACAGTCCTGACTCACGACGGAGGCGCCACTGGCGCCTCCTGTTCGTGCGGAACTCATTGAGAGGCAAGGCCCTGCGCCCGGCCCCTCGGTTCCGTGACGAATCGGCCGTTCGGGTCAGGCGGGCTGGATGGAATTTGGTGAATGAGGACGCCGTTGGCGCCCTCATTCTTTATGGATATTGAAAACGAAGGTGAATACTTTTCCGCGAAGTGAACGACCTATTTTGGATCTCTGAAACATCAACACTTTTCTGGCTCGGTTTCCTGCGGTTTTGTCGAGTGCTTCCTGCGGTTTTGCTGCGAAAAAATGCGGATGCTTCGGGGGTCCAATTTTGCTCGTTCACTTCGCGGAAAAGTATTAGACCTTGATTCGTTGGGCCGGGGGAGAGCCTTTCTTGGATGCTGGAGATGTACATCGCGGCGGGCGGATCGCCAGAAGCCCGCTGCTCCGCATCTTAAGATTTCCAAAAAGTTAACCTTTGTTGACCTCAATAGTTAGATAAACTAAACTATTTTCCAAAAGTGTGCTCGAGCAAACTTGTTTACTCGGGTGCTAAGGCACCGTGCCGCAGTTGTTGCGGAAAAGGGAGAAACATCATGAAGAAGTCCACGTTCAACACTCTGCTTGTCGGTGGCGGTTTTCTGCTTGGTACGGCTGGCATCAAGCTGCTTACCAGCGCTCCGGTAAAGAATGCCTGCGTGCAGGGCATCGCGTGCGGCATGCGCGTCAAGAACTGCTACCAGGACATGGTCGAGCAGGCCAAGGCCAGTGTCGATGACATGGTTGCCGAGGCTGCCTACATCACCCAGAGCGAGGCCGCTGCTGATGAGGCAGCCGAGTAACGCTCCCAGGCACAAACTATGAGATTCTCGATTATTAGCGAGATCCCCGGCAGGACCCGTCTTCAATTGGCGGGTCCTGTGCCAGAGAGCGATCTCGATGCACTTCTTAAGCTCAGCGGCGATATCGACGGCGTGCACAAGGTACGCGTTTATGGCCGTATTGGCCAGATGGCGCTCGAATATGACGAGCAGTGTCGTGCGGGCGTACTCGACGCCCTGGGTGCGCTCGATGCCCAGGCCATTGCCGACGCAAAGACGGGTTACGTGATGCAGCTTGAGCCGCGCAAGCACAAGCTCGTCATGGATCTTGCCACACTTATCGGCGCCCACTACGCGCGCCGCTGGTTCCTGCCTACGCCTCTGCGTGCGGTGTTTGTCGTGGCCGGTTACATGGCATTTTTGCGCGCCGCTCTCCACGAGCTCGCACAACCGCGCCTGACCGTCCCCGTGCTCGACGCCTCGGCCATCGGCATCTCGTTCGTCAAGCGCGACGTCGACACCGCGGGTCAGACGATGTTCCTGCTCAACGTGGGCGAGCTGCTCGAGGACTACACACGCGCCATGAGCGAAAACGAGCTCATCAACTCGCTGCTCGACGTGCCTGATAAGGCACAAAAAGTGGTCGGCGACACTGAGGTGAGCGTTGCCGCCACCGAGCTTGAGCCCGGCGACTTGGTCGCCGTGCGCACCGGCATGTCCATCTGCATTGACGGTGTGGTCGAACAGGGGAGCGCCATGGTCAACCAGGCGACCCTGACCGGCGAGCCGCTTGCCGTCGAGCGCAGCGCAGGCGACGACGTGTTCGCCGGCACCGTCGTGGAAGACGGCAGCATCTTGGTGCGTGTGCGCGCCAATACGGCTCAGACCAAGCTCCGCTCGATCGTCTCGCTCGTGCAGACGGCCGACTCGCTCAAGTCCGAGGGTCAGTCGCACATGGAGGACCTCGCCAACAAGATCGTCCCGTGGAACTTCCTGCTTGCGGGTCTGGTCGCGCTCACCACGCGCAGCCTCATCAAGACCTCGGCGGCGTTGATGGTCGACTACTCGTGCGCACTCAAGCTCACGGGTTCCGTTGCCGTCATGACCGCTATGAGCGATGCCGCCAAGATGGGCGTCATGGTCAAGGGCGCGAAGTACTTTGAGTCGTTTGCCAAGGCCGATACCATCGTGTTTGATAAGACCGGCACGCTCACCGAGGCGCAGCCGCGTCTTGCCTGCGTGCTCACCACCGATGGCTGGAGCGAGGACGAGATTCTGCGCCTTTCCGCTTGCTTGGAGGAGCATTTCCCGCATCCGGTGGCACGCGCCGTGGTCAATGCGGCACGCGAGCGCGAGCTCGAGCACCGCGAGCGCCATGCCGCCGTCGAGTACATCGTGGCGCACGGCATCGCTTCGTCCATTGAAGGGCGTCGCGCCATCATCGGTTCCGCACACTTTGTATTTGAGGACGAGGGTGCGCAGCTTGAGTCCGACATCAAGGAGCAAATCGACCTCAAGATGCAGGGCCTGTCGCCGCTGTATCTGGCGGTCGATGGCAAGGTCGTCGGCGTGCTCGGTATCGAGGATCCGCTCAAGCCCGGGGTCCGTGAGGCTATCGCCGACCTGCATGCGCTGGGCGTCAAGCATGTCGTTATGCTCACGGGCGATTCGGAACGCACAGCCGAGCGCATTGCGCGAGAGGCGGGGGTCGACGAGTTTAAGGCCGAGCTGCTGCCCGAGGACAAGTACGCCTATGTGGAGCGCATTAAGAGCGAGGGGCGCCACGTTGCCATGGTGGGCGACGGCGTCAACGATTCGCCAGCGCTCGGTTTGGCCGATGTGGGTCTGGCCATGGGCGGCGGAAGCGACATCGCCAAGGAGGTTGCCGATATCATCCTGACCGATACGGATCTCGCTGCGATCGTGCGCCTGCGCCGCATGAGCCAGGGCCTCGTTGATCGTCTGACGAGCTCCTACTCTAAGGTGATGCTCACCAACTCAGCGCTCTTGGCACTGGGTATTACCGGCGCGATTACCCCGCAGACGTCGTCGCTGTTGCACAACGGCTCGACGATTGCGTACAGCTTGGACAACGCGAAAGCGTATCTGCGTTAGGGTTTTCGATTGAGCTTATGGCCTGCACCCGGGCGGTACCGCAGCCGCCAGGGTGCAGGCCTTTTTAGGCAAGTGCAGCTTTGATGGCAGGGGCTTCGGTGAGCTGCTCGGCTGCCTTTTCGTCTGAGCTGTCGAGTGCTGCCAGACTGCGGTAGACCCACTCGTTGACCTGGGTGTTCTTGACGCCTGCGGTCTGCATAAGGGCGCCTACCTCGCGGATTGCTGCGAACAGATCGGCTTTGGGACCCGCGAGCTCGACCTCGATGCCGTGGTAGGCGGCCACGCCGCGGTTCTCACTCACGTGGTCGATAAAGCCCTCGACGGTCTCAAGCTGCTGGGCGAGAGCCGCATCATCGTCAGCGTCCAGCGCGACGAGTGCGTTCGATACCGTGAGGGCGGGATGTCCGCAGGGAACAAAGCCCTCGATCACATCCATAGCTTCGGTAATGGTTGAGCCCAGACCTGCGAGGGCATTGACGATTTGCTGCTTGGTATCCATAACGGTCCTTTCGACGGGTCGATTGTGCTTGGCGAAAATATACGTGACGAGATCGGTAGCAAAAGTGCGAAGTGCAGCGCACATTGGGGTCTTCACAGCTCGTGCATAGAGCGGCTGTCTGCCTTTAGAACGTGGTAAGATAGCTATCCACGAGCGGGGTTCACCCCGCATGTTCCTTGAAAAGTCGACGGTTATCGGGTGTTTGCAGGCCCGATACCATCCAGACTTTCCCAACATTCGGGGGCGACTGGTTTCGACACGATAGCTCTGAGAGAGGAAGCAAGCCGAGGTCTCCTCGCCTCGTTAAACAGGGGTACCGTCAAATTGAATTGACAACAACTCTTCTTTTGAGCCTATGGCTCTCGCTGCTTAGTTTATAGCGGCGCGTCAACCCGGTGATTTCCCCGACACCGGCGCGACGTCATTTTAGGGGAATGCTCCTGCGCACGTAATCGGTATGGCGCGGGCTAAGACCGAACCGGTTGGGATGCCGCGAGCGTGTCGCTGCGCGCAAAGCGTCCGAGACTAAACCAGCGACTGAGCTTGGAGATGCCGATCAGGGGGCTTTCGTGGACCGGAGTTCGATTCTCCGCGCCTCCACCAATAGTTACAAGCAGGTAGGTAAACACACCTACCTGCTTTTTTATTACTTACAGATACCGCGGAGAATCGAACTCTATGCAGGGCGCGGGCGTAAAGAAAACGCGTAAGCGTTTTTAGCCCGCGGGCGAGGACGCCGGCAGGCGGCCGAAGCCGGTGCGGATCTGCGAAGCAAATACGCGGATTCTCCGCGCAAACTTCCGACTCAAAACGGATGCGATGTTTATCGAATTTCAGCTGGCCATGCGCCACATCAACGGATCCCCCGCACCGCGGAGAATCGAACTTTATGCAGGGCGCGAGCGTAAAGAAAAAGCCCCGGTGGCGCAGGGTGGGATGCGCTTTCCCGGCGGCAACTCATACTCTGGGGTTGGCTTGACCGCCCCGTCCTCCTCAACTCCAAAACCTGTGCGCTCTCCATCTCAAAACTGGGTAGAAGAAGGCCAAAACAAAACAGCAGGAGGTCAACATGACTGCAGAAGATAAGGCAAAGAACGCCGGCAAGGTCGCGCTCGTCCTGGAGGGCGGTAGTTTTCGCGGGCAGTTTACCGCGGGCGTGCTCGACGTCCTCATGGAGGCCGGCGTCGAGATTCCGGCGGTATATGGTGTATCGGCCGGCGCCCTCAACGGCGTGAACTACAAGTCGCACCAGATCGGCCGTGCCAACCGCATCAACCTGGCTTTCTGCAACGACAACCGTTTCATGGGCGTTGCATCATTTGCGTCCACGGGTTCCATCGTGGGCTACGACTTTATCTTCAATGATGTCCAGGACCGCCTGGATCCCTTTGACAACGAGACGTTCGACGCGAGCCCCATCGAGATGTACGCCGTCGCGACGGACATGCTGTTTGGAACCGCCACGTACCTCCCGGTCAAAAGCGCCGTGCTCGATCTCGACGCCGTGCGCGCATCGACGTCGCTGCCGCTGGTGACGCCGCCGGTCGAGATTGACGGGCACAAATACGTCGACGGTGGCGTAGCCGATTCGATCCCCATCGAGCACGTGCTGGAGGAGGCGGGCTTCGATCGCGCGGTTGTCATTGTCACGCAGGACCGCTCGTACGAGAAAAAGCCCTACGAGTTTATGCCTGCCGCGCGCGCCCGCTATGCCGACTACCCCTACCTGCTCGAGGCTATCGAGACGCGCCACGACCGTTACAACATCCAGCGCATGCACCTGTGGAAGTATGAGCGCGAGGGCCGTGCATTGGTCGTCGCTCCGCAAAAGCCGGTCGAGGTCGGCCATGTCGAGCACGATTCGGCAAAGCTTTTGGACCTGTATATCCAGGGTCGTCAGGAGGCAAAGCGCCTGCTCGCGGAAATCCAAGAGTTCGTTGAGCGCTAGCGACGGCGAACCCTCAAAAAAAGAAAACAGCTAAAGAGCCGGAAAATCACAGCTCGTGGACGACATGTGCAGAAACTCTGCTCAGAGCCAAAATACCTGTTGACTCGGGCGGCGAGCGGGGTAATATGGACGGGTTACTTGCAGAGCCCCGTGAATCTCTGTAACAACACGTACTGTACATGGAGGAGTCTAAGTGATTTCGAAATCGACTCACTACGCCAAGCAGGGCGAGGTCCAGCGCAACTGGGTTCTCGTCGACGCCGATGGTGCTGTCCTGGGCCGTCTTGCCACCCAGATCGCAATGATTCTGCGCGGTAAGAACAAGCCCCAGTTCACGCCCAACAGCGACTGCGGCGACTTCGTTGTCGTCATCAACGCCGATAAGGTCCAGCTTACCGGTAACAAGGCCGACACGAAGACCTATTATCGCCACAGCGGCTACAACGGCGGCCTCAAGGCTGAGAGCTTCCGCCAGGCTATGGAGAAGCACCCGGAGAAGGTCATCGAGCGCGCCGTTCGCGGCATGCTGCCCAAGACCACCCTCGGCCGTGCCCAGATGACCAAGCTTAAGGTCTACGCTGGTGCCGAGCATCCGCACGCTGCCCAGAACCCCACGAAGATTGAGCTGGAGGCTTAAAGATGGCTGAGAACACCGTTGTCTACCAGGGTACCGGCCGTCGTAAGAACGCCGTCGCCCGCGTCCGTCTCGTCCCCGGCACCGGCAAGGTGACCATCAACAAGCGTGACGCCGAGCAGTATTTCGGCCGTCATCAGCTCGTTGAGAACGCCCTTGCTCCCTTCAAGGTGACCGACACCGCCGGTCAGTTCGACGTTATCGCTCTGTGCGATGGCGGCGGCATCTCCGGTCAGTCCGGCGCTCTGCGCCTGGGCATCGCTCGCGCTCTTCTGAACGCTGGCGACTACCGTGCTGACCTCAAGAAGGCCGGTTTCCTTACGCGCGATGCTCGCGTGGTCGAGCGCAAGAAGTACGGCCTCAAGAAGGCCCGCCGCGCTCCCCAGTTCTCCAAGCGCTAAGGTTTTATCTCCTTACGAGATACAATGTACAAGCGGGGCCTACCGACTGCTCGGTGGGTCCCGCTTTTCTTTTCGACTAGGGTGGGCGACTGCGTTTTGCCCACTTGGGAAGGAGCGATCCTATGCCCCAGAACATCTTCGGTACCGATGGCGTCCGCGGCGTCGCCAACGCCGACCTCTCGTGCGACCTCGCGTTTCGTCTTGGCCGTGCGGCGACCAAGTTCCTTGGTCCGGACATTTGCATCGGCCGTGACACGCGTCTTTCGGGCACCATGCTCGAGAGTGCTCTGACCGCCGGCATTATGGCCGAGGGCGGCCGACCGCACTGCTGCGGCGTTATCCCTACGCCGGCCGTGGCGCTGCTCACCGTCCAAAACGAGCTCGACGGCGGCATCGTCATCTCTGCTTCGCACAATCCGCCGGAGTTCAACGGCATCAAGTTCTTTAGCCGCAAGGGCATGAAGCTTCCCGATGCTGTCGAGGAAGAGATCAGCGCCTGGGTCATGTCCGAGGAGGCCATGGCTGCCGATACGCTGCCGACCGGTGCCGGCGTGGGTCACATCATCAAGATGAAGGACGCCCGCAAGGCATATGTCGATCATGCCATCAGCACGCTCGACGGCCTTAAACTCGACGGCCTGGTTGTTGCCGTCGACTGCGGCCACGGCGCTTCTTGCCAGACCACGCCCGCCGCACTGCAGCGCCTGGGCGCCACGGTCCATGCCATCAACACCGATTACTGCGGCACCGACATTAACGTCGAGTGCGGCTCCACTCATCTTGAGCCCCTGCGCGAGCTCGTGCTGCGCACCCACGCCGACATCGGTCTGGCTCACGATGGCGACGCCGATCGCGTGCTGTTCGTGGACAGCGAGGGCAACGAAATCGATGGCGACTACATCCTGGCCATCTGCGGTTCCGACCTGGCCGCTCGCGGCAAGCTCGCCAACTCCGAGATCGTCTCGACCGTTATGTGCAACCTAGGCTTCTCCATCGCCATGAAGGAGCAGGGCTTCGAGATGGTCCAGACCGCCGTGGGCGACCGCTATGTTCTCGAGCGTATGCTCGAGGACGGTGCCGTCATCGGCGGCGAGCAGTCCGGCCACATCATCTTCCTGGAGCACAACACCACCGGCGACGGCTTGGTGACGGCCCTGCAGCTTCTGGCCGTGCTCAAGCGCACCGGCCGCACCCTCACCGACCTTGCCGGCATCATGAAGAAGTACCCGCAGGTACTTGTCAACGTACATTCCGACAATAAGGCCGGCCTGGACGATTGTCAGCCCATTTGGGACGCCGTCGCTGCCGCCGAGAAGGAGCTCAACGGTCGCGGCCGCATTCTGGTACGTCCGAGTGGCACCGAGCCGCTGGTCCGTGTGATGGCCGAGGCCGAGACGCACGAGTTGACCCAGCGTGTGGTTGACGACATCGTCGAGGTTGTCAAGCGCGAACTTCCCTAATGGTCAAAAACGGGTGCCAAGTGGTAAACTGTTAAAGTTATTTTGATTGATTGGTATGTCCGAGGGGGAGCATGTTCACTAAAGTCCTGAGGTCTTTTGGTATGCGTGGTCGAGTCCTTACGCTGGATGCTCCCATCTCGGGCGATGTCATTCCGCTTTCCGAGGTAAACGACCAGACGTTTGCCACTGGCCTTTTGGGTCAGGGCGTGGCGATTCAGCCCACGGGCACACGTGTGATCGCGCCGGCGGATGCTAAGGTCGAGGCGATTTTTCCCACGGGTCATGCCGTTGCGCTTAACACGGTCGATGGCTTGGACGTGCTTATTCACGTTGGTTTGGACACTGTTCAGCTCGAGGGCAAGCACTTTACCGTACATGCGCAAGTGGGTGACATCGTCCATAAGGGCGATGTACTCATCGAGTTCGATCGCGAGGCAATTGCTGCCGAGGGCTACGATGTGACGGTTCCCATCTTGGTGTGCAACTCCGTTGAGTTCTCGAGCATTAAGGGCTCCGTTGGAGAGCACGTCGAGGAGATGGACCAACTCATCGTCGCTCGCGAGCGCTAGTGAGCGCGCTCGGCCTTTAGCCTACAATTCAAACACGTTTACGGAGGGCGCCCTTGAAAGAGGACGCCCTCCGTGGCAAGATGGGAAACGTCCGAGGCTAAACAGCTTTGGGTCACCGTGGACGGGCAGGGGCCTCGACGCGGCTAGACACGAGACACATACATTACGCGACCTCGCCCTGGTGGCCGCACACGTTGGTTGCGGCCGACGCGGGCCGCGGGCAAGTGCTTGTAAGGGGAGCCTTGCCTCTCTTGTACGAGAAAGGACGCGTAATGAAGATCATTAAAGCTAAAGACTACGAGGATATGAGCCGCAAGGCCGCCAATATCATCTCGGCCCAGGTTATCCTCAAGCCCGATTGCGTACTGGGTCTTGCCACCGGCTCCACCCCGATTGGCGCCTACAAGCAGCTCGCCGCTTGGTACGAGAAGGGCGACGTCGACTTCGCCGAGGTCAGCACCTATAACCTGGACGAGTATCGTGGTCTTTCGCACGACGATCCCCAGAGCTATCACTACTTTATGCGCGAGAACTTCTTCGATCACATCAATATCGATCTGAACAACACGCACGTGCCCGATGGCTCCAACCCCGATGCTGCTGCTGCCTGCTCCGAGTACGACAAGATCGTCGCTGCCGCCGGTTACCCGGATCTGCAGCTGCTCGGCATTGGTAATAACGGTCATATTGGCTTCAACGAGCCCGATGACCACTTCTCCAAGGGTACGCACTGCGTCGATCTCACCGAGAGCACCATTCAGGCCAACAGCCGCCTGTTCGACAGCATCGATGATGTGCCCCGTCAGGCTTACACCATGGGCACCCAGACCATCATGTATGCCCGCATGATCCTGGTTGTCGCCAACGGTGAGGCCAAGGCTCAGGCTGTGCACGATATGTGCTATGGCCCGGTTACGCCCGAGTGCCCCGCTTCGATCCTGCAGCTCCACACCAATTGCGTCGTCGTTGCTGACGAGGCCGCTCTTTCGCTCTGCGAGTAACGCGACCAAGCGATCTTACATAGCTTTCCAAAAGGCCCTCGCTTTGCGGGGGCCTTTTTAGTGGATGCGGGCCGTAATGTGTGCATGACGGAAACCTTGCCACATGCTTGGCGAGTGGGCTCTAAATCATGAGATTCATTCCGTACCAGATTCTATGCACATTTGCCACTATAGAGTCGCAAGCGGTAGCGAGGAATAAGCGAGTTGCGCAACTCAAATAAAAACAGACGACTGCGCTACACTGCAAATTGGATGGGGCATGCTGGCAAGCGCATTGACCTGCGCAAAGACCTATTGGTCGGGGGATAAATTACCATCGGGCCTCGCTGTACAAAAACTTGCCAAACACGTACCGGCAGACAACCAAAAACTCTAAGTCGCGCTATTCACGGGGTGGCTCATATGGTCCTGCAGCTACGGTGTCCATATGGTCGAGTTGAGGAGCAGGCATGGTAAACGATCTGGGCAATACGGACGACCTCGAGTTGATGCCGACGGGCGGCGGCTATATGGTGCGGCGCGATCGCTTGATGAACGAGCTCATCGTTAAAGGGCGCAAGGCAGGAATCGTTCTGCTTTACGCGCCCGACGGGTTTGGTAAGACGTCGGTATTGCTGCAATACGTGCAGGAAGTTAAATCGGATCCCACGCGAGGGCCGGTTCGGATAATCGAGGCCGACCGCGCGATTGGACGCGAGCTCTTTATGCAGCTCGAGGTTGTCGCCGATGAGCTTAAGGACAAACCTCATTCGCTCGTTGCGATCGACAACGTGCCCAATCTCGAGCAGCACGAAACCGAGGACCTCATCGATCGAATCCGCAGCTTACGTGCTACGGGGACGGGGGTCTTTATTGCCTGCCGCCCCTCCAACCGATTGCTTATCCACGGGCTGGGCGATTCTGTAAAAGTCAATGCGCAGATGCTCAAGGTGCACGCCTATGAGTATTCGTCATGGGCCACGGCGTTCTCTATCAGCACATCGCTCGATTTTTATCGGCTCACGCAAGGTGTGCCAGAGCTGGTATCTGCCTTGCAGACGGGGATGTATGGACAGGGCGATGTTGCCGGGTTGCTCGAAAACGAAATCGTCAACGTGTACGGTGCGGCGCTGGCCGATCTCGCATCGCTCGAGAACAACCTGTTGTTTACCGTTGCCTGCTTGATGGTATTGATGGGCGAGGGCCGCATTGCGGAGCTAGAGGCGTGCGGTGTGAGGCTTTCGATGGTCGACCAGTCTATCTTTGTGCGCGATTATCCGATTTTTGGCGTGGATCCGTC
Organism: uncultured Collinsella sp.; assembly: GCA_900540945.1. Lineage (GTDB taxonomy): Bacteria > Actinomycetota > Coriobacteriia > Coriobacteriales > Coriobacteriaceae > Collinsella. The sequence continues at coordinate 37,261 of UQHQ01000010.1, read as the reverse complement.
TGATCGCACCTTTAGGTGTTTGGGCGCTAAGGACAACGCGCGCCTGAGGCTGCGAAAGCTTGTTGCCGAGATCCGTCCCGAACTAGTATCGCGGGCTGCTCGCATTTTGATTAAGGCAGGCCGATGCGATTTGGCCATGGACCTGGCCGATGCGTTCTTGGACCGCCATGTGGTGTTGGAGCTAGCCGGGCAGTATGGGGCCGATCTTGCCCTGACCGGGCATGGAGGGGACATTTGCCGCGCGGCGTCAGCGATGATCAATGCGGAAAAGCAGGAGCAAGAGCCGGCACCCGCCGAGGCACTCGGCGTGTATCTGGCGGCTGTCAGCGTGTGCAATACAAAGCTCGCAAGGTATATGGCGTCCGTTATCGAATGTGCGGGTGATCAGGCGGCGCGCGAACTCGACCCCGCTACCTGGAAAATAGCCCAGGCGCTCACTATCGCCTTTTACGGCGACAATGACCTGGGGCTTCCCGCCAACCCTGTTGTGCAAGAACAGACATCCTGCGAGGTGCTCGACATGCTGTCCGCGCATATCGAGGTCAAGCGCCACCTAACCGAGCGAGCGGAAGACGGCAATGTTCTCGTGAAGCTCAAGGCGTGCAAAGCCTATGATTGCGAGCTCGACATCGCGGGGATTCTCATACAGGCCGACCATATGCTGGTGGAGCTGTTCGACGGCTCGTTTACTAAACCCGACGAGCGCGATGACAAGATGACGCAGATACTCGAGGCACTCGACATCCGCGGGCTTAAGGCGCCATCCATATGGCTGCGTATGGTGCTGGCGGCGCGGCGCCTGCTCGCGGGCTTGCCCGTGACCGACGATGTGGCGTTTGGCGAGCTCGACCGCTTTGCGGTGCGTGTTCGCGACAATCAAATTCAGCTGTTTGGGCTATTGCTGGAGGGCTGGCAATCGCTGGCGGAGGGGCGGCCGGTCAACGCAAAGTTCCGCGCGGTCCAGGTGCTCAAGCTCGCCGACGAATCGATTACGTACATGCGCGAAAACGCTTTGCTGCTGGAGCGCGTGGCGTATCTGCGCAATACGTCGCTGGTATCGGTTCGCGAAGAGGCGGAGCTGCTCGATATTAGCAAGACGCAGGTCGGTGGCTCAGAAGCTTGGATCGTGGCGCTGCACCTGGCCGCTGCGGGCCGCGATAGCGATCTTGCTGCCTGGATGTCTATGAATCGCTCGGGGATTTTAGACCCATCGTATCGGCTTTTTGCGCGTCTTGCGATGCATTGCCTGGGCGAGCCTGCCGTTAGGATTCGCAAGAAGCTTCCGGTGCGCGAGCTGTCGCGGTATTCACTACGCGATGACTTTGAGGGCGAAAGCGAGCACCTGTTCCAGGCGGGCGAGGTTGAGGCTGTCGATACCATCGGTCATATTGAGATGCGCATGTTTGGCGCGTTTCGCGCCGAGCGCGACGGTTTTCCCATCACGGATAAGATGTGGCGTCGCAAAAAGGCGGCAACACTTGCCGAACGTCTTGCGCTGGGTATGGATGCCATGGTCGACCGCGAGACAATCGCCATGGAGTTGTGGCCCCATGCCGAGTTTAACGCCGCGCGCAACAATCTGTATTCGACGGTATCGCGCTTGCGCTCGGCTTTGGGCCCAACGCCAGACGGAAAGTCGTGCGTGGTCATCCAAAACGAGTGCATTGGGCTCAACGGCGACTACGTTAAGACCGATGTAAGGCTCTTTGACCAGCTGAGCCGTGAGATCTTGGGAAACCGTATGGGTGCGAGAGGCCCTCACCTGGTTGAGCTATGTCTTAAGGTCGAGCAACTCTACGCGGGCCCGCTGTATGTTCCCACCGGTTGCAATCCCACGTTCTTTACGCGTATGCGCCACATTATGCAATCCAAGTACATCGACTGCATGATTAGGGGAGCGAATGCCGCTCTCGAGGAAAATGACCTGCAATCGGCAATTTGGCTCGTGGAATCGGGGCTTCGCCAGGAGACGGCGCGCGAGGACATGGTTCGCTGCGCCATGCGCGTTTACGGTGCGGCGGGACGACGTCGCGATGTTGTTGAGTTGTACAGCGGCCACATGCACCACCTGCGAGAGCAGGTTCAAGGCGTGCCCGAGCCCGAGACAAGGCGTCTGTATGAGCGCCTGGTCGAAGGCAGACTCAAGCGCGTGCTTGTCGAGCGATAAAAAACGGGCGTCCGAATCAATCGGACGCCCGCGGACTACTCGGTATGGCCAGTCGGTTTTAGACGAGCTTGATCTTCTCGATATCCTTGCGCGAGGACTCGCGATACAGCGAGAACTTGCGGCCGATAACCTGAACGACGTCGGCGTGGCAGCGCTCAGCGAGCTCCTCGGCGGCCTCGCGGGCAGAAAGGCTGGAGCCGTCCAGCACGGAGCACTTAACGAGCTCGTGCTTCTCCAGGTAGGCAACCGTCTGCTCGACGGTGCCCTCGTTGACATCGGACTTACCGATGATGATGGCGGGGTTGAGGTGATGGGCCATGCTGCGAAGCTGCTTGACCTGGGCTCCTGTCAGTGCCATGGGTTCTCGCTTTCTATGTATGGGGCGCCCCGCAATGGGGCCTTAATCTACATGAGCTGTCCCACGATAGCGCAGGAACGGCACGGTGTGGGGCATGTTTGCCCAGTTCGCAAAGAATGCGGATGCCGGGCGGGAAGACGATGCAAGCTTTAGATGGGCTACGGGCGGGGTACGGAGACCGGCTCCCAGGCGATAAACGCCCATCGGACTTTGCGGATGTGGTCGAGCATGTAGCGTCCCTGCGGTACGCCCTTGGATCCCGGCTCACCGGCATGCGGGTTCTCGATCATGTGGTGGGCGATATAGTTGCGCAGGCGGTCGATCTTGTCCTCGTTGCCGTGCTCGAGCATGCGAGAAAAGTCTGCCACGCCTGCCTCGAGACTATCGAAGGTGTCGCGGCGGGGTGATTCAAAATACGTGACCTGTGGCAGTGCACCCATCTGAATAAGGATGTTAAAGGCGTACACAAAACCATTGCTGCAGGTAACCGAGGCGCCGATGGCATTCATCAAGTGCAGGTCATAACGCGGGCTCGAGTTGGCGACCATCGTAACGGCACAACGCCGACGAGCCGTTCGATCAAGCTTGGCAAGTGCGCCTTTTAGGTTGGTCGTGGTGACAGAGCGACTGGCAAAGGCAACATCCACCGCTTTTGCGACCGGTCCAACCAAATCCCAATCATCATCCCAAGCAAGCTCAAGCGGTGTAATAAGATCCTCGAGCCCGTAATACTCAACGCCGGCATCAAGGGTGCCCAACATAGCGGGGGAGAAGTCGGCTGCAATCACAGGATGCCCAGCCTGAGCAAGCGGAATAGCAATCGACCCAGCCCCACACCCCATATCGAGCACCGACTCACCAGGCTCAAGCGCCAGCAGTTTTATAAAATCCCGAGCATACGGGGCAGTCTCCAATGGCCGAAAATGCCGAGCCCGCTTATCCCACTCAAAAGGATCATCAGCCCGATGCCGATCAGCTTGCAAGCGCATCCATTCGTCATTCCAATCAGCAGAAAGAAGCTCAGAGCGAGCATCCCCATCAACCACGGGCCAACCTCCTAGCAACAAAAAAGCGACTCCTCCCAAAAGAAGAGCCGCAACCAGCATATATCAGAAAGAACCGATCCAACGCCAAACCGCCGTATCGACCATGTGGTGCAGGAGCGAAGCGACTGCAACCGGGATAGAACTCAATCGAGGTCCCGTTGTGCGGGAGCCCCGGGGAGGGCAAATATATAAGGTCGATCGCGAGTTCCGCACGAGCCGGAGAGCACTTAATGTGCTCTCCGTGCGAGTCAGGACTGTCCGAGCAGGCGACCTTATATATTTGCCCTCCCCGGGGCTCCTCGCCAGTCCCCCTCAGCTAGTTCTTGAGCGAGTTCAGCGGCGCCGGGAAGCGTCCGCCACGGTGGGCGAGCACGGTGCCGGCGTTGGGGTTCACCGGCATGATGGGCGCACGGCCGAACAGACCGCCGTACTCAACGCAGTCGCCCACGCCCTTGCCGATAGCGGGAATCACGCGCACGGCCGTGGTCTTGTTGTTGATGACGCCGATGGCCATCTCGTCGGCGATGATGCCGGCGATGGTCTCGACTGGGGTGTCGCCGGGGATGGCGATCATGTCCAGGCCAACGGAGCACACGCAGGTCATGGCCTCGAGCTTCTCGAGCGAAAGTGCGCCGGCCTCGACGGCAGCAATCATGCCGGCGTCCTCGGACACGGGGATAAAGGCGCCCGAGAGACCGCCCACGCTGGAGCTGGCCATGACGCCGCCCTTCTTGACGGCATCGTTGAGCATGGCGAGCGCGCAGGTCGTGCCGGGGCCACCGCAGGTGCCCACGCCGATGATCTCGAGGATACGCGCGACGGAGTCGCCGATGGCGGGCGTGGGAGCCAGCGACAGGTCGACAATGCCCTTCTCGACACCCAGGCGATGGGCGGCCTCGCGGCTCATGAGCTCGCCGGCACGGGTGATCTTAAAGGCGGTCTGCTTAATCTTCTCGGCGACTTCCATCATCGATGCGGAATCGGGCAGCGTCTCCAGGGCTGCCGCCATAACGCCGGGGCCCGAGACGCCTACGTTGATGACGGCGTCGGCCTCGCCACCGCCGTGGACGGCGCCCGCCATAAACGGGGAGTCCTCGACCATGTTGGCAAAGCAGACAAACTTGGAGGCGCCAACGGAATCCTCGTCTGCCGTAAGCTTGGCGGCATCGATGATGGTCTGAGCCGCCATGAGCACGGCGTCCATGTTGATGCCGGCACGCAGGCTGGCGACGTTGACGCTGGAGCAGACGCGGCTGGTGGTGGCAAGCGCCTGGGGGATGGACTGGATGACGCGGCGGTCGGCGTCGCCGATGCCCTTCTGGACGAGTGCGGAGAAACCGCCCAGGTAATCGATGCCGAGCGTCTCGGCCGCGCGGTCGAGGGCATGCGCGATGGGGGTGAGGTCCTCATCCTTGCAGCACGCGGCGATCTGTGCCACCGGGGTGACGGAAACGCGCTTGTTGACGATGGGGATACCGTACTCGCGCTCGAGGTTCTCGGCGGTCTCGACCAGGTGCTCAGCCGTGTGCGTCACGTGGTCGTAGATCTTCGTGCACATGCGGTCGAGGTTCTCGTCACCGCAACCCATGAGCGAAACACCCATGGTGATGGTCCTGATGTCGAGGTTCTGCTCCTCAACCATGCCGCGGGTTTCCGCGATTTCTGCGGGCGTGATCGCCATCCTTGCACTCCTATCTGCCAAAACGAGCATAGTCTTGTCTATTCTAACGTGCCGCACGCGTCTCGTGGCGCGTGCGGCACGTTTTGGTGCTCGGTTGTTTCCGTTGTGTTACTGTCCAAAGACCTCTTCGGCGATGCGCGCGCTCTCGGCGGCGTCCTTGGCGTAGTAGTCAGCGCCGATCTGCTTGGCGTATTCGGGGGTGAGCACGGCACCGCCTACGATGATCTTGACGCCTGGCACCTCGGCATGAAGCAGCTTGATGGTCTCCTCCATGGCGACGACCGTGGTAGTCATAAGTGCCGAGAGGCCGACGAGCTTAATGTCGCGTTCCTTGACGGTCTTGAGCACCTCCTGCGGGTCGACGTCGCGACCCAGATCAAAGACGGTGTAGCCGTAGTTATCGAGCAACATCTTGACGATGTTCTTACCGATGTCGTGGATGTCGCCCTTGACGGTGGCCACGCAGATTTTGCCCTTGTCGGCAATCTCGCCGGCGGGCATCAGGCGCTTGATGGTGTCAAAACCCACGCGCGCGGCCTCGGCCGAGGCCATGAGCTGCGGCAAGAAGAACTTTCCCTGGTCAAAGAGGACGCCAACCTCGTCAAGGGCGGGGATAAAGTGATTGTTGATGAGGTCCATGGCGTCGTGATCTGCCAGCAGACGCTCGGTCTCGGCCGCGATCTCGCCTTTGCGGCCCGAGACGACCATGCGACGAATCGGGTCGTCGTTGCTGTCAGTGCCGGCGGTGCCAGCAGCGGGCGCGGTGTCGGTCGATACTGCCTGAGCCGCCGCCGGGTTCGCGGCGATCTTGTACGGATCGGTCCAGCCGGCGTAGCGTTCGATGTATCCGGTCGAGCCCTCGTCCTCAACGCTCAGGACGCGATAGCTGTAGACGGTATCCATAAAGCGCTTGGAGCCCGGGTTCATGATGGGGGCGTCCAGGCCTGCGCCGAAGGCGGCAGCCAAAAAGACCGAGCCCAGCAGCGGGCGGGCGGGCAGACCAAAGCTGATGTTCGACACGCCGAGCGCGCATTTGACGCCCAGGTGCTCCTTGCACAGGGACATAGCACGCAGGATCTGTTCGGCCTGGCGTTGATTGGTCGAGGCGGTCATGACCAGACAGTCGATGAGGATGCGGTCCGGTCCGATGCCGTAGCGCGCAGCCTCGGCTACGATGCGCTCGGCGATGGCGAAGCGAGCCTCGGCGGTATCGGGGATGCCGCCTTCGTCGAGCGTGAGGCCGACGACGTTGGTGCCGTAGTGGGCGACCAGCGGAAAGATCTCATCCATGATCTGCTGCTTGCCATTGACCGAGTTGATGATGGGCTTGCCGGCGTAGCGGCGAACGGCGGCCTCGACGGCTGCGGGATCGGTGGAGTCGATCTGCAACGGCAGCAAGGTGGAGCCCTGGAGCTGCTCGGTTGCCTGTTGGATGATCTTGACCTCGTCGATTTCGGGCAGGCCCACGTTGACGTCCAGGATGTCGGCGCCCTGTTCCTGCTGGCTGATGCCCTGGCTCACGACGTAGTCCAGGTCGCCGTCGCGCAGGGCCTGCTGCAGGCGCTTTTTGCCGGTGGGATTGATGCGCTCGCCGATGACAGCGATTTTGTGGCCGTTGCAGGGAAGGTCTACGACCGTCTGCGCGCTCGTGACCGACATGCTGGGCTTGCGGCGGCGCGGGCTGGGCGTGTGGTTGTTGATGAGGGTGCGAAGTGCCGCCATGTGCGTGGGCGTGGTGCCACAGCAGCCACCCACGACGCTCACGCCGTCCTCAATCATGCCGGCGACGGCCTCGGCGTATTCGGGTGCCTGGATGTCAAAGACGGTATTGCCGTCATCGTCCACGCGGGGCAGTCCCGCATTGGCCTGCACCATAACGGGCTTGTCGGTAACGGTGAGCATGCGTGCGGCGAGCCCTCGGAGCTCGGCCGGTCCCTGGCTGCAGTTGATGCCTAAAACGTCGGCGCCGATGGCGTCGAGCGTGACGGCGGCCACCTCGGGACTCGTACCCAGGAACGTGCGACCGTCTTCCTCAAAGGTCATGGTGGCAAAGACGGGCAGGTCGGAGTTCTCGCGGCAGGCGAGGACGGCAGCCTTGATCTCGGCAAGGTCGGTCATGGTCTCGATAATAAAGAGGTCCACGCCCGCGTCGACGCCGGCGCGCACTTCCTCGGCAAAGAGGTCATAGGCCTCGTCGAAGCTCAGGGTGCCCAAGGGGCGAAGCAGTGCGCCGATGGGGCCGATATCGCCGGCGACATAGTGGGCGCCGGCCGCGCGGGCGCAGGCGACGGCGGCGGCAAAGACATCTGCCACGGTGGCGGCGCCGTCGAGCTTGTGGGCGTTGGCGCCAAAGGTGTTGGCGGTGATTACGTCGCAGCCAGCCTCGACGTACTGACGCTGAATATCAGTGATAACCTGGGGCTCCTCAAAGTTGAGCAGCTCGGGCAGGGCGCCGGCTTTCATGCCGGCCGCCTGCAGCATGGTGCCCATGCCGCCGTCGAACAGGAGGTGTCCCGTGCCCTCGATGGCGGCGCGCAGGCGATCGTCCTTAATGCGAAGGTCGCCGATCGTGCGCGTCTTGTACGTGGCGCCGTTACAACGCGCAGTATTGACGGGCGCTGCCAGCGCGGTACCGTCGGAATCATGGGTGATAAGCGGAGTAAACATCGAGGGCTCCTAATGGCTGGAATAGCAGGTGGTGTGGGCGGCGCGGAAGCGGCAGTGCTCGCGCATGCGGCAGATATTGCAGGTGGGGCGGCTCTGGGCGTCGTGGACCTCGCCGTCAAACAGACCGATCACTGCGGTCACACTCTTGGTGGGCATGAGCAGGCTGGTAGGTGTGACGGTAAGCCCGATGAGCCGCGTGGCGTTGAGCGCAGCCACGATTGAGCGCTGGGCCGTAAGCGGGCAGTCGCCGTAGCCGGGGCTGAAGCGCCAGTTACCGGCGAGTCCGTGTGCGGCGGCCACAGCCTTGACCTGCTGGTCCATCTGCTCGACGGCGGCTTCTACATAGGCAGAGCATGCAGCGTCGAGCACGGCTCCCTCTAGGGGTTGCTGGGCTCCCGTGGTGCGCAGGCGACGCTCGGCGTCCATGCCGAGGGTGCATACCATGAGTGCGGCAAAGCGGGCGTCTTTGAGATGGCGATAGATATCGCGACCGCGCAGCTCAACGTTGGTGCCGACCAAGCGAATGCAAGGCTCTCCCTGCTCATCGACGCCCGTGGCATCGACGGCAAAAACGCGGCGCACGCCACGAGGCTCAATGTCCAGTTCCAGACGCTCAACGACAAGCTCAATACGCTGCGACAGCTCGGGCTCAATCTGCTGACCGCCGTAGCCCAGGTAGCGCAGCATCTCGGCACGGTCGACGCGGGGGCGATGGGCGGCATCGATACGGTAGAGCGCCGGCGACGCAAGATCGGCCGGCACTTCACCAAAAGCTGTATCGATGTGCGGTTTTTCCATTACCCCAGGCGCTCCATAATGGTCGCGGCGATTGCAGGACGGTTCATAGTGTACAGGTGCAGACCGTCGGCACCGTGCTCCTTGAGGTCGCAAAGCTGATGGGCGGCATAATCTACACCGGCTGCCTGCAGGCTCTCGGGGTCGTTCTCGTACTTGGCGAGGATCTTGATGACGGGGGAGGGCAGCGACGCGCCGCACATAAAGACCATGCGGCTGATCTGCGACTTGCCCATAAACGGCATGATGCCCGCGGTAATGGGCACGGTGATGCCGGCCTTGTCGGCAAGCTCGCGAAAACGGTAGAAGCACTCGTTATCAAAAAAGAGCTGCGTCACAAAGAAGCTCGCGCCGGCGTCCTGTTTTTGCTTGAGGTATTCGACCGAGGCGTTGAGATCTTCACAGGCAATGTGGCCCTCGGGGTAAGCTGCGGCGCCCACGCAAAAGCCGGCGTCGACGAGCTCAGGGATGAGGTCGCGGGCGTAGGCGTAGTCCGAGGCGGGCTTGTCGTCCTCGGTCGCGCCGGCGGGAAGATCGCCGCGCAGGGCCAGTACATTTTCTACGCCGGCGGAGCGGTATTCATCAATCTTGGCGGCGATATCGGCATGCGTGCGGCCAACGCAGGTGAGGTGCGCCACCGAGGGCGTATCGAATTCGCTCGTAATCATATGCGCGATGGGGGCGGTGGTGGCACCGTTGCCCGAGCCGCCGGCCGAGCAGGTGACCGAGACAAAGCTCGGCGAAAGCTTGCACAGATTGCCTGCCACTTTGCGAGCCGTGTCGAGGGTCAGCTCGCCCTTGGGCGGGAACATCTCAAACGAAACGGGTGTGGTGCCCTGGGATGCCGCCTGCTTAAAAAGCTCGTCGACGCGCATATCGTGCTCCTTTAGATACGTAATAGTGCGATGTGTTGTAAGGATTCTACAGCACCACTGTGCCACGATGGAGTTTTACTCGCTATTTGGGGATACCAATCGAAAATGCTTCGCTATCGGCATTTCCTATAACAGAGCGGTCAATGTAGGATGGGGCTATATTGAATGGTATCTGATGCGAAATACCAGTTAATAGAGCCCCATTCTACATTGACTACCCTTAAACCATGGGGAGAGGTCTGCAATTTATGCAGTTGATTGGCTGTTGAGGGTGGCAACGCCGCCTCGATAGGGTAACCTCAATGATTGGTTTCGCGACAGCAACATAACGGTAATGTCGCGGAAACACGGCGAGTCTAAGCTATGACTCGTTCGTTAGTAATCAACACCGCTTCTCACGCGGTGCCGATACGAAGGGAGTTCCGTATGGCCGAACTTACTGACCGCTTCGGGACCATGGTGTTCTCTGAGGAAGTCATGAAGGACTACCTCCCCAAGGACATTTGGAAGCGCCTTGCTGCAACCCTCGAGGGCGGTGAGCCGCTCGACCTGGATGTGGCCAACGCCGTCGCCCATGCCATGAAGGTCTGGGCCATCTCCAAGGGCGCGACGCACTACGCGCACTGGTTCCAGCCGCTTTCGGGCATTACTTCCGAGAAGCACGACAGCTTCCTGGAGCCCAACCACGACGGCACCGCCATTACCAAGTTTACGGGCAAGAACCTCATCCAGGGCGAGCCCGATGCCTCGAGCTTCCCCAACGGCGGTCTGCGTGCTACCTTCGAGGCCCGTGGCTACACCGCTTGGGACCCCACTAGCCCCGCCTTTATCAAGGACGATGTCCTGTGCATCCCCACGGCTTTCTGCTCCTACACGGGCGAGGCCCTGGACAAGAAGACCCCGCTGCTGCGTTCCATGACCGCGCTCTCGCGTGAGTCTAAGCGCGTTTTGGCGCTGTTTGGCAAGACCCCCAAGAAGGTCGTTCCTTCCGTGGGCGACGAGCAGGAGTACTTCCTGATCAAGAAGGACGCCTATCGCAAGCGCAAGGACCTGGTCATCACCGGCCGCACCCTCTTTGGTGCTGCTCCCTGCAAGGGCCAGGAGCTCGAGGAGCACTACTTTGGCGCTATCCGCCCCACCGTCTCGGCCTATATGAAGGACCTGGACGATGAACTGTGGGCGCTTGGCATTCCCGCCAAGACCAAGCACAACGAGGTTGCTCCCTGCCAGCATGAGCTCGCACCGGTCTATGGCGAGGTCAACGAGGCCATCGACCAGAATCTGGTCATGATGGAGAAGATGAAGCTCATCGCCTCCCGCCACGACTTGGTCTGCCTGCTGCACGAGAAGCCCTTTGAGGGCATCAACGGTTCGGGCAAGCACAACAACTGGTCGCTTGGCACCGAGTCCGAGAATCTGCTCGATCCGGGCGACACCCCGCTCGACAACCTGCAGTTCATCGTCTTCCTCACCGCGGTGATCGAGGCCGTCGATAACTATCAGGAGCTCCTGCGTGCCTCCGTTGCCTCGGCCGGCAACGACCATCGTCTGGGCGCCAACGAGGCTCCTCCGGCGATTATGTCCATCTTCCTGGGCGACCAGCTTACCGAGGTCGTCGAGAAGATCATCGATGGCAAGGCTTCCGTCCATGCCACGCGCGGCGTGCTCGACCTGGGCGCCGATACCCTGCCCAAGCTGATGCAGGACAACACCGACCGCAACCGCACCTCCCCGTTTGCCTTTACCGGCAATAAGTTTGAGTTCCGTGCCTGCGGCTCCGAGCAGAACGTCTCCGACTCCAACCTGGTGCTCGATGCCGCCGTGGCCAAGTCGCTCAAGTCCTTCGCCGACGCGCTTGAGGGTACGCCCGAGGATGAGTTCCAGGACGCCGCGCTCGAGTACTGCAAGAAGGTCCTGACCGACCACCAGCGTATCCTCTTCTCCGGCGATGGCTACTCCGACGAGTGGCCCGTCGAGGCCGAGAAGCGCGGCCTTGCCAACAACAAGACCACGGCCGACGCCCTGCCCGCCTTTGTTTCCGATAAGGCCATTGCGCTCTTTGAGGAGACGGGTGTCCTGACCAAGGCCGAGGCCCAGTGCCGCTACGATTGCAAGCTCGAGAAGTACAACAAGCTCATGAACATCGAGGCCACCACGATGGTTCGCGAGGCGCGTCGTACCTATCGCCCGGTCATTACCGCCTATGCCACCAAGGTCGCTAAGGGCCTTGAGACTATTCGTGCCGCCGGTGCCGAGGCCGCCATGCAGTGCGAGCAGAACACGCTCAACAAGCTCTGCAACGGCATCACCACCATCAACGACTCCATCAAGGCGCTCGACGCCGTGCATCAGAAGGCCGAAGCCCTCGATGGTCAGGAGCAGGCCAATGTGTATGCACACGAGGTCGTTCCCGCTATGGATACGCTGCGCGCCGCCGTGGATGCCATGGAGGAGATCGTGGCCGCCGACTACTGGCCGGTCCCGACCTACGACGACATTCTGTTCTATGTGTAACAGACACGTTTGATTTTGCGTGTGAAGGGGTCTCGCCTGTGTGAGGCCCCTTCTTTTTTGCCGCTTTGACCTGCTTTGAACTTGCAGCCGAGCGGGCGTTTCACGCGGGGCATCTTAAAAGTTGTAACCTGTTTTGGCACGCGGACGTTTCGGCCGTTTGTTCATAAAGGGGAGGATTATCCGATGAAGGTATTCGATATCGTGTTTAGCCCGACCGGCGGAACGGAAAAGGCGTCTGGCTACATTGCCAATGCGTTGGAAGGGGAAACCGTTGCTGTAGATCTGACCGATAGCGGGCTTGGTTTTCGCACGGTTGCGATGACAAAAGAGGATGTAGCCGTGATCGCGGTACCCTCGTATGGCGGGCGAGTCCCGGCTGTGGCTGCGGAGCGCTTGGGTATGATGCGGGGAAACGGTGCGCAGGCGGTTCTGGTTTGTGTTTACGGAAACCGCGCGTATGAGGACACGCTGGTCGAGCTTGAGGATGCGGCAAAGGGCGCGGGCTTTCGGGTGATCGCGGCGGTTTCTGCCATCGCCGAGCATTCTATTGTTCGCCAGTTTGCAGCCGGTCGGCCAGACCCACAGGACGCGGCGCAGCTCGCTGGGTTTGCGAATCAGATTCAGCAAAAGATATCTGCGGGAGATGCTTCTGAGCCGGCTATTCCGGGCAATCGTCCCTATAAGAAGGCCGGGGGCACCGGTATGGTGCCTAAGGCCACAAAGGAGTGCACCGTCTGCGGGGCTTGCGCCGCAGTGTGTCCCGTTGGCGCTATCGATAAAGACGATCCCAAGCGGGTGGACAAAAAGGCCTGCATTTCCTGCATGCGCTGCATTGCCGTATGTCCGTGGGGCGCTCGCGCGGTAAATCCCGTCATGCTCTCTGCGACTACCAAGATGTTGAGCAAAGTTTGTGCCGAGCGGAAGGAGTGCGAGCTGTTTATCTAGCGCAAGGGCGTTGAGTACTTTTCGTCTTATAACGGCAAAAAGAACGAACCCGTCGGACCTTACATCCGGCGGGTTCGAACATTTTAAAGTTGGTGCCCCCAGCGGGATGTCCGCGTGCGGCTGGCGCCGCCCGCTTCCGCTGCGTCGCTTCGCTCCTTGCGCGCTGCGCTGGAAAACGCTTGCGCGTTTCCTCAGCTCCGCACCCTGTCGGGTTCGAATCCCGGCACATGGATAGCAAAAAGCCCACTACCGAATTGGCAACGGGCTTCTCAGATTCTGTGGTGCCCCCAGCGGGATTCGAACCCGCGATATCCACCTTGAAAGGGTGGCGTCCTTGGCCGCTAGACGATGGGGACAGCGGGAAAGAGTATAGCAGACTTTTCTATCCGTTCACATATCGTTGGCAGATTGAAAAACCACCACACAGGAGTGGGTTTCTATTCCGATATTCAAATATCTCAATCTGTAACATCTGGGCGGGCAAATCGGCTCTATCTGTTACAGATCGAGACAGACGGCGGGCGTCGGGACGAATATCTCAATCTGTAACAGTAAGACGACTTTCAACGGCCTAGATGTTACAGATCGAGACAAACAAACGTGGCAGATCAAAACCACCACAAAGGTGCCTGTCCCCTTTGTGGTGGCGGGGCGTTAGGGGAGGAGCTTCATCGCGGCGTCGTGGGCGGCGTGCTCGTAAGCGTCGTCGAGGGGCTTGAGCGGCAGCAGAGCGGTGGCCTGTGCATCGCCACGGCGCTCGAGAGCGTGGGTGATGAGCCAGTCGGCGAGTTCGGGGTTCTTGGGCAGTGCCGGTCCGTGTAGGTACGTGCCGATGACGCCCTTGTAGATCAGACCCTCAAAGCCGTCGTCGCCGTTGTTACCGGTGCCCGTGACGACGGACGTTCCGAGCGGCGTGGCCTCGGCGTCCAAAAGCGTGCGGCCACCGTGGTTCTCGAATCCCACAAAGGGCTCGGGTGCCAGGTCGGTCTTGACGGCGACGTTGCCGATCAGGCGGTCGGAGCCGCGCACGGTTTCGGCGGCAATGACGCCCAGGCCCTCGAGGCGATTCTCACCCATATAGTACGAACGGCCGAGCAGCTGATAGCTGCCACAGATGGCAAGCAGTGTGCCGCCGTCCTCAACATAGGCCGCGACCTTGTCTTTTTGAGCGAGCAGCTCGTGCGCCACGGCCAGCTGGTCGCGATCGGAGCCGCCGCCCATCATGACGATGTCGGCGTCGGTGAGATCGAGCGACTCGCCCATGCGGACCTCGTCCACGCGCACGGGAATGCCGCGCCAGGCGCAGCGGCGCTCGAGGGCAATGACGTTGCCGCCGTCGCCATAGAGGTTGAGGGCATCGGGATACAGGTAGACGATGCGCAGGGGGCGCGAAAGCTCGACCGGCACAATGTCGGTGGGGACAGCGCTCCCATCGGCGCGCGTTACGGCGTGGGAGGCGACCGAGCTCGCATCGGTGCTCTTAAGCTCGTCGAGCTCCTTGACCAGCGGCGGGAAGGCCGTGTAGTTGGCGACGGCGTAGAAAGTGTCGCCGGCGGCTTCATCCGCAACGGCACCGATCGCCTGCTCGATATTCGAGATAATCGTGGCATCGATGCCGGCGTACTTGAGGCGCACCTGCATGTCATGCGCGCGCGTGCCGCCGGCAAAGGCGACAAGCCCCGTTGTGTCGGCGATGCGCTCAAAGTCGACGTCGTAGATCCACGATACATCGTGGCCGTCGGCATCGTTGTCGTTGAGGAAGAAAGCGCAGAGCCTGCCGCCTGCCGTCTTGATGGACTGGATTTGCCGATCGAAGCCTACGGGATTTTTGGCCAGATTGGCCTCGACGGTACGGCCGGCGATTTCCCAGCGGCCCATGCGTCCACCGGCGGGGACGTAGGCATCGAGCGTGGGCTGTAGGTGAGCTGCGTCCACGCCCAGCTCGTGGGCGGCAAAGAAGGCTGCAGCTACGTTGTAGACCATATACAGGCCGTTGTAGCGCGTGGCGATGTGCGTTGCGGGTGCGTCGATATCGGGTCCAAAGTTCAGGTCAAAGCCGTAGCCGTCGCAGCCGAGCTCCACGTTCGTCACGCGACGGACAAGCCCGGGGCGGGCCCAGCCGCACGAAGGGCAATGGTATGCGCCAAGCTGTCCGTACTGCACGTAGTCGTACTCCAACGGTGCGTTGCACTGTGAGCAAAAACGCGAGTCGCTAATGCGGTCGGACTCGGTGTTGGTGGCGCCGTCGATGCCAAAGGCGATGCTTGCATTGGGAACGCGCGCGGCGATTGCGGCACACAGCGGGTCGTCTGCGTTGTAGATGAGCGTTGTTGCCGGAGAGAGCTCCAACGCATGGGCGATGACGTCTTGGGTATGGTCGATCTCGCCGTAGCGGTCTAGCTGGTCGCGGAACAGGTTGAGCAGCACAAAGTACGTCGGCTTGAGCTTGGGCAGAACGCGTACGGTGTAGAGCTCGTCGCACTCAAAAACGCCCACGCGCTTGCCGCTGCTGGTGTGCTTAAGGCCGCCGCGGGCCTCGAGCAGAGCACCCACCACACCAGGCTCCATATTGTTGCCGGCACGGTTGCATACCACGGTGGCGCCGCTGGCGGCAACGGCGTCGGCGATGAGGTTGGAGGTGGTGGTCTTACCGTTGGTGCCGGTGATCACCACGCTGCGGTCGACAAGGCCCGCGAGGTCGCTCAGCAGCTCGGGGTCGATCTTCATGGCGATGCGGCCGGGGAGTACGCCGCCCTGGCGCTTAAGGACGGAGCGCAGCCCCCAGCGGGCGATATCGCTCGAGGTGCAGGCAAGAGATGAGCGGAGATTCATGAAGCCGTTCCTAACGTGAATGACATGGTCGTGGCGTTTGCGCCGTTAAAAGCCGTAACGGCGCGCAAATTCCTGGGCAAGCTGCGACACGTCTTCGCAGGCATTGGCCCAGGGGGCAAAGTCGGGAGTGTCCGAGATAATGCCGTCGGCCTCCCAAACTGCCTGATGCGAAAGGTCCCAGGGGTCGTGCGGTTCGGGCCGGCAGGGAAGGTACGGTGTCTGATACATGGGGTTCAGCAAAAAGAACGCGCCGCCCTCGCAGCGGTTGGCAAACTCGCGCAGCGCGCGTGTCGCCGGGCGCATCTTGTTCGTTTTGAACAACAGGATCGTGCGGGCGAGTAGGTACCAGGGGGAGCTCTCGAGGGCATCGGCCCCCATCTGCTCCTCGAGCTGGTGGGCCAGGGCAAAAAAGCCGTCCTCGTCTTCCAGGCGAGCGAGGGCGAGTAGCACGGTGCCTGCAGCTCGGGTGGGATAGCCTTCCGCCTTAAGAACGCGGCGAGAATAGTTGGCGGCAGCACGGTAGCGAGCGCTCGCCATGCACAGCTGCGAGATGGCCTCGAGCGTGTGGAGCCACCCGATAAGAGCCGGCTCGCTTACGGTGAGATCGGCCGCCGTCACGCCGTCCGTCAAAACCTTGTTGGCCCAGTAGTGCGGGGCCTCCATGTCGAACCCGGGCACGCTTTGCTGCAAGTAATCGGCCGTGGTCGCCTCGAGCTTCATCAAGTCGCCTAGACAGGCGTCGACGGGCGTGTCCGCCAAAATGATGGCGAGCAGCTGGGCATCGACGGCCAGCGCATCGACACGAACAATCTTGAGCAGCTCGTCGCGCATGTCGTCGAACAGGCGGTTGTGCGTCTGCTCAAACTCCTCGTCGCTGCCCATGTCCTCGATGCGATGGAGCTCGTCGAGCAGGTGGCGGTGGACGCCTGCATAGGACAGCAGTGCCTGGGCATGCTCGGTCTGCGCATACTTATGAGGGTTGACGCTCACGTCGTTATGGACAAGCTCGCGTGCTGCATCGGTGAGTTCGGGGTGCGACGCAAGGTAGGCGCGCTCCAGGTAGGCGGGGATGTAGACGCTCGGATCCATTAGAGGTCTCCTCCCTTAAACGGCAGGCCCTGCTCGGCCGCCCGCAGGATGCGCTCGTCAATCTGGGAACGCACGATATCGTTGGTGGCGACCCAGGCGGCAAAGCTGGCGTTGTCGGGGGCGCCCAAGCCCTCTTGCAGTACCGGCGTCGCCTCGGACAGCGCAAGGACAAGCTCGTCGGTGGAGCCCACGCCCACGTTGACGCGGGCATAGACGCCATCGGGAAACTCGGTTTGGAAATAGAGCGCCTCGGCTGCGTGTGGGCACGAGCGTGCAAGGATGCGCAAGTAGTGCTCGGCACCCTCGTAGTCCAGCTCGCGCCAGGCAGCGCTCATCAGCGCGATGAGCGTCCACGGGTCCAGGTCACGCTCCGCGTCCTTGGGACGGCGACGCAGCGGCGTGTTGGCAAGATAGGGCACGGAGTGGGCAGAGCGAAAGCGCTTGAGCTCCTCGGCGGGGTATTCGAGCTTAGCCATGGCGAGCATTGCGGTGTGGCGGACGCCGGCCGGATCGTTGGGGGCAAAGTCGAGGCTGCAGTTTGCGGCTTTGAGCGACATGCGATAGCGGCCGCTAATGAGGGCGCGCGACGCAAGGGCGGCAAGCCAGCGCAGGTAGGGGCGGCGCATAAGGTCGCCTGCGGCCTCACGCTCGTAGGGGTCCTGCGCCGAGGCGATCTTGAGTGCCAGGTCGTGCTCGACTTCATCGCGCTTGGATACCAAGTACTGTACGTACTCCTCGTTGGAGTTGGCGGTGAGGGCGGTCAGCATGCGCTGGGCATCCCAGTTGGTGGGGTCGAGTGCGGCTGCCTCGCGAAGCATGTTCTCGGCAGCGGCCTCTTCTTGCTCTGCCTGGGTATCGTCAGGGATAAAGGGAATGCGGTAGTCGACAGCCTCGACCACCTTGGCAATGAGGTGCCCGGCGCGGTCGCGGTCGTGCACGATGAGCGGCGCGGGGTTGCGGGTGAATTGTTCCATCAGACGCTCTACGGCGGCACCGTCGGTGAGCGGAATATTGTCGCGGCGCAAGGCCTCAAGAACGAGGCGATGGCAATCCTCTTGAATGGGATCGAATGCCATGGGGCCTCCTTTGCTGCGGTTAGGGTTCAAATGTCTCTATATAAGGTTCTAGTTTACCCGCATGTGGCACACCGGGGGTGCCGCACTTGGACATGCACCTTTGCACCACGAAGACGGATGTCGCACAAATGTCGGCACCTTGGACGACTGAGTGGTATCACGGTGCCGCAAACGGTCGCTTTTTGGCGGCGAACGGGGCGCATTTTGGAGGGGCACCGTCCTGCCCGGGATATGTGGTCAACCTTGATAAAACGTTTGCCCAGCTTGTGAGTATGAATGCCCCACAAGGGTCTTCAGGGATAGAAAAAACGTTTCATCATTGTCGGCTTTAGGTGAATAACTGACCAACTAGAACGGTAGAATAATGTTTGTCTGAGCGTTGAGACGTTTAGACATCGCGCATTGTCATCGCCGGCAACGCGCAAAACGGTCCTAACGGAGCCAATTGGGTGCTCCGTTATATACGCAAGTCTAAGAGGGGCTTGTTTAGGAGGCACAGTATGGGACGTTTTACCAATCCTCGTGATCTGTACTTTGGTGAGGGCGCTCGCCACGAGGTGAAGAACCTCAAGGGCAAGAAGGCCATCATCGTTTCTGGCGGCAGCTCTATGCGCCGCGGCGGGTTCCTGCAGGACGTTGAGGCCGACCTCAAAGAGGCCGGCATGGAGGTCAAGCTGTTCGAGGGCGTCGAGTCCGATCCGTCCATCGAGACGGTCATGAAGGGCGCCGAGGCCATGCGCGAGTTCGAGCCCGACTGGATTGTCGCCATCGGCGGCGGCTCGCCCATCGATGCCGCTAAGGCCATGTGGGTCTTCTACGAGTATCCCGAGGAGTCCTTCGATAACATCATCCAGCCGTTCAGCTTCCCCGAGCTGCGTCAGAAGGCTCACTTCTGCGCCATCTCCTCCACCTCCGGTACCGCTACCGAGGTCACTGCCTTCTCCGTCATTACCGACTATGCCAAGGGCATCAAGTACCCGCTGGCCGACTTCAACATCACCCCTGATGTCGCCATCGTCGACCCCGAGCTCACCTACACCATGCCCGCCAAGCTGTGCGCTCACACCGGCATGGACGCTCTGACCCACTGCATGGAGGCCTACGTTTCCACCTGCGCTTCCATGTTCACCGACGCCAACGCTCTGCACGGCATCCGCGAGATCGTCGAGTGGCTGCCCAAGTCCTATGCTGGCGACCATGAGGCCCGTCAGCACATGCACGAGGCTCAGTGCATCGCCGGTATCGCCTTCTCCTCGGGCCTGCTCGGCATCGTTCACTCCATGGCTCACAAGACCGGTGCTGCCTTCGAGAACGGCCACATCATCCACGGTGCTGCTAACGCCATGTACCTGGGCAAGGTCATCCAGTGGAACTCCAAGGATCCCCGTGCTGCCGAGCGTTATGCTTACGTGGCCAAGGAGATCCTGCACCTTCCCGGCGAGACCAACGAGGAGCTCATCGCCGCGCTCGTCCAGAAGATTCGCGACCTCAACGACCAGCTCAACATTCCGCAGTCCATCAAGGATTACGCGAATGGTGGCGTGAAGGTCGACGCCGAGAACCCGCAGATGGTTTCCGAGGAGGAGTTCCTCGCCAAGCTGCCCGAGATCGCCGCGAACGCCGAGACCGACGCCTGCACGCCGGAGAACCCGCGTGAGACCAAGGCTGCCGACTTCGAGAAGATCCTCAAGGCCTGCTACTACGACACCGACATCGATTTCTAATCGACTCTTGTTATCGTAACGAGGGGCTCCGCACGTATCCGTACGGAGCCCCTTTCTTTTTTATTATTAGAGAATGGGATAGTTATGGCTGCAATTTTCAATAGCCCCAGCAAGTACATCCAGGGTCCGGACGAGCTCGCAAAGCTCGGCTCCTATGTCGAGCCGCTCGGTGCTAATGCCCTCGTCATCGTGACGCCTTCGGGCAAGAAGCGCGTCGGTGCCAAGATCGAGGGCGGTTTTGCCGAGACCAAGGCCGAGCTGCTGTTTGAGGACTTTAACGGCGAGTGCTCCAAGGGCGAGGTCGATCGTCTGGTTGCGCTCGCTCGCGACAACGGTTGCGACATCATCGTCGGCGTCGGTGGCGGCAAGATCCTCGACACCGCGAAGGCCGTTGCCTACTACCTGGAGTCCCCGGTCATCATTTGCCCCACCATTGCTTCGACCGATGCTCCGTGCTCGGCACTTTCGGTGCTCTACACCGACGACGGCCAGTTCGATAAATATCTCTTCCTTAAGGCAAACCCCAATATTGTCCTGATGGATACGACGGTTATCGCGGCGAGCCCGGTGCGCCTGACGGTTTCCGGCATGGGCGATGCGCTCGCAACCTACTTTGAGGCCCAGGCGACGCATGATGCCGACGGCGGCACTTGCGCCGGCGGCAAGGGCGGCATGGCCGGCCTGGCACTCGCCAAGCTCTGCTACGAGACGCTTATGGCCGATGGCGTCAAGGCCAAGGTCGCGCTGGAGAAGGGTGCGCTCACGCCTGCCGTCGAGCACATCATTGAGGCCAACACGCTGCTCTCCGGCATTGGCTTTGAGAGCTCGGGCCTTGCTGCTGCTCATGCCATCCACAATGGCCTGACGATGCTGCCCGAGTGCCACGGCATGTATCACGGCGAGAAGGTCGCCTTTGGCACCATCGTCCAGCTGGTACTCGAGGATGCTCCGACTGAGAAACTCGAGGAAGTCTTGGGCTTCTGCATTGAGCTGGGCCTGCCGGTCACGATGAAGGAACTTGGCGTTGCCGAGCTTACGCGCGAGCAGGCCATGATTGTTGCCGAGGCCGCCTGCGCGCCCGATGACACCATGTGCAACATGCCGTTTGAGGTGACGCCCGAGATGGTCGCAAACGCCATCCTGGGTGCCGACGCGCTGGGCCACTACTATCTCATGGATGAGTAAATCAAGCTAAGGAAGGGGCAAGGCCAGCAGGTGGCTTTGCCCCTTTTTGCTATGGTGCAAAGCAACCTGTCCCCAATGCACAAGATGGTGCAGGGGCAGGTTAGTTTGCACCAATCGTTGTTTGATGAAGGGCGGATTCTCGTATGGTGCTTCCTATGGTTTACGGCGGTCCCGGCCGGTATGTTCAGGGGCCGGGTGAGCTCTCGCGCCAGGGCAGGTATTTGTCATGGTTGGGCTGCGCTGCCTATGTCTTGTTTGACCAGGGTACCGAGGATCGGCTGTGCAAGCAGATCGTCGATGGATTTCTGGACGACGATCTGAGTGAGCCGTTCTTTAAGATTTATGACGGTCCGTGTACGGAAGACGCCGTTGTCGAAATGGCTAAGGAAGCCCAGGCCGAGTATTGCGACATGGTGGTGGGTATTGGCGGCGGCAAGATGCTCGATATCGCCAAAGCAGTAGCGTTTTATGCCGAGCTGCCGTTGTGCGTATGCCCCACGGCAGCTTCGATGGACGGTCCGTGCAGCGCGATTTCGGTGCTGTATCACGAGGATGGGTCGTTCGACCGCTACCTGATGCTCGAGAAGAATCCAGATCTGGTCGTGGTCGATACCAACGTGATCGCGGCGGCCCCGCTGCGTATGACGGTCGCCGGCATGGGCGACGCACTGGCAACGTACTTCGAGGCGCGTTCGTGCGCCGCGGCGCACGGCACCAACGAGCACGGTGGCGCGCCGGGGCACTTGGCTCTGGTCGCGGCTCGCGCCTGCTACGACACGCTCATGGAGTGCGGCGTCGCTGCCAAGCGCGATCTCAAAAAGGGCCGTACATCGCCGGCGGTTGAGCGCCTGATCGAGTGCAATATTCTGCTCTCGGGCGTCGGCTTTGAGAGCGGTGGCTTGGCGTTGGCGCATGCCATCGCCAACGGTCTGACGATCCTGCCCGAGTGCAAGGCCATGCATGGCGAGGCCGTGGCATTTGGCCTGGTGGTACAGCTGCGCCTGGAGCGTGCGCCCGAGCTTGATCAAGTGCTCGAGTTTTGCCAGCGCGTCGGTCTGCCGACCACGCTCGAGGAGCTGGGCCTTGGTGAGATTTCCGATGCCGATCTGCAGGGTGTTGCAAATGCGGTCTTTAGAAACGAGCGTAATATGGCCAACGAGCAGGCCAAGGTGACCAAACAAAAGCTCGTGCAGCTCATGTGCGAGGCATAGTTTGGCGCTTGATCGACCTTGTGCAATCGAGGTAGCGATAGGCCATAGACTATTTGCCTCAAAGGTGCGCCGCGTGTAATTTGCCCGAGGCGTGGGCCGATAGCGTATCATTATCTCTTGCTTGTTTGCACTGCTCAGGGAGGGGCCGCGCATGGCGCAGGAACACGATCTGTTTGATGACATTATCGAGATCAGCAAGGGTTTCGACTTTCTTAAAAACCCGCTAGGCGGCGTGACCGATGCACTCGATCCGTCGGCGCCGCAGTGGAATCCTGCCGACTACAAGGAGCGTCCGCGCGGCAACACCATTCCGTGTCTGACCTGCAAAAACGAAAAGAGCGGCTGCACCGCGTGCATGGACGTGTGCCCTGTCAACGCTATCGAGGTCGAGGAAGACGCCATCGAGATCCTCGACTCCTGTCGCAAGTGCGGCCTGTGCGCCGCTGCCTGTCCGACCGAGGCGATCATCTCGCCGCGCCTGGCGCCCAAAAACCTTTACGACGACATTGTCTCGGCGGCTACGAGCCACGAGACCGCCTACGTCACCTGCACGCGCGCCCTCAAGCGCATGCCGCGCGAAAACGAGGTCGTCGTTGCCTGCGTGGGCGATATTACGGCCGAGACCTGGTTCTCGGTACTGGCCGACTATCCCAACGTGAGCGTGTACCTGCCGTTGGGCGTGTGCGATAAATGTCGCAACACCGGCGGTGAGGACATTCTGGGCGAGGCGATTGCGAAGGCCGAGGAGTGGTCCGGCACGGGTATGGGCTTGGAGGTCGACCCCAAGAGCCTCAAGTGCCATAAGCGCCGTGAGTACGAGCGCAAGGAGTACATGGAAAAGATCGCCCGCACCACGGGCCTGACGGTGACCAAGCTCAATCCGGCGACGGCGGCGCTGGCCTCGGTGACGCAAAAGCTCAAGGCCCATCGCCATCAGATTACCCAGCTGGAGCGCACGCTCAACACCATGTGCGGCACCACGACGACCAAGCGTCGCCGTACGCTCACGCACGGGCGCCAACTGGTGCTCTCGACGTTGCAAAACCACCCCGAGCTTGCCCAGAACATGCAAGTGAGCACGCCGGAATGTGATTTTGACAAGTGCACGTCGTGCGGCGAGTGCGTCAACGTGTGCCCCACGTTT
Source organism: uncultured Collinsella sp. (assembly GCA_900540945.1). GTDB lineage: Bacteria > Actinomycetota > Coriobacteriia > Coriobacteriales > Coriobacteriaceae > Collinsella. Next base: position 13,952 of record UQHQ01000010.1, on the reverse strand, counting down.
GCCTGTGATCTGGTGGGAAGCGGCCGCTTTGCGTTGGAGTCCACGTATTGTTTGGGTTGCGGCGCCTGCGTCAAGGTGTGTCCCGAACATGCGCTCAAGTTGGTTGAGCATGACGCGTCCAATCTGGTCGTCGTCGATCCCGAAGCCGAGGAAAAGGCCGCCCAGAAGGCCAAGGCTCACGAAGAAGCTGAGAAGGTCAAGGCCGAGGCAAAGGCCAAGCTTGACAAGATGCTCGATCAGGTAGAAAAGCTCGCGGAGTAGCTAAAAGAGCGTACATGATGGCCGGTGGGACAGGTATTGCCCCGCCGGCCAAAAAAGTTGCGGTGGAATAGTTCCTGTTTTGCCCTTAAGCTGGCCATTCTAGGAACTATTCCACCGCAACTAATAGATGGTTAGCCCATGCTGCTCTGATGGGTCTCGCTGCCGTTATTGCGGCGGTTGACCGTTTCGTGGAGTAAAAAGAAGCTGGGAACCTGCTTTGTCTCGGTGTATTCCATAAGGATGCCGTCGGCGTTGTAGGTCTGTCCGCGTATAACGGCGAGTGCGTTAAAGTCGTCGAGATCGAGCACGCGCGCATCTTCGGGCGTGGGATGCTCAATCGTTACATCGCGTTTGCCCGTGGCAATCTTAATGCCAAGGCCTTCTTCGAGGTAACGATAGATCGAATCGTTGACAATCTCGGGTGTCAGTCCCGGTACCTGTGAGCTTAGGTAATAGGAGTCGTCGGAGCACACGGCTCGTCCGTCTGCATAACGGATGCGTTTGGCGCGCGTGAGCTCGCAGCCTTCGGGAAACCCGGTAATCCTGGAGAGTGCCTTGTTACAGACGAGGAGCTCAAAGACAGTGGTAACCGTTTTGAGCTCAAAGCCTCGGCTGGCTGCGATTTCCTTAAAGGTCTCGAGTCCGCCGCCACCACGATTCGTCTCGTCACTGATGTTGCGAATGACGCGCATGCCTTTGCCTTGCTGGGGGAGCACGTAACCATCTGCCGCAAGCATCGAGATGGCGCGACGGACCGTCATGCGCGAACAGTCAAACAGCTGCGTGAGCTCAGTCTCCGAAGGCAGATAACTCTGATAGGCGTATGTGCCGTCGTCAATCGACTGCTTCACGTTGTCATAAATAGTTTGGAAGATGGCTCGCGCCATGACGGTCTCCTAGAGCTGGGTGCGCGAGCGGTGGATGAGGGCCGCCCGCGCAGGTGTCAAGTGATTTACTTGCTGGGGTCGATTATATATTTGCCCATGGCACGCAGGGCCGGGTCTGACAGGATGGCGCCGAGTTCGTCGAGGGAAGCCACCTTGGCGACCATCGAGGATACGTCGAGCCTGCCAGAGTCGATGAGCTCGAGCGCGCGACGCTGTGTGTAAGGGTTGATGTAGGACGAGGTGAGCACGAGCTCCTTCTGGAAGACCTCGAAGGGCTTGACGGTGATTGTCTCATCGGGCTTGGTGAGGCCGAACATCATGACCGTAGCCTTGTGGCCGGCGATCTGGATGGCCTGCTCGATGGTGACGGGCTTGCCAACACACTCGATAACGACATCGACGTTGCCGACGCCCTCCTGCTTCAGGCGGGCCGGGACGTCCTCGTGGATGGAATCAATTGCCAGGTCGGCGCCGAGTTTGAGCGCAACCTCGCGCTTGCCTTCGACAGGCTCAAGCAAGACAACCTTGGTGGCGCCGGCGTTTTTGGCGAGCTGCATCATGAGCAGACCGATCATGCCACCGCCGATAACGACAACTGTGCTGCCGGGCTTGATGTTGCACATATCGATGCCGTGCAGGCAGCAGGCGACGGGTTCGGTCATAGCACCCTGCTCAAAGCTGGTGTGATCGCCCAACTTGTAGACTTGCTGCATATCGACGGAGCAGTACTCGGCAAAGCCGCCGTTAACGGTGGTGCCGTAACCGGTCATATGCTCGCAGTAGTGGTTGATTCCGTCGCGGCAGGGTTCGCAGCAGCCGCAGGGATGGTTTGGGTCGATGCACACGCGATCGCCTGGTTTAAAGCCAGCGACGTCGCTGCCCACGGCCTCGACAACGCCCGCAAACTCATGACCAAGGATCGTGGGCGGGGTAACGTCGGCTGCACCCTTGTCGCCTTCATAGATATGCACGTCGGTACCGCAGACGCCGCAAGCTTTGACGTTGATCAGGACGTCGCGCCTGCCCACGGCCGGCTTTGCCGATTCCTCGACTCTGAGGTCGTGCTTTCCATAGAAGACCGCGCTTTTCATGGTGACTCCTTAACGTGGCGGTGAATGTTGTAATGAAGTATAGGCATGTCTATAGATATAGACAAGCACATCTAGACAAGTAGAAAAGAAATTTAAAATGCAGCCATCAGCTATGTCAGATTTAGCAGGCGAAATACTGGACATATACCGTTTACGGCCAATAACCGACCGTTTACCGACCGTAGTCTTTACGCTAACTTGTCTAGATAAGTCATGTGATAAAACGTAAGTGCAAGAAGTCAGGGACACGGGCCCACCCGTCCTATTGCACGAGGTACACGCAAACGGCGCGTCTGCGGTCTCGAGTGAAGCCAAAACCGCAGCCGCTCCGAATGAAGAGAGGGGGATTCCCCGTCATGATGCAAAAGATACAACGTTTCGGCGGTGCAATGTACACGCCTGCAATTCTTTTCGCATTTTCCGGAATTGTCGTTGGCCTGGGTACGTTGTTTACCACCGAGGCGATCTTTGGCGAGATGGCCACTGCGGGCCATCTTTGGTTTGATTGCTGGAATGTGCTGCTCCAGGGTGGTTGGACGCTCTTTAACCAGATGCCGTTGCTGTTTTGCGTAGCGTTGCCAATCTCGCTCGCGAACAAGCAGAACGCTCGCTGCTGCATGGAGGCTTTGGCCATCTACCTTACCTTCAACTACTTTGTAAGCACAATCTTGGGGCAGTGGGGCCCTGTCTTTGGGGTCGACTACTCTGTCGAGGCGGGCAGCGGTACTGGTCTTGCCACTATCGCAAGCATCAAAACGCTTGATATGGGCATCATGGGCGCGCTTATCATTTCAGGTATCGCCACGATGCTTCACAACAAGTACTTCGACACCGAACTTCCTGAGTGGCTGGGCGTGTTCTCGGGCTCCGTGTTCATCTATATGATCGGTTTCTTCGTTATGGTTCCGGTCGCTCTTATCGCCTGCCTGGTGTGGCCGCATGTTCAGGCTGCTATCTCCGCCTTCCAGGGATTCATCCTTTCCGCCGGTACGTTTGGCGTGGGTGTCTTTGCTTTCTTCGAGCGCGTGCTGATCCCTACAGGCCTGCACCACTTTATCTATACGCCGTTCTATTACGACAACGCGGCGGTCAACGGCGGCATCTTTGCTGCTTGGGCCAACATCCTGCCCCAACTGGCTGCCGATCCGAGCATTGCTCTTAAGGATGCCGCACCCTGGGCTGCCTATACCTGCCCTGGTTGGACTAAAGTCTTCGGCTCGCTTGGCGTCGCCATTGCGTTTTATATGACCGCTAAACCCGAGCGCAAGCAGCGCGTCAAGGCTCTGCTGATCCCGGTCACCCTTACCGCTATGCTTTGCGGTATCACCGAGCCGCTTGACTTCACCTTCCTGTTCATCGCGCCCGGCCTGTTCGTCGTCCACTGCGTGCTCGGAGCGCTTGGCTGCATGGCTCAAAACCTCCTTGGCGTCGTGGGCATCTTCGACGGCGGCATCATCTCGATGCTCTCGTGGGACTGGCTGCCCCTTTGGGCCGCACACGGTCTGCAGTACGCCATCTCCATCCTTGTCGGTCTGTGCTTTACCGCCCTTTGGGTCGTGGTCTTCCGTTTCCTGATCGTCAAGTTCGACTTTAAGACCCCCGGTCGCGAGGATGACGATGTTGAGGTCGAGCTCAAGTCCAAGGCCGACTACAAGCAAAAGCAGGGCGGTGCTGCTGCTGGCAAATCGGTCGCCCAGAGTAAAGATGATGAGCGCTTGGTGCTTGCCGAGAACATCCTCGATCTGCTCGGTGGCACGGATAACATCATCGATGTAACTAACTGCGCTACCCGTCTGCGTGTCAACGTCAAGGACAAGAGCGTCGTTGCACCCGAGGCTTCCTTCAAGGCGATCGGTACGCATGGCTTGGTGGTCCAAGGTCAGTCAATCCAGGTCATCATCGGCCTTACCGTCCCGCAGGTTCGCGAGAAGTTCGAGAGTCTTCTGAAGTTCGAGAGTCTTCTGTAAACCATCGTCCATCGAAACAATCGGCCTTGCAGAGCCGGTATGCACCGCAAGGCCGATTCTAGAGATAAAAAACTCCACTTCTAGGTAACAATTCCAAACCGTGCAGGCCGCGTACGGGGATGGATTGAGCAAGCGGCCAGAATGAGGAGGACATCATGTCCAAGAAAAACTATGCCGTGACCATTGCCGGCGGTGGCTCTACCTTCACCCCGGGCATCGCTCTGATGCTGCTCGAGGAGCGCGACCGCTTCCCGGTCAACAAGGTGACCTTCTACGACAACAACGCCGAGCGCCAGGAGACCGTGGCCAAGGCCTGCGAGATCTACTTCCACGAGAACGCCCCCGAGGTTGAGTTCAACTACACCACCGACCCCGAGACCGCATTCACCGGGACCGACTTCGTCCTTGCTCACATCCGCGTCGGCCTGTACGCCATGCGTGAGCTCGACGAGAAGATTCCTCTCAAGTACGGCTGCGTTGGCCAAGAGACCTGCGGTGCCGGCGGTATCGCCTACGGCATGCGCTCCATCGGCGGCGTCATCGAGATCCTCGACTACATGGAGAAGTACAGCCCCAACGCCTGGATGCTCAACTACTCCAACCCCGCGGCCATCGTCGCCGAGGCTTGCCGCGTGCTGCGCCCCAACAGCCGCATCATCAACATCTGCGACATGCCGATCGACCTCATGGATAAGATGAGCCGTATGTGCGGCATCAAGGATCGTCGCGAGCTGCAGTATAGCTACTACGGCCTCAACCACTTTGGTTGGTGGAGCAAGATCTACGACAAGGACGGCAACGACCTCATGCCGCAGATTAAGGAGCACATGGCTAAGAACGGCTACCTGGACGGCATCGAGCACGAGGCCGGTAAGGAGCAGCATGTCGAGGAGAGCTGGATTCACACCTTCGGCAAGGCCAAGGATGTCTATGCTGTCGATCCCGAGACGATTCCCAATACCTACCTCAAGTATTACCTGTACCCGGACTATGTCGTCGAGACGTCTGACCCCAACTACACTCGCGCCAATGAGGTTATGGACGGCCGCGAGAAGAAGGTCTTTGGCGCTTGCCGCGACATCATCGCCAAGGGTACGGCCAAAGACGGCGGCTTTGAGCCAGATGTACATGCCAACTACATCGTCGACCTTGCCTGCGCACTGGCCGAGAACACGCTCGAGCGCTTCCTGCTGATTGTCCCCAACGATGGCGCTGTGCCCAACTTCGACCCGACGGCCATGGTCGAGGTGCCTTGCATCGTCGGTTCCAACGGGTTTGAGAAGATCTGCCAGGGCCCGATTCCGCAGTTCCAGAAGGGCCTCATGGAGCAGCAGGTTTCCGTCGAGAAGCTCGTTGTCCAGGCTTGGGTCGAGGGCAGCTACCAGAAGCTCTGGCAGGCACTCACGCTCTCCAAGACCATTCCTTCGGCGAGCGTTGCCAAGCAGATCCTGGACGAGCTCATCGAGGCCAACAAGGATTTCTGGCCCGAGCTTAAGTAAGGACTACTGTCTCGAACCTCACGCATCTCTGCTTCATTTGCGCCGCCGCGGTGTCCGGATTCGCCCGGATGCTGCGGCGGCGCTATACTTATACAGTTTGAAGTACCTGTACCAAAAGGAGCTGTCGTGTCCCTTTCCATCGGTATCGTGGGCCTGCCCAACGTGGGCAAGTCGACGCTGTTCACCGCGCTTACCAAAAAGACCGGCCTTGCCGCCAACTACCCGTTCGCCACGATCGACCCCAACGTGGGCATCGTCGATGTGCCCGATAGCCGCCTGCAAAAGCTCGCCGACATCGTCAACCCCGGCCGCATTGTGCCGGCGACGGTCGAGTTTGTCGACATCGCAGGTCTGGTGAAGGGCGCTAACGAGGGCGAGGGCCTGGGCAACCAGTTCTTGGCAAACATCCGCGAGACCGACGCTATCTGCGAGGTCGTGCGCTACTTTAAGGACCCCAACGTCATGCGTGAGGTGGGCCGCACGGGCGAGTTCGTCGATCCCGCCGGCGATGCCGACACCATCATGACCGAGCTTATCCTGGCCGACATGGGCACGCTCGAGAAGCAACTGCCCAAGCTCGAGAAGGAGGCCAAGCGCGACAAGGAGCTCATGCCCAAGTTCGAGGTGGCCAAGCGCCTGCTTGCCTGGCTCAACGAGGGCAAGCGCGCCGCGTCCATGGAGATGACCGAGGAGGAGCGTGCCGCCGCCAAGGGCCTGTTCCTGCTCACCATGAAGCCCATCCTGTATGTGGCCAACGTAGACGAGGACATGCTCAACGAGGACCTGGCGCCCATCGACGGCGTCAAGCCGCTGCCGATCTGCGCCAAGATCGAGGCTGAGCTTTCCGAGCTCGATCCCGAGGACGCTGCCGACTACCTGGAGAGCCTGGGCCTGGAGCAGCCCGGCCTGGACGTGCTTGCGCAGGCAGCCTACAAGCTGCTCGGTCTGCAGTCGTTCTTTACGGCCGGCGAGATGGAGGTCAAGGCCTGGACGGTGCGTCAGGGCGCGACCGCCCCGCAGGCCGCCGGCGTCATTCACACCGACTTTGAGCGCGGCTTTATTAAGGCCGAGGTCATTGGTTACGACGACTACATCGAGCTCGGTGGCGAGCAGGGCGCCAAGGCTGCCGGCAAGCTGCGCATCGAGGGCAAGGACTATGTCATGGCCGATGGCGACGTCGTGCACTTCCGCTTTAACGTGTAAGGGCGACGCATATGTTTAAATATGGCAAAAAAGCTGGGTACATGGGTATTGCGCTGCTCGTACTTGCGGTGATTCCGCTGGTGGTTGCAGCGTGTGTTATCCCCAACATTGGCCCCGAGGTGGCAACGAAGTTTAACGCCGCCGGCGAGGTGACGCGCTGGGGCAAGAGTTACGAGTTGCTGGCACTGCCGGTGCTCAACCTGCTGCTCGGCGTGGCGACGTACTTTACGGCGGGACGCCAGGCAAAGAACAATGAGGACTCCGCTGTGATGGCACGTCTTGCGTGCGAGCGCTACCTGCGTAACGGCTGCATCACGGGTGTGTTCCTCAACGTGGTCAACGTTTACTTTATGTACTCGGCGATTACCGGAATGGGCTTTGGCCTTGGTTTCTAGCTTGTCCTTTTAGGCAACGAGCCTGCACATATATTCAATGGCTGCTGCGAGGCCGCCGCTCGATCGTGGTTTAAAGACCATGTCGGCGGCGGTCTCGTTTTCGTATCCGGCGCCGCGAAGAGCAAGTGCGATACCAGCTTCCAGGAGAAGGGGCAGACCGTGTTGGCTGGTTGCGATTACTACGGTCTGGTCAAGGGTGCAGCCGTGCGTTCGGCATTGAGAGACGAGCTCGTCTCTCGCCGGGTCGGGGAGCAGTGCGGTCGCAACACGGCTCGATAGCAACGCAAAGGCCGTTCGTTCGTCCGGGGAAAGGCATTCGGCCTCAACGACGACAAGCTTGGGCTGCGCGCCGTCTGCGCAACGTGATTTCTGACGCATGCAAATCGAGCAAGCCGACATAGAAAACTCCTGTATATTCGGCAAAACGTAAACTATAGTTTACGTTTTTGTTTTGCTCCATTTCAAACTCGTCTGCATGAATGAGCATGCGAAACAGATTCTTGGCGAGCGAGTTGAGCGGACGCGCAAGGCCCTTGGTATCTCCAAGGTCGATTTTTGTGTGGCGACAGGAATCAGCCGACCCTACCTCGACCGAATCGAAGATGGGACGGCAAATTTCACGCTCAAGGTTCTATTTAAGATCGCGCCCGCACTCGGCATGACGGTGTCAGAACTTCTCGAGGGCATCGAATAGGGGATACCCGTCGACAACTGAATTACGCCATCGGGATGCGGTCGTGGTTGACTTGGCTGTAGAACAGGCGCTGAATCTCTGCCGCATCACGTGACTGGCCGAGCGCCCACATGGTTTTGGCCACGAGCGTCTCGGTGGTCATGTCGTCGCCGCGCAAAATACCCGGATGATCGGCGTAAGCTCGGCCGACCTCATAAACACCCAGGTCGAGGCCCTCCTCGGGGACCTGCGTGGTCATAACGACAGTACGGCCCGAATCGACCCAGCGGAAAATCGTCTCCTGGAATGACTCGCCGGACTCGCCAAACTCGGGAATACCGCCAATGCCAAAGGTCTCAAGAATTACAGCATCGTAGCTATCGGCTAGGGCGTCCAGGATACCCGGGTTCACGCCGGGCGTCAGCTTAAGGACAAATACGCGCGGGTCGATACTGTCGTAGAAACGCACCGGGCTCTCATTCTGGTGAGTGCCGTGAAGCCCGTTGCGCACGATGCGGTCGTTGCGGATATAGGCGATGGGCGGATAGTTGACGCTAATGAACGCGTTAAAGCTCATAGTGCGCTGTTTGCGGGCACGCGTACCGGCAATGGTTACGCCGCCAAACACGATCGAAACATCGTGCGAATGCTCGTCGAGTGCATAAAGCAGACTCTGGTACAGGTTGAGCTTGGCATCGGTAAAGGGGTTGCCCATGGGCTTTTGCGAGCCGGTGAGCACGATGGGCTTGGGGCTGTCCTGAATCAGATAGGAAAGCGCCGCCGCGGTGTAGCTCATGGTGTCGGTGCCGTGCAGAATCACGAAGCCGTCGTGGTCGGAATAACCTTCGACGATGACGTCGCGGATACGCATCCAGTCACTCGGGCGCATATTGGTGCTGTCGATGTTCATGGGCTGCACGACATCGAGCTCGCAGAGGCCCGAGATCTCGGGGACGCTCTGAGCGAGCTCCTCACCGGTCAGGGCGGGGGAGAGGCCGTTGCCGTCCTCGGTCGATGCGATGGTGCCGCCCGTGGCGATGAGAAGGATGCGCTTCATGCTGGTATTCCTATCGTATTTGCCGCCGCAGAGGCGGAGTCGTTCGGCAGTATTGTGGCACAGGGCGTCCAATGTTCAAACGTATTACATCATCTGCAACGTCTGGTAACACTTCAATTGCCGTCAAATAGGGGCCCAGGTCGTGCGTTTGCCGTGCGCTGATGGCTGCGAGGGACGAGAAACCCCATATAACGTGTACACTATGGAAGTTATTTTCGTTCATTCATGCGGGTGGGCACCGGCTCCCCGCCAACAAGAGGGGGAAACCATGGATCAAAAGGCTTCCGCAAAGGTCCTCGTACTCGACTTTGGTGCGCAGTACGGTCAGCTCATTGCCCGTCGCGTCCGCGACCTCAACGTGTATTCCGAGATTGTCCCCTGTGACATCTCGGCCGACGAGATTCGCGAGATGAACGCCTCTGCGCTCATCCTTTCTGGCGGCCCGGCTTCCGTGTATGCCGAGGACGCTCCGTCTATCGATCCTGCCATCTTTGATCTGGGTCTTCCCGTCCTGGGCTTTTGCTACGGCCATCAGATCACGGCTGTGACGCTCGGCGGCAAGGTCGGCCACTCCGAGGTGGGCGAGTACGGCCGCGCCACCATCACGCGCACGGCTGGCGCAAAGCTCTTTAACTCCACGCCCATGGAGCAGACCGTGTGGATGAGCCACCGCGACGCCGTGTCCGAGGTGCCCGAGGGCTTTACCGTTACCGCCAGCACCGATGTGTGCCCGGTTGCCGCCATGGAGTGCGTCGAGCGCAAGATCTTCACCACGCAGTTCCACCCCGAGGTCAAGCACTCCGAGTACGGTCAGCAGCTGCTGAGCAACTTCCTGTTTGAGATCTGCGGCCTGGAGCCTAACTGGAGCATGGACAACCTGGTCGAGACCATGACGGCCGAGTTCCGCGAGAAGGTCGGCGACGACCGCGTGATTCTGGCCCTGTCCGGTGGCGTCGACTCCTCCGTCGTGGCTGCGCTGGGCGCTCGCGCCGTGGGCAAGCAGATGACCTGCGTGTTCATCAACCACGGTCTGCTGCGCAAGGGCGAGCCCGAGCAGGTGGAGGAGGTCTTCACCAAGCAGTTTGACGTCGACTTTATCCACGTCCACGCCGAGGACCGTTATGCCGAGCTTTTGGCCGGCGTGACCGAGCCCGAGGAGAAGCGCCGCATCATCGGTACGCAGTTCTGGAAAGAGTTCTTCGCGGTTGCTCAGCAGCTCGAGACCGATGGCAAGCCGGTCAAGTACCTGGCTCAGGGCACCATCTACCCCGACATCATCGAGTCCGGCGCTCGCAAGACGGGCGGCAAGACGGCCACTATCAAGAGCCATCACAACCTGATCCCGTTCCCCGAGGGCGTGCACTTCGACCTCATTGAGCCGCTCGACCACTTCTTTAAGGACGAGGTCCGTGCGCTTGGTCTGGCGCTGGGCCTGCCGGGTCACATCGTGTTCCGCCAGCCCTTCCCGGGCCCGGGCCTGGCCATCCGCATCATCGGTGCGGTCGACAAGGAGAAGCTCGAGATCCTCAAGAACGCCGACGCTATCGTGCGCGAGGAGCTCGACGCCTACAACCAGCGTCTGTTTGAGCAGACCGGCGAGCGCAACTCCGAGCACAGCTGCTGGCAGTACTTCGCGGTCCTGCCCGACATTAAGTCCGTCGGCGTTATGGGCGACGAACGCACCTATCAGCGCCCGATCATCCTGCGTGCCGTCGAGTCCAGCGATGCCATGACTGCCGACTGGGCCAAGCTGCCCTACGACGTGCTGGCCCGCATCTCCGGCCGCATCGTTGCCGAGGTTCCCGGCGCCAACCGCGTGTGCTACGACATCACGTCTAAGCCGCCCGCGACCATCGAGTGGGAATAGAACAGACGTTCGATAAATAATTTAGTATCAGATAGCGGGCACGGTTTCAATCGAATCCGTGCCCGCTGCTGTATGTGTGTCCTTGCACGCCCAATATGCGCCGTAAAAGACGTCTTCTTCAACGTCAAAGTGAATGCGCTTCATTTTTGATTCTCAAAATGTTATTTTCACGATTTGCATTTTCATCCCGTTGTCACCGACCCTTGCGAGAAACCGGAAAAAGCCGCTGACAGTAGGGTCTCTCAAATCGTTGTAGCCCAGCATATAGCCGCGACTTGTGACCTGCAGACGGCTGCTCCACGTGCCGATTTCCTTGGCGGCATCCGAAACCGCAAAATATGCCCCCACATCCTTGATTTTTGCAGTCTTAAGCCATGTTTTTGCAATCATCTTTACTGCCGTCCGATTGGCAGCATCAAAGACCAGCACACCGCATGGGAAAGCGTCCGCCATTTCCCGCACCAGTTCCCGGACCTGCTGGGTCAGAAAGTAATAGAACACCCCGGAGGCAAAGAACACCGCCCCGCCGGAGGCATCGATTTTGCCAAACCATGTGGTGTCTTTCAGGTCGCAGGGGATATTTTGTTCCCGATCCCCGGCGGGCAGTAGCTGCTGCCGCAAGGTAATCACATCCGGGAAGTCCAGATTGTAGATCTTGCATCTACCGTTGTCGCAGGTTCTGCCGGTGTTGTCCAACCCGCAGCCCAGATTGACCACCGCCGCATTGGGATGGCCTTTCAGGTAATCCCGCACCTCGAAAGCAAGGTCACTCTGCCGCATGGCCACCTCCAGCGCACCAAAGCGCTGCATCAGGCTGCGGGAGTTTTTCTCTGCCTCTGAAAAGTCGTAGTCGATCTGGTCGAGCAGACGAACCGCTGTTTCATCCCTGTAAAGGTTCGGGTACAGCTCCGTACACAGCTTTCGGGAATACAGCGGGAGGATCAGCGTCTCCTGCACGGTGTTTTTCTCAATTTTACATTTCATAGGTTTCTTCCTCAGTGAATAAAAACTGTCATAAGTGCCGCCAGCACAGCCGCTATGACCGTCATGCCTATCGCCATGTGCAGGATGGATGCAAAAATGCCCGTGCTTGATATCCTTACTTCCGCGCCGTGACGCAGAGCCACCTTTTCTTTTTGCGTATCTGCACCTCGTGAAAACCCGCCTGCTCCAGACACGCCTTTAATTCAATGTCCTTGTAGATGGTCATGCCGCCGATGATCTGCGTCCACCTCTCGTCCTTGTCCGTATCGCCATTGCTCTCGTTGCAGATAAGAATTGTTCCGCCTGGCTTCAGCGTCCGCCAGACCTCACGGAAGCATCGGGGCAAATCAGGCCAGAAATAGACGGTCTCAAAGGCCGTGACAGCATCGAAGTAGCTATCCTCAAACGCCATATCCGCCACGCTGCCTTGCAGAACGGCGCAACGCCCCTCCTGAATCGCAATTCGGTTGAGCTTTCTAGTTTTCTCCACGCTGACGGGCGAATAGTCGATGCCCTTGACGACGCCATGCGGGCATTTTTTCAGCAGCCGTTTTATGTTCGCCCCGCCGTCGCAGCCGCAATCCAGCACCTTGGCATTTGGTGCAAGTCGTAGAAATCGAAGTCCCCACCGCGCCACAGGGCTGTGGCCCAGATTCATCATGGCAACCATAAGTTTTCCGCTGAGGCCCACGGGCTTGCGGGTGTTTTCAAAGAACGACATCTGGCCCCTCCGATTTCGTGCATTCCGCATAGGTCAACGGGAACGAGGCCTTTAGCACCGCGCTTTTCTGCACCGCCCAGCCGTTTTGACGCAGGAAACGTAGGTATTCCTCGCTTGTCCACCTGCTGTGGAGGGGGAATCCCGCCATACTCATGAAAAAGGCTTTTGCCTTGCCGGAAACCGAGCTTCCCGCGTGGGTGAAGGTTGGCGCGATGAGCACGCCGTCGTCCTTCAGCACCCGCCTGATTTCTTGCAGGGCCTTTTCCGGATGCGGCACTATGTGAAGCGCGTTGGACGCGATCACCACATCAAAGGACTTCTGTGCATAGGGCAGGCGGAACATATCTTGTACGGAAAAGTGCAGCTTTGCGGATTGATTGTCACGCTTTGCTTCAAGGATCATCTTTGCAGAAGCGTTCGTAGCCTCGATGTGCGCCGCCGCATTTACGATGCTCTTTGCGATAAGCCCCGTGCCGGTGGCAACCTCCAGTACGGTTTTTGCTTTCACCACCGGCCTGATCAGCTCATACATCTTCCCATACGCCGCCCGGTCCTTTCGCATGAAACGGTCGTACCGACCGGCATTCTTGTCCCAGAAGCCCTTGCGTTCGTGCATTGCTATCGCCCCCAAATAGTTAGAGACATCTAACTATAACACACGAATCATGCAGTAAGTCCTTGTGTCCGTTCATGAGAGGCTCGGAGTGAAACGGAATGTTGGGGAGATCGCCCCTGGCAAGCTTGGCCTCATAGTCCGTGACCGCCTCGGCGATGCTGTCTTCCTGGTCGTGAAAGACGAGTGTGAGCAGGTAGTAGCGAGCCTTGTCGCCGCGGTCCGCTCTCGTCGACGAAGATGCTGAGCTCCTAGGCCAATGGGGACTCCTAATGGAATGGATAAAAAATAGCCGGGGGACTCCCCCGGCACTTGGAGGTAGCTCAATGGGCCACCAGTAACCTTATAGCATACTCTAACGGTAAGTGCAGGGGGGGCGAGCCGGTACATGGCGTCGCGGCTGATGCGCAGCATCGCGCACGCCTCGTCGGCGCCGAATATCGCGTTGGTCGATGCGATGAGCCTCACCTGGCTCCTGCTAGTGCTCTTGGTCATGGTCGTCCTCGAGTTCCTTTCGTCTCGAGGCTCCTTCGCGTGCCCGGCCGCGGGCGGCTCACGGGGTGGTCGCCGCCGTCATTTGCGACGTGCTTGAAGCGGAGGCATCCGATCAGGCCGGCCTTGCGTCCTGGGTCGCTAACATCCGTGCAGCGGCGGACGAGATGGCGACTCGCATCGCCGGCATGCTCATGCACATGGGCGGCGACTAGACAGGGCGATCCCTGCAACGGGCATTA
>UQHQ01000009.1 GCA_900540945.1 uncultured Collinsella sp. | reverse complement strand
CTCGTTGGCGCGGGGGGGGATGGGGGGGGCGGGGCGGAGCCCGTGGGCTTTGTGACCATTCGCGATGAGATTCGCACCTCGGCCGCCGAGACCATCGGCTACTTTAACGAGCAGGGCGTGACCCTCAACGTGATCAGCGGCGACGACCCGCGCACGGTGTCATCGATCGCGCGCGTAGTGGGCATACCGGGGGCCGATGCCTACGTCGACGCCACGACGCTTGATACGCCGTCCAAGATTGATGCGGCGGTGGACCGCTATCACGTCTTTGGTCGCGTGACGCCGCAGCAAAAGCGCGAACTCGTGCAGGCGCTCAAGCGTCGCGACCATACCGTTGCCATGACGGGCGACGGCGTCAACGACGTGCTGGCGCTCAAGGAGGCAGACTGCTCCGTGGCCATGGCCGCCGGCTCCGATGCCGCGCGCAACGTGGCCGAGATCGTGCTGGTCGACAATGATTTTGCCTCGATGCCCGCCGTGGTGGCCGAGGGCCGTCGCTCCATCAACAACTTGCAGCGCTCTGCGGCGCTGTTTCTGACCAAGACGCTGTTCTCGATGGGCTTGGCGGCGCTGTGCATCGCGTTTCCGCCGTATCCCTTCGAGCCGATTCAGATGACACTCATCAACTTCTTCTGCATCGGCGCGCCGGGCTTTGTGCTGGGTTTGGAGCCCAACAACGCCCGCGTGAAGGGGTCATTCTTGACCAACGTGCTCAAGCGTGCGTTGCCGGCTTCACTGGCGGTTATTATGGCTGCGGCGCTCGATATCTTTGTAGCGCGCGTGTTTGGCTTTAACCAGCTCACGCTTTCGACCATGTGCCTGCTTACGTCGTGTGCGGCGAGCGTGAGTCTGATCTGGCGTATCTCGCAGCCGCTTACGCCCTTGCGTGTGGTGCTTTTTGTGTTTGTCGTCGTCGGCATCCTGGCGGGTGTTATCGGATTCCCGCAGCTGCTGTCCATCGCCAACCTGTCGATGGGCGAGGCCGTTATCTTGCTGGCGATCGTCGTCTTTACCTGCACGGTGTTCTTTAAGCTCGCCACGATGATGGATTCGCTTGAGCCGCGTCGTCGCCATGCTGCCACCGGCTTTGGCCGTGGCGTTCGCGTCCGTCTGGGTCGTGGTGGCGGCAAGGTGAGCTCGACGGGCTCAACTGCCCAGCGTTTTGCCAAGCGCGTCGCCGCCGGTATGGCGCAGCGCCGTGAGGAGCGCACCGCTCGCGAGGCCGAGGTTCGCGCGCTCGAGGGTGTGGAAAAGGCCCAGCCCAAGAAAAAGAAGGGCACGGGCGTCACTCGCTCGCGTGTGACCAAATCGGCCCAAGGCATCAAGGTCTCGATGCCCAGCAAGAAGAAAAAGCCCGCAAATAAAGCCTAGCTTCAGCCGCCCGGGGGATGATTTTCTAATCCCCGTCCCAGAAAAATCATCCCCCCAAAAAAGACTACCCTGGCGATGTTGAATTGGTGCCTTGCCCCTGTGGGGGCGTGGCGATGCTATGCTCTAACTTCGACTGTATGAATTGCTCCGAAAAGAGGAAGCCGTGATCTGCCCGCATTGCCTTAAGACCATAGAGGACGGCGCCTCGTTCTGCCCCTATTGCAACGCATACGTTGGTCCGGGCGACGGTCCCGAGCATACCGAGTTCGTATTCTGCGATGGTTGTGGCGCACGCCTGTCCCCGCATGATCGCACCTGTCCCAAGTGCGGGCGCCCCGCCCCGGGCATCCTTTCCAAAGACGCGGCTGCATCCGATCTGGCAGCAGGCCGCACGGCCGGCTTTCCGCGCTTGACGCAGGAGCAGATCGATACCGAGGTGCCCCATGCGCCGGCCTCTGCCGCCGCGGTGCTCTCGGATGCCGCCGACCCCAACGAGACCTGCGTGCTGCCTGCCTTCGATAAGGACTTTGGCATCCCCAAGGTCGATATCCCCACACCGGTGTCCCTGCGCGATGATGTCCAGCCCAAAAAGCAAAAGGCCAAGCGCAAGGTCCATCCCGACGAGGATGCCTATCACAAGCACAAGCGCCATATCCCCAAACCGCTTATCGTCATCGCGGTGCTCGCCGCCGTGTGCGGTGGTGCGTATTGGTTTGTGACTGCCGATCCTATGGGCGTCATGCCCGGCTTCTACGACCAGTTTGGCCGGGCCGCCAAGACCACCTTCCCGTCGCGCCAAAAGGGCGAGGCCACCGAGAAAGAGTCCAAGCAAGAGGATGCGTCCGAGGTCGTTCAGGAGGAGACCGTCTTAACCGACGACCAGCTCTACGCCAGGCTCGATGGCCTGTACCAGACCATCGTGTCGTACAGCGACGATGATCAGATCGGCGAGGTCATCGATTCGTTTAATAACGGCTATCTGCGTACGCCGCTCTCCACCCGCCAGGAGTTGTCGCAGAGCGCTTATGCCCTGCGCGATCAGATTAAAAAGACCCAGGATGAGCTCAATAACCTCAAGGTTCAGGACGACACCGTCTATGCGGAGGACATCGATCATCTAAAGCAGCTTGCCCAGTGGATGTACGAGCGTGTCGACGTGATCTGCCAGAGCTGGGATATCTCGCTGTCCATTCCCGACGGCGAGTCGCTGAGCGCCCGTCAGAGCGAGATCCTGGCGCCCATCGTACAAGGCGGCAACAGCGCGCTTAACCAGTACGACGCCAACGTGAGCGCATGGAGACCGCAGCAACGTTCGTAATTTGTTGCCCTCCGGCGGCATAACCTGCGTGCGCAATTGATGGAAGCCCGTGCTTATTGCTACAATTTGACCAAATATGCTTTAAACGCACGAGGAAGGAACCACATGTTTGGTTTTAAGAAAGAGCTCTACACGCCCGAGTATCAGCTTGCCGGCGATGAGTGCGCGGTGATCGAGACGTCGAAGGGCACCATCAAGGTCAAGTTTGACGGCGAGGGCGCCCCCATCCACGTGGCGAACTTCTGCGAGCTTTCCACGATGGGTTTTTACGACGGCCTTAAGTTCCATCGCTATGTGCCCGGTTTTGTGATCCAGGGCGGCGACCCCAATACCCGCGATATGTCCGGCGCCGATGTCGCCGCCGGCCTTGAGGGCCCCGACGGCATGCCCGGTACCGGTGGCCCCGGCTACTGCATCAAGGGCGAGTTCGCTACCAACCCGCGTAACAGCCACGTCGACGGCGCGCTTGCCATGGCACGTTCCATGGATCCCGATTCCGCAGGTTCGCAGTTCTACTTCTGCCTGGGTGCCCAGCACAACCTCGACTCCGGCTATACCGTCTTTGGCACCACGGTCGAGGGCCTCGACGTCATCTCGCAGCTGCGTGCCGGTGACGAGATCGTCCATGTCGAGATCGTTCACGAGTAAAGGGGACTTCCTTGAATAGCCAGCTGATCCAACAGGGCCGCGCCGCTTATCGCGCGGGTGATTATTCCGCTGCCGCCCAGATGCTCGGTGCGGCAAAGACCCCCGGTGAGATTATGGGCGAGGCCGACCATCTGCGCGGCAACGCCTTGATGCACTTGGGCATGTATGCCGAGGCCGCCGAGGCTTACGCCGCCGCCCTTAACGACGGTACCTATGGCAAGCGCGGCGCGCTGCTCACCAACCGCGGCAAGGCGCTTGCTGCCGTGGGTGACTATGTGACTGCAGCCCAGGCGTTCTCTGCCGCAACGCAGGATGCATCCTATGCCACGCCGTTTAAGGCCTATCTGGGTCTGGGCAACGCCCTGTTCCAGTCGGGCGATTATGCCAACGCCGGCACTGCCTTCCGTCAGGCCGCCATCGATGGTGCCAACCCGGCTCCCGCCGCCGCCCTTGGCGATCTTGGCCGCTGCTTCATTAAGCTCGGCCGTCCGGCAGACGCCGTGGAGACCTACCGCACGGCCATTGACTTTGCCGGTCCGCGCGATGACACGCGTGCGCTTAACGCCGGTATGGGCGAGGCGCTCTCTGCCGCCGGTCGCCCCTCTGACGCGCTCGATGCCTTTAACGCCGCCACCGCCGATGGCATCTACCAGCTCACGCCCGAGCAGGCCGACGAGCTTGCCCGCGTGCACGATTCCCTCGCTGCTCTTTCGGCCCAGACGGCCATGGCCACGGCGCCGGCTCCCGCGATGGATGCTCCCGCCGTCGACCCGCTCGACCCCACGGGTGCTACCGGTCAATTTATGCCCGACCCCTCGGACACCGGCTTCTTCACCCTGTCCGAGTCCGAGATGGTTCAGCAGGACCGCAAGGAGGCCAAGGTCCGTCGTCGCCATCGCCACACGGGCCTCAAGGTTTTCTTGGTGCTGCTTCTGCTGATCGTCATTGCCGCAGGCGGTCTTGGCTTTGCCTACACGCGCGGCCTGGGCTTTCCCTCGCAGGAGTCTGTTGTCACCGACCTGTTCCAGGCTGCCGGTGACGGCGATACCGCCAAGGTCGAGTCCTGCCTGGCCTCCAGCCTGCCCGAGGACGCCAAGTCGATGATCATTTCCTCGATTCCGCAGGGCGCCACCGTCTCCATTGAGGGCATGGATCAGTCTATGACCGAGACCACCGCCAAGGTCAAGGCGTCGCTGTCCAAGGGCGGCGAGCAGGAGTACACCGTCAAGTTCGTGCGCTCTGACAACCATATCGGTTGGGCCGTCTCCTCGCTCGACATCGATCTCTCGGCTGCTGACAACCAGTAGTGACCTTATGAGATTTGGCGCTGCCCGGTGCTTCACCGCAAGTGAGGTGCCGGGCTTGCGCTAGTATGATGGGCTAGTAGTTTTCCAGCAATCATCCAACACATCAGGAGTTGCGTTGTTTTCTTTGATGGATATGTTTTTCGGTAGCTATGCGGGCGATCTTGCCATCGACCTCGGCACCGCCAACACGCTTGTCTCCGTGCGCGGCAAGGGCATCGTCATTCGCGAGCCCTCCGTTGTCGCCATCGACAAGAACGATGAGCGGATCCTTGCTGTCGGTATCGAGGCAAAGCGCATGCTCGGCCGTACGCCCGGTAACATTGTGGCTGTGCGTCCCCTTAAGGACGGCGTTATCGCCGACTTCGACGTTACCGAGGCCATGCTTCGCTATTTTATCGACAAGGCGTCCGAGAAGCGCTATCCGTGGACGCCGCGTCCGCGCGTTGTCGTCTGCGTCCCCTCCGGTGTCACGTCGGTCGAGAAGCGCGCTGTTTTTGAGGCTACGATCCAGGCCGGTGCCCGCCAGGCATACCTGATTGAGGAGCCCATGGCCGCTGCCATCGGCGCCGACTTGCCTGTCGAGGAGCCCACTGGCTCCATGGTCATCGATATCGGTGGCGGTACCACCGAGGTCGCCGTTATCGCCATGGGCGGTATCGTCGTGTCGCAGTCCATCCGCATTGCCGGTGACGAGTTTGACCAGGCTATCCTTACCCACGTTCGCGATGCCTATAACCTGGCTATCGGCGAGCGCACGGCCGAGGACATCAAGATCAAGGTCGGTTCTGCCGTGCCGCTCAAGGACGAGCTCGACGTCGAGGTCAACGGCCGCGACGTGATCACGGGCCTGCCCAAGACCGTGCGCATCGAGAGTGAGGAGATTCGTCGCGCGCTCAACAAGCCGCTCGACGAGATGGCCAAGGCCGTCAAGGACGCCCTCGACGCCACGCCGCCCGATCTTGCCTCGGATCTTATGTACTACGGCATCCTGTTGACTGGTGGCGGTGCGCTGCTGCGCGGTCTCGACGTGCGTTTGCGCGACGAGACCGGCGTTTCGGTCAACGTTAGCCCTACGGCGCTCGACAACGTCGTCAACGGCTGCGCCCGCGTGCTCGAGGCCAACGCGTTTGACGGTGGCTTCGTCCAGACCAATGCTTAATTTCCAAAAGGTGGATTCCATTTGGCACGATCTTCGGGTTTCTCTTCAAATCTGAATACCAAGCGACAATCAACGGGTATGCGCCCGTTGATTGTTTTCAGCGTAATTTCGGTGCTGCTGCTCACGTTTTACATTCGCGAGGGCGAGGCGGGACCGATTCATGCCGTGCGCTCTGGCGTGACGACGATTACCTCGCCGGTGCGTTTTGTGGGCTCGGCTGTGGCTGCGCCCTTTAACGCAATCGGAAACGTGTTCTCAAACCTTACGGCTTCGCAAGACACCCTCGACGAGCTTAAGAAGCAAAACGAGGTCCTGACGTCAAAGGTTGCTGAGCTCTCCGAGGCTCAAAAGACCGCCGAGCGACTCGAGAGCCTGGTCGGTCTTCAGTCGACCTACAACCTTAAGTCCACCGCGGCTCGCATTGTCGGCGCTTCGGGTGATGCCTGGACCTCGACGGTCACCATCGACAAGGGCTCTGCCGACGGTCTTACCATCAACATGCCCGTGACGAGTTCTGCCGGTGTCATCGGTCAGATTATCGAGGTTTCGGCCAAGACCTCCACCGTCCGTCTGATTAGTGATGAGAACTCGGGCGTGTCCGCCATGGTGCAGGATACGCGCGCTCAGGGTATGCTGCAGGGGCAGCCCGACGGTACCCTGCGCCTGGAGCACGTGAGTGTCGATTCCGACGTGAAGGTGGGCGACATCATCGTGACCTCGGGCATCGGCGGCGTATTCCCCAAGGGCCTGCCGCTCGGTACGGTCTCGTCGGTGGAGAAGTCTGCCAACGATGTGTACTACACCATCGTCGTGCGCGCCCAGACAACGGCCGAAAACAACGAGGAAGTGCTGGTCATTACGTCGCTGACCGATGAGCAGTCGGCTTCGGACGAGGATGTGAGCAGCGCCAACAGTACGCCGCAGGGCACCTCGCGCGATGCGGCCACCAAGTCCAAAGACGAAAGCTCGGATGAAAGCTCCGATGCGTCCGACACGACTGACTCGGGCTCGAGCGAATAGGGAGGCATGTCCATGGATCTACACGAACAGGGGACTGGCTCCCGCACTTTTGCGATTGCCGCCATTGTCTGCGTCCTGCTGCAGGCGGGCTTGGCGCCGCAGATCTCCATCGCGGGCGGTCGCGTCAACTTTATGATTATCCTGGTGTGCCTGAGCGTGTTTTCGGGCGATCCCACGCGGGCCGTCATCTGCGGTTTTTGCAGTGGCCTGTTCTACGACCTGTCGGCAGCCGTGCCGGTGGGCGTGATGTCGCTGTTGCTGACAGTGGGCAGCTTTGCCCTGACACACAGTGCCGCCGGTCAGACGGGCGGCACCCCGAGCGCTCGCGGCATCACGGTGGGCGCCTTTGCGCTTGCCATTAACGTGATCTACAGCATTATCTTGCTGTTTATGGGACTGGAATCGAGTTTTGTCGTGGCGATCTTTGGACATGCCCTGCCGTCTTCGATTCTGACCGGCCTGGTCGCCGTTCCGTTTTTGATGTCCGGCGTCGCGCCGCAGTCTGGCTATGGGTTCTCCGCGCGCGGTGGGCGTCAGACGGGTATGCGCTTTAAGCCCAAGACCCATAAGCTCAAATAGGGGAGGCCTGTAGATGTCTTCCCAGTTGACGGTTGTTGTCGCCGGTATCGTGCTGGTCGTGGCCATTGTGGTCGCGCTGGTCATCATGCGCCGCGGCGACTCCCGCTTTACCTACGACACGCAGCACGGAACGGCCCCGCGCGCCACCGAGGGCGAGGGCAATACGGCCGCTACGGCCTTCAAGGGCCGCTTTTCCATCCTCACCGCGGGCGTGGGTGCGATGTTTGCCGCGCTTGCCGTTAAGCTGTGGGGCATGCAGATGGTCTCGTCGGACTACTACGACAAGCAGGCCAAGAGCAATCAGACCCGTACCGTTACCACGCCTGCCGTTCGTGGCCGCATCTTGGACCGCAACGGCGTCGCGCTGGTGCAAAACCGCCCCTCGCTCGCCGTCGTCGCCTATCGCGACCTTGCCGACGACAAGGTACTGGTGCGTCATCTTGCCAACGTGCTCGGCATGCCGTATATCGCGGTGCTGCGCAACATCCAGGACAATTCCGAAGGCGCGCAGAGCCTGCATACGATCGCGACTGACGTGCGCCGCTCTACTGTCGCCTACATTCAGGAGCACGCCGGTGAGTTTCCCGGCGTGAAGATCGCCGAGCGCACCGAGCGCCAATACCCGTATGGCGAGACCGCCTGCCATATCTTGGGCTATACCGGCACCATTACCTCCGAGCAGCTCGAGGCGCAGAACAAGAAGTCGTCGGACGGCAGCGATAGCGCGGCTGGCCAGATCTCGTATCAATCGGGCGATATTGTGGGCCAGGCGGGCGTAGAGATTTACTACGAAAATCTGCTGCAGGGCATTCGTGGTGAGCAGACCGTGAAAGTTGACGCCTCGGGTAATGTGACCGGTCAAGCCGGCGCCGTTCCCGCCAAGGCCGGTTCTGACATTAAGCTTACGCTGGATCTTAAGATTCAACAGGCCTGCGAGACGGCTCTGGCGAATGCCATTGAGCTTGCCAAGACCACGGGTCATAGCGATGCCGGCAACGGCGCCGTGGTGTGCCTCGATCCCAACAATGGTGAGATTCTGGGTATGGCGAGCGAGCCCAAGTTTGATCCGTCGGTGTTCATCGGCGGCGTTTCCAACGACGTGTGGACCGAGCTCAACGACGACAAGGGTTCGCATCCGCTGCTCAACCGCGCCATTAGCGGCCAGTATATGTCGGCTTCGACCATCAAGCCGCTCTCGGCTCTGGCCGGTCTTGAGTTTGGAACCTATACCTCAGGCCAGACCACGAACTGCACGGGCTATTGGACGGGCCTGGGCAAGTCATGGGGTAAGTACTGCTGGCTGCATTCCGGTCACGGCACTATGACGCTGCAGTCCGGTATCGCCAACTCGTGCGACCCCGTGTTTTACGATATGGGTAAGGCGTTTTTCTACAACGACCAGCATCCCGAGGGTCTGCAAGAGGTCTTTCGCCGTTGGGGCCTGGGCAAGACCTGCGGCATCGATCTGCCAAGTGAGGGCACCGGTCGCATTCCTGACGCCAAGTGGAAAGAGTCCTACTTTACCGACGCCTCGGCCGAGGACCGCAAGTGGAATGCCGGCGATATGACTAACATCGCTATCGGCCAGGGCGACATTTTGGTGACGCCGCTGCAGATGGCGTGTGCCTACATGGGCCTTGCCAACGGCGGCAAACAGTATGTGCCGCATGTGTTCTTGTCTGCTGTCTCGCGTGATGGCGACGGCGATGCCTACAAGTACAACGGCAAGGGCAAAAAGAAGCGCCTGGAGGCCCATATCAATAGCGATGCCGACCTGGCGCTGGTCCGTAACGGCATGCACGATGTGATTTACTCGGCGTCGACTTCGACTGCCGCGCACTTTAACTCCTTGACCCCCACGGTCTACGGCAAGTCCGGCACGGGCGAGAAGAGCGGCGAGGACGATTACGCGTGGTTTTGCGCCTACGCGCCGGCCGATGAGCCCAAGTACGTGATTGTCACTGTCTTGGAACAGGGCGGTGGTGGCTCCGATACCGCGCTGCATGTCGTGCGCGATGTCCTCGGTGCCATCTATGATGAGCCCGACACATCTTCTGCCACGGGCGATTCCTCGGTTCGATAGGAGGTTGCGATGGATTTTTCGCCGGCGGACCTGTTCCGCTCAACTAAAACCGGTTCTCGCAGCAGCCTGGACCGTGTCAACAAGCAGCTTTCGGCCTCGCGCGGTACGTTTCGCCAGAAGGTGCACATCGGCGTGCTGCTGGCAGCCTTGGCGCTCGTAGCCTATGGTGCCATCATCATTTGGTCGGCCTCGCAGTTTAAGGCCGACGCCTCATTCTCGCGCCACCTGTTGGGCATCGGCATCGGTACGGTGCTTGCGGTGCTCGTCTGGCGTACCGATCTGCGCGGCATCTCTAACTTCTCGACGGCGCTGCTCGTCATCGATCTTATTGTGATTTTCTCGCCTAAGATTCCGGGTCTGTCCTATACGGGCGGTCTGGGCATGACGGGCTGGATCAAGATTCCCGGTATCGGCCTTACCTTCCAACCGGTCGAGCTTGCCAAGCTCATCACGATCTTCTTTATCGCCACGCTTGGTTCGCAGTACAACGGCCGCATCGATACCGCCCGCGACTACATTAAGCTCTGTGGCATGCTCTCCGTTCCGTTTTTGGCCGTCGTCGCCATGGGCGACCTGGGTTCGGGCCTGGTCGTGTTGGTGTCGGGTGCCGTTGTGATCTGCATGAGCGGTGCGCGTCGCGAATGGGTGCTGTCGACCTTGGCGCTGCTTGTGGGCCTGGTGGCGCTCATCCTGGCGCTCGATTCGGTGCTCGATTCTCTTTTGGGCCATGACGTTTTGATCAAGCAGTACCAGATGAACCGACTGACCGTCTTTATCGACCCCGATAATGCCGATTCGGATGATGCCTACAACCTGCAGCAGTCGCTCATTGCCGTCGGCTCGGGTGGCTTTTTCGGTAAAGGGCTGGGCCATGCGACGCAGTCTGCCGGTGGCTTTCTGCCCGAGTTCCACACCGACTTCGTCTTCGCCTTCCTGTCCGAGACGTTCGGCTTCTGCGGCTCCTTTTTGCTCCTGTGCCTCTACGTGCTGCTGATTTTCTCGACGATCCGCGTTGCCTTTAAGTGCGAGTCGCTGTTCTTGCGCCTATCGTGCGTGGGCATCGTCGGCATGTGGGCGTTCCAGACCTTCGAGAACATCGGCATGTGCATCGGCATGATGCCGATTACCGGTATTCCGCTGCCATTTATTAGTTTTGGTTCGTCCTCGATGATGATTCAGTTGCTGACGGTGGGTATCGTACAATCCATATGGCGGCATCGTTCGGGCGCCGCGTAACCGCTGGAGGGGTTTGCTATGAAGATTCCCGTGGACAAGCTGACCCGCGTCTTTAAGATGGGCGCGACCACCAAGAAGGATTCCGACACGCCGGTTCGCGTGTCCGTCTACCTCGATTCGTCTGCCTCGCGTTTTTTGGTCGAGACGGTGCGCGATGCCTTCGTGCCGCAGACGACGTCGGGCATTGTGCGCGTTGAGCGCCTGGGTGAGGACCGTATCGTCCCCAAGACCGATACCGATGTGGTGCTGGTGCTTTCGTGCGGGTCTGACCGCCTTGAGAGCGCCGTGCAGGAACTCGTGATTGCCGGCGCCCCCGTGTGCGTGCT
Organism: uncultured Collinsella sp.; assembly: GCA_900540945.1. Classification (GTDB taxonomy): domain Bacteria; phylum Actinomycetota; class Coriobacteriia; order Coriobacteriales; family Coriobacteriaceae; genus Collinsella. Next base: position 55,923 of record UQHQ01000009.1, on the reverse strand, counting down.
GGCCGAGTCCGCTGTCGAGGTGCCTTTTATCCAGGAGTCCACGCCCATGCTCGGCGCGGTGGCGGCTACCGATAAGACGTATCTGCTCGAGACGCTCGCTCGCTGGATTCTCGACCGCACGGACAAGGAGACAGCCTTTGCGGCGAACTTTGCCTTTATGCGTATCGCCGCCGCCAACCGCATCATCACCTCGTGCGCGCTTACCAATATGGCGACGGGTGCGCTGGTGTTTTTGCCGGGGGCCGATTATCCCGTTATGGCGCTGGCGCAGGTGGGCATGCTCTTTGAGCTCGCGGCCATCTTTGGACGCGGTATTAAGCCCGAGCGCGGCTACGAGGTCGCGGGCGTGCTTGCCGGCGGCTTGGTGCTCCGCGCCGTCACCCGCGCCCTGGTAAAGCAGACGCCGCATATCGGGTTTGTCGTCAAGGCGCTGACCGCCGCCGCGGGCACCTATGGTATGGGCCGTGCGCTCGTTTCGCTGTATGAGCGCGACATCGATTACAGCCGTGCCAACGAGGTGGCTGCCGCCACGTTCTCGCGCGTTCGCGACCTGGTGACCACGGTTGCCGGCGCTACTCGTCCCATGGGTCCCTTTGAGGACGCATCCGATCTCGCTGCTTAGGGGTTTCTTTTGCGCGCTGTGTACCAAGACTGTTTTCATTTGATTGAGCCCCTGCTCGCAAAGGTCGAGAAGCCGAGTCGCTATATCGACCATGAGTGGGGCACGCTCTCCAAGGCCGATGCCGACTATCGTTGCTGCATGATTTACCCGGATGTGTACGAGGTTGGCCTGCCCAACCAGGGTATTGCCATCCTGTACAACATCCTCAATCAGGCCGAGGGCATTTCCTGCGAGCGCGGCTATGTGCCGTGGCCCGATATGGGCGATGCCATGCGCGAGGCTGGTATCCCGCTGCTGTCGCTCGAGGGCGCAGCACCCGTGGCCTCGTTCGATATCGTCGGCATGCACGTGCCGCATGAGATGGCCGTGACAAACTTTCTCGAGGCCCTCGATCTAGCCGGCATTCCGCTGCTGGCGGCCGACCGCACCGAGGACGACCCCATCATCATTGCCGGTGGTCCCTCGGTCTATAACCCCGAGCCGTATGCAGCCTTCTTCGATGCCATCCTCATTGGCGAGGGCGAGGAGTCGCTGCTCGAGGTTTGCCAGCTGCATCGCCGCTTGCGCGACGAGGGCGTCTCGCGCGCTCAGATTGTCGAGCAGCTCGCGACGGTCGGTGGCACCTATGTGCCGTCGCTCTACGAGGTGCGCCATGACGAGCCCTGCTCGCCGCATGGCTACACCGTGCCGCGCGAAGGCAAGGACGTCCCACCGGTGGTCTACAAGCGCGTCGTTGAGGACTTTGGCGCTACCAATCCGTTGTCGCAGTCGTGCGTGCCCTACGCGCAGCTCGTTCACGACCGCCTGTCGATCGAGATTCTGCGCGGTTGTGCCCGCGGCTGCCGTTTTTGCCAGGCCGGCATGACCTATCGCCCGGTGCGCGAGCGCTCGCCCGACCAGATTGTGTCCTCGGTGATCCAGGGCCTGGAAAAGACCGGCTATGACGAGGTGTCGCTTACCTCGCTTTCGACCACCGATCACTCCTGCATCCGCGATGTGCTCGGTCGCCTTAACCGCCGTCTGGAAGATACGGGCATTCGCGTGTCCATTCCCTCGCAGCGCCTGGATTCGTTTGGCGTGGATATGGCCGAGTCGGTCGCCGGCGAAAAGAAGGGCGGCCTGACGTTTGCCCCCGAAGCCGGCAGTCAGCGCATGCGCGACATCATCAACAAGAACGTGACCGAGGAGGACTTGGACCGTGCGGCCAAGGCGGCCTTCGAGGCTGGTTGGAACCGCATGAAGCTCTACTTTATGATGGGCCTTCCCGGCGAGCGCGACGAGGATATCGTGGCCATCGCCAACCTGGCCGACCATGTGCTCGAGCTCGGCCGCTCCGTGGTTCCCAAGGCGCGTCGCGGCTCCATCTCGGTGTCCATCTCGGTGTCGGTGTTTATCCCCAAGGCCGCCACGCCGTTCCAATGGTGCCCGCAGCTCGATTACGATGACGTCAAGCGTCGCCAAAAGCTGCTCATCACGAGCGTGCGCAACCGCGCCGTACGCGTGCACTACCACGATGCCGAGACCTCGCTCGTTGAGGCCGCGCTGTCTCGCGCCGGCCGTGACATGACGCCGGTCATCATCGACGCCTGGCGTGCCGGTTCGCGTTTTGACGCCTGGGTGGAGCATTTTTCGCTCGACAACTGGAAGTCGGCTGCGGCCAAAAACGGCATCGATCTCAACGAGCTCGTGCACCTGCCCTACGAACTGGACTGGCGCCTGCCCTGGGAGCACGTGAGCCCCGGCTGCTCGCGCGGCTTCCTCGAGCGCGAATACCGCCGCTCGTTGGAGGGCGTCACGACGCCCGACTGTACCCGTACCTCGTGCACCGGCTGCGGAATCTGCCCCACGCTTCATGCCAAGAACGTATTGGTGGGTGATCGCGCATGAGTGAGCGCCTGACCGACAACCCCACGCTCTTTAGGCTTCGCGTTCGCTATGGCAAGCGCGACCGCCTTAAGTACTTGGGCCATCTCGAAGTGATTCATACTATTGAGCGCATCGTGCGTCGCGCGGGGCTGCCATATGCCGTGACGCAGGGCTTCTCTCCGCATATGCGTGTGGGCTTTTCGTCGGCGCTGCCGGTGGGAACGTCGTCGACTTGCGAGTGGTATGACTTGTTTATGACTGAGTTCGTTGCGCTCGATGAGGCGTTTGAACGTTTGGCGGCGGCATCTCCGGCCGATCTGGCCCCCATCGAGGCGGCATACATCGACGTGCGCACGCCGGCGCTGACGGCGCAACTCACGCGTCTGTCGTACCGTATCGACCTACACTTGGACGCCGAAGCACCCGTGAGCGCCGATGAGGTGCGCGCTGCGATCGACACGTTGCGTGCAGGCCATGGCATCGACTACGCACGATGTAAGAAGGGCAAGCGCCTAGACCTTGACCACACACTGGTGGGCTATGAGCTCACGGCAGGGGAGCGCCCGGACCATCTGGTGCTCATGCTCGACACCCATGCCGACAACGAGGGGTCCATGCGTCCGGAAATTTTGCTTTCTGCCGCTGATGTTTTGTTGCAGGGCTTGACCCCGGGCGTCGATGCACCTATCGTTTCCACCGGTATGCAAGACCTCGTGACCATCTGCTCCTACGATGTCGAGCGTCAGAATCAAGCATGCGAGGACGACGAGGGCCGACTCGTCAGCCCCATACCTGTGCGAACTTGTGGATTTGCTCCACATACTCGTTGACGGGGGTATTATCGCCTGCTACTATATTCGGCTGTTGCACTAACTGATGCATGAAGGGCAAGTAAACATGTACGCAATCGTTAACACGGGCGGCAAGCAGTACAAGGTCGCCACCGACGATGTCATCACCGTCGAGAAGATCGAGGGCAATGAGGGCGATAAGATCACCCTGCCGGTTATCTTCCTCAACGATGGTAAGAAGATCGTCACCGATCCCGACAAGCTGGCCAAGGCCAAGGTTACCGCTCAGATCGTTGAGCAGTTCAAGGGCGAGAAGCAGCTGGTCTTCAAGTTCCACAAGCGTAAGCGCTATCGTCGTCTGAAGGGTCACCGTCAGCAGCTCACCAAGCTGAAGATCGTGAAGGTTCAGACTACCTCCCGCGCCAAGAAGGCTGTCAAGGCAGAGGCTGAGGCTGTTGCCGAGGCTCCCGTCGCCGAGTAGATTACACTCGTAACGAAAGAGTAGGTATACACAATGGCACACAAAAAAGGACTCGGTTCCTCCCGTAATGGCCGTGACTCCCGCGGTCAGCGCCTTGGCACGAAGCGCTATGCCGGCCAGACGGTAACCACGGGCACGATTCTCGTCCGTCAGCACGGCACGCACATCCACCCGGGTGAGAACGTTGGCCGTGGCAAGGACGACACGCTGTTCGCGCTGGTCGACGGTACCGTTGAGTTCCACAAGGGTATCAAGCACAGGGTCAGCGTACGCCCGCTCGCGAACGCGTAATTCACCCTTCATAGAGCACATATGTGGGAGGCACTTGAGTTTTAGGATTCAAGGGTCTCCCTCTTTTTTGTAGGAGGCGATTCTGTTGTCACAGTTCACCGATATCAGCCGAATTAACGTTTGCGGCGGCGACGGCGGAGCCGGATGCATGTCGTTTAGGCGCGAGGCATTTGTTCCCAAGGGAGGCCCCGATGGCGGCGACGGCGGTCGTGGCGGCAATGTCGTCATTCAGGCCGACGCTCAGCTTTCCTCGCTGATCGATTACCGCTTTAAGCATCACTTCCGTGCCGAGCGCGGAACGCATGGCCAGGGTGCCCGCCGCAACGGCAAAAGCGGTGAGGACCTGATTTTGAAAGTCCCCATGGGCACCGTAGTTCGCGAGCTCGATCCCGAGACGCAGACCCCGATGTTCGAGATTGCCGACCTGGTGCACGACGGCGAGCGCGTTGTCGTGGCGCCCGGTGGTGCCGGCGGTCTGGGCAACACTCACTTTGTGACGTCGGTGCGTCGCGCGCCCGCATTTGCCCAGCTGGGCGAGCCGGCCGAGGAGCACTGGATCGAGCTTGAGATGAAGCTCATGGCCGATGCCGCGCTTGTGGGCTTTCCCTCTGTCGGCAAGTCCTCGCTCATCGCGCGTATGAGCGCTGCCCGTCCCAAGATTGCCGACTACCCGTTTACCACGCTTGTGCCCAATCTGGGCATGGTGCGTGCCGGCGAATATTCTTACGTCGTTGCCGACGTCCCCGGTCTCATCGAGGGCGCGAGCGAGGGTCGTGGCCTGGGCCATCAGTTCCTGCGCCACATTGAGCGCACGGCCTTGATCATGCATGTCGTTGACATGACGGGCGGGTTTGAGGATCGCGATCCGGTCGAGGACTATCGCATTATTAACCGTGAGCTCGAGCAGTATGGTGCCGAGCTTTCGGAGCGCCCGCAGATCGTCGTCGCCAACAAGTGCGATGCGCCGGGCACAGCCGATAAGATAGCCGACCTTAAGCGTGCTGCGCTCGACGACGGGCATATGTTCTTTGCCGTTTCCGCTGTGACGGGCGCCGGTCTCAACACCCTGATGCTTGCCGTGGGCGAGCAGGTGGCCAAGCTCCGCGCGGAACTTGCGGTTTCCGATGAGCCGGTCGATCTGCGCGACGAGGAGTGGGAGCGTCGCCGCCTGCAGCGCGAGAAGCGCTTCCGTATCGTCCAGGAGGAGCCCGGTGCCTTCCGCGTGGTCGGTCGCGCCATCGAGCGCTTGGTTATCCAGACCGACTGGGAAAACGAGGAGGCCGTCATCTACCTGCAGCATAAGTTTTCCCGCATGGGCGTTGACGATGCGCTCCAAAAGGCCGGCTGCCGTGCCGGCGACGAGGTTCGCATTTGCCAGCGCGCCTTTGACTTTGAGGGCGCCGAGGACTTCTCGGAGTTCGAGGACGAGCTTGAGGACGGTAGCGAGGACGTCGCCGTCGAGGTCGTTGATGTCGAGGATGTCGCGGACGATAGCTTGGAGGCTGTCGACGCGGTGGATGCCATTGACGGTACCGATGACGCTGTTGCTGCGGAAGACGTCGAGACCCCGGAGGGCGAGTAAGCCATGTCACTGCGCGGTGGAATCGGTCTGCCCGAGCTTCCTCTAGAAGACGGGCAGGAGTTTAGGCTCGGCATTATGGGTGGTACCTTTGACCCGATTCATTATGGGCACTTGGTTACCGCCGAGCAGGCGCGCGAGTCGCTCGACTTGGACGCCGTGCTCTTTATGCCGGCCGGCTCTCCCGCCTTTAAGCTCGACAAACCGGTGACGCCTGCTGAGGACCGTTATGCCATGACGGTCCTCGCGACCGCCGCGAACCCGGCCTTTTTGGCAAGCCGCTTCGAGATCGATCGTGCCGGTGTCACCTACACAGCCGATACGCTGCGCGCCCTTCGCGAGTTTTACCCGCCACGGGTGAAGCTTTACTTTATTACGGGTGCCGATGCGATTATCGATATTGTGACCTGGCACAATGCAGATGAGATTGCCGAACTGGCAACCTTTATTGCTGCGACGCGTCCCGGCTTTGACATCGATACGGCCCGGGCGCGGATTAAGGAATCGGGATTGCCATTCGACGTGCGCTATATCCAGATTCCGGCGCTGGCGATTAGCTCGACCAACATTCGCAAGCGGGTTGCCCGCGGTATGAGCGTGCGCTATCTTACGAGCGAGTCCGTGCTCGGCTATATCCGGAAACGCGGCCTGTATGCCGATCTTGGGCAAGACGATTTTGATTGATGGGGGAGAACGTTGTCGGTAGAAGATCAGTTTGAGGGCGACGAGCGCGCGCTCTTGACGCGCATCCACGAGTTGCTCGATGTGCGCATGAAGGATAAGCGTAAGCGCTACGTGCATTCGCTCGGGGTTGCCGAGACTGCGTTGCACCTAGCCGAGGTGTACGGTGTCAACCGCTTTGATGCCGCTGCCGCTGGCCTGATCCATGACTGGGACAAGGTGCTCTCCGACGACGAGCTGGTCACGCGCGCTCTGCATTACGGCATTAAGATTGCCGGCTCTCCGTCTGCCGCGACGCCGCTTTTGCATGGCCCGGTTGCCGCCTATGAGCTTCCGCAGCTTTTTCCCGAGCTGTCGCCGGCGGTCTTTCAGGCTGTCGACCGTCACACCGTGGGCGCTTGCGACATGACGCCGCTCGATATGGTGGTCTTTGTGGCCGATGCCATCGAACCCAACCGCCACGGTGATTATGCCCATGCGCTGCGCAAGATGGTGGGGAAGTCCTCGCTCGACGAGTTGTTCTTCTCCTGTTTTGCGCAGGGTCTGGTCTATGTGATCCAGACCGGGCGTTATCTTTATCCCACGGCTATTTCGATTTACAACCATTACGCCCAGCTGCGCTAGCTCGGGCTGTCTAGAAAGAGGTATTCCATGGCCGACGAGACCATGACCGACGAGCAGATTCTTGAACGTGTGGAGCACAAGAGCTTCGCTGCCACGTCCGACCGCACTGCCGCCTCGCTGTCCGCGAGCGGTGTCGCCGCTGAGGATGTCGCCCGCGCCGCCGCGCAGGCCGCCTACGACAAGAAGGGCGAGGACGTTCAGGTGCTCGAGCTGACCGAGCTTTCCGATGTGTGCGACTACTTTGTGCTTGCCACCGGTACCAACAACCGCCAGGTCGATTCGATCGTCGACGAGATCGAGGAGAAGGTCGCCGAGGCTTGCGGCGAGCATCCGTTCTCCATCGAGGGCCGCGAGCAGAAGACCTGGATGCTTATGGACTACGGTTCGGTTGTCGTCCACGTCTTCACTCCCGAGGCGCGCGAGTTCTACCGCCTCGAAAAGCTCTGGGGCGACGCCCCCCAGCTTCCCCTCGACCTCCTCTAGTAGCTCATTTGGGACGGGCTTTTTAGCTAACCTTTACCGTTCGCCGGGCAGCTGCATCATTCGCAGCTGCCTGGCTTTCTTTTTGTCTAAGGGACTAATCGTTGAAGCGGGATTGACGGCCGAAGGATAGGGCGGTGTCGCCGAACTTGTCTCGGACGGCGTCGATGGCGAGCGAGAGGTCGCGACGGTCGCTCGATTGGGCTCCGCGGTCGTCGATTTCGCAGAACAGGTCGGTCTGGATGCCGCCCTGATGGTCAAAGTCGCTCATGCCGATGCCCGCCAGACGCACGTGCATGCCTTCTTGCCAGATATTGTCGAGCAGCTCGAGCGCTACGGCCACAAAGATATTCTCGTCGTCGGTGGGGTGGGGCAAGCGGCGCTGTGCCGTGCGTCCGCTGCCATACGAGTACTTGAGCTTGAGCGTTACGGTTCCGCCCGTCAGCCCTTGACGGCGCAGGCGGCGCCCAACCGACTCGCCGAGCAGCGCAATCGCCGCCTCGATATCCCCACGCTCAGTCAAATCCTTCGCAAAGGTGCGTTCATTGCTGACCGACTTGACCTCGCGCTCTTCATCGAGGCTCGTGACTTCGGAGAGTTCGAGTCCCAGCGCACGCTGGCGCATGCGTTCGCCGTTGATGCCAAAAATAGAGGCCAAGGTGGATTCCGGTGCGCGGGATAGCTCGCCGAGCGTGTAGATGCGCATGCGGCGCAGCCGCTCCTCGGCCGATCTCCCGATGCCGCTCATGGCAGATACCGGCAGCGCAGCCAAAAAGCGCTGCTCGGTTCCGGGGCGCACGATGGTCAGCCCAAACGGCTTGTCCCGCTCGCTTGCGATCTTTGCGACCGTCTTGTTGCAGCCCACGCCAATTGAGCAGGTCACTCCCAGCGCTGCGACGCGGTCGCTTATGCGCCGCGCAACCAGCAGCGGGTCCTCGGGTGCAAAGCGACCCGGTGTGATATCGATAAAGGCTTCGTCGATGGATACGCGCTCAACGCGCGGGGTCTCGTCGGCGAGAATCGCCATGACCTGAGCGCTGACCTCGTGGTAGCGATCGAAATGCCCATGCGTCCAAATGGCCTGCGGACAGAGGCGCCGTGCCTCGGCCGAGGGCATGGCAGAGTGCACGCCAAAGCGACGTGCCTCGTATGAGCAGGTGGACACGACGCCGCGGGAATCGGCATCGCCGCCCACGATGAGTGGCTTGCCGCGCCACTCGGGATGATCGAGCATCTCCACGCTCGCAAAAAACGCATCGAGATCCATGAGGCCCACCGCCGGCCCCGTCCAGGGCGGCGGCGTGACGCCCGCAGCATCCTCATAACCGTATGTATGTTCGCGTCTTTTCATGGCATGAGTATACCGCGCAGCTCATGTGGGGTGCGTGGATGTGCTTGCAAATCGCGAATTCTTGTCTAAGATATGGATTTGCCTTCGACTACACCGAAGAAGTTGGTCTCACGGACTTCACCTGCCCGCGTCGATGGCGTATTATGTTCAACTGTTTGTTTGTAGTTGCAGCCTAAAGCTGCTTGGTTGGAGGAGTTTCCTTTGGCAGTCAAGATTCGCCTTGCTCGTCACGGCGCTAAGAAGCGTCCGTACTACCGTGTCGTCGTCGCCGATTCCCGCGCCCCGCGTGACGGTCGTATCATCGAGGAGGTTGGCCGCTACAACCCGATGACCGCCCCCAAGACCATCAACCTCGATCTCGAGAAGATCGCTGACTGGCAGTCCAAGGGCGCTCAGCTCACCGACGCTGTCGCTGCTCTGGTCAAGGCCGCCAACGAGGGCGAGAAGACCGAGACCGTCGTCAAGAAGTCCAAGAAGCAGCTCGCCAAAGAGGCCGAGGCCGCTGAGGGCGCCGAGGAGTAAATCGTGCCTGAGGTTGACGCTGCACAGCTCGAGGGTGAGGCAATGCTCTCAGATCGCATCGCCGATCTCGTCGAATATCTCGTTGTTCAGATCGTCGACGACCCGGATTCCGTGAGCCTCGAGGTCATCGATGGTGACGACGCCTCCACGATTGAGGTTTCTGTTGCCGAGGATGACGTCGCTAAGGTCATCGGCCGTCGTGGCCGTACCATCAAGGCCATTCGCACGCTCGCCCGTGCACTGGCCGCTCGCCTCGACACTGCAGTCGAGGTAGAGGTTCTGGGCTAGGACCTTGAGGTCCCAGTACAAAAACATCGCCCGTGTGGTCAAGCCGCACGGAAGGAAGGGGGAGGTCCTCGCGCAGCCGCTGCGGGGGCTTCCTTCTGTATTGACGCCGGGTATGCGCGTCGCCTTGACGCCGCCGGCGCTCAAGCGCGACCGTTTTTGCACGGTCGTATCCGTCACCGATACGGGCGATGGCGATCTGGTCTCGTTTGAGGGCATTGACGACTTGACGGCCGCCGAGGGCATCACGGGATGCTACGTGCTGGCAAATCGTGACGATTTTGAGCTCGATTCGCTCGACGCTGCCTATACCGACCTGATGGGTCGCGAGGTGGTCGACGAGCGCTTCGGTTTGCTCGGTACGATCGTCGAGATCATGTCGACGCCCGCCAACGATGTTTGGGTTGTCGAGGGCAATCGGTACGGCGAGGTGCTGATTCCCGTGATCGAGCAGGTTGTGCTCGATCTTCCCGATCAGGGGACAATTTCCGTCCGCGTTATGGACGGTTTGATCGATATGGACAAGTAGGGAGGATAACATGCTGATCGAGACCCTTTCGGTCTTTCCCGAGATGTTTGAGCCCGTCATGTCCACATCGATCTTGGGCCGCGCCCGCAAGGCCGGCCTTTTTGATTTTAAGGCCTATAACCTGCGTGACTGGACGCACGACCGCCATCGTACCGTCGATGACGAGCCGTACGGCGGCGGGCAGGGCATGCTCATGAAGGTCGAGCCTATCGCAGAGGCCATCGAGGCTATTAGCTCCGAGGGTCCCAAGCCCACTGTGGTGTTCTTTACCCCCTGTGGCGAGCCTTTTACGCAGCATGTGGCCGAGCGCCTGCTCAAAAGTGAGCGCCTGCTGTTTGTGTGTAGTCGCTACGAGGGCGTCGACGAACGTGCATATGCGTATGCCGACGAGCGTCTGTCGATCGGCGACTATGTGCTTACGGGTGGCGAACTTCCCGCTATGGTCGTTGCCGATGCTGTCGTACGCCTGATTCCCGGCGCCCTGGGCGACGAGATGAGCAATGTGGACGAGTCGTTCTCGACCGCCGAGGACGGAGGTCTGCTCGAGTACGCGCAGTACACCCGCCCCGCCGAGTTCAACGGCGAGGGCGGGCGGCCGGGGGGCGGGAGGCGAAGGTGGCGAGGGCGTGCCGCCGGTGCTCGTGAGCGGCGACCACGCCAAGGTTGACGCCTGGCGCCGTAAGAATGCCATCGAGCGCACCTGCCGCTGGCGTCCCGACCTGATCGAGACGGCGCGGCTTACGCCCGAGGAGCGCGCATACGCGCAAGAGATCCTGGACGCATCGTATTCGAAGAGCGAGGAGTGAGAATGGTTCCTTCGCAGCATTCCGTGCTAAAGGGTGCGTTTGAGTGGATCGCGGTCGTCGCCATCGCACTGGTCGCCACCTTCTTGATTCGCTCGTTTGTGGTCGAACCCTTTGTGGTGCCCACCGGCTCCATGGAGTCCACGATCGAGATCGGCGACCAGATCCTGGCGCAAAAGGTGAGCCTTGAGCTCGGCCGCCCCGTCAGCCAAGGCGATATTGTGGTGTTCCACAACCCAGATGGCACCTCCGAGCATGATGTTCTCGTCAAGCGTGTTATTGCCACGGCCGGCCAGACGGTCGACCTTCAGGACGGCAAGGTGGTCGTTGACGGCCAAGCGCTCGACGAGGGCTATACGACCGGCATGAGCTGGCCGCTTTCGGTCCAAGCTCCCGACGCTCAGGTAAGCTATCCCTACACCGTTCCCGACGGGTGCGTGTGGGTGATGGGCGACAACCGCGAAAACTCTGCCGACTCGCGCTACTTTGGTCCCGTTGATCGCTCTGATTTGATCGCCGTGGCGCTTGTGCGCTACTGGCCGCTCAACCGCATCGGCACTATCGACTAAAAACCGCTATAGTACAGAACCTAACCGTGTAATCGTTTCGACGAGGGGATATTAGAGGCATGAACGCTTCATCGCTTTCCTTCCAAGACATCATCCTGCGCCTCCAGCAGTACTGGGGCGAGCAGGGCTGCGTCATTATGCAGCCCTATGACTCCGAGGTCGGTGCCGGTACCTTCCACACCGCGACCACGTTGCGCTCGCTCGGTCCTGCCGAGTGGCGCACCTGCTACGCTCAGCCTTGCCGCCGTCCCGCCGACGGCCGCTACGGCGAGAATCCCAACCGCATGCAGCACTACTATCAGTTCCAGGTGCTCATCAAGCCGTCGCCGGTCAACGCCCAGGAGCTCTACCTGGGGTCTCTTGCCGCTATCGGTCTGGACCCCAACGACCATGACGTTCGTTTTGTCGAGGACGACTGGGAGAGCCCGACGCTGGGCGCCTGGGGCCTTGGCTGGGAGGTCTGGCTCAACGGCATGGAGGTCACGCAGTTTACGTACTTCCAGCAGGTGGGCGGCATCGAGGTCGACCCTGTGCCCGTCGAGATTACCTATGGTCTGGAGCGCATCGCCATGTACGCTCAGGGCGTCAACTCCGTCTACGACCTGGTGTGGAGCTATCTGCCCGATGGCACGCCGATGACCTATGGCGACGTGTTCCTGGAGAACGAGCGCGAGTTTAGCGCCTACAACTTTGAGGTCGCCAACGTCGAGATGATGCGTCAGAAGTTTGACGACTACGAGGCCGAGTGCCACTCCTGCCTTGAGCGCAAGCTGCCGCTGCCCGCTTACGACTGCGTCATGAAGTGCAGCCATGCCTTCAACCTGCTCGATGCTCGCGGTGCGCTGTCCGCGGTCGAGCGTGCTAACTACATCCTGCGCGTCCGCGCCGTCGCCAAGGCGTGCTGCGAGGCCTATATGGCCGAGGTCGCTGGAGTCAACGAGAATGCCGACCAGGAAGGCGAGGTGGCGTAAGCCATGGCAGACGCTAAGGATTTCCTGTTTGAGATCGGTACGGAGGAAATGCCCTCTGCACCGCTGAACAATGCCGTCAAGCAGCTTGGCACCATGATTGCCAAGGGTCTCGACGAGGCCGGCCTGGCCCACGGCGAGGTCCGCGTGATCTCGAGCCCGCGTCGTCTGGCTGCGCTCGTGGCCGACGTCGCCACCGCGACCGATGAGGTTCACGAGGTCAAGCGTGGTCCCGCGGCAAACATTGCCTTTGATGCCGACGGCAACGCCACCAAGGCCGCCCAGGGCTTCGCTCGCAAGTGCGGTGTGGCTGCCGAGGACCTGGTCCGTCGCGAGGACACTGACGGTCGCGAGTATGTGTTCGCCGAGAAGAACATTCCCTCCGCACCGGCTACGCCGATTCTGACCGCTCTGTGCGAGAAGACCATCGCCGGCCTGCAGTGGCCCAACTACCGCAGCCAGCGTTGGGGTCACGAGCATGCGACCTTTGTTCGTCCGGTCCGCTGGATCTGCTGCCTTTTGGGCGAGGATGTTGTGCCCGTGTCGTTTGCCGACGTGACGAGTGGCAACACCACGCGTGGTCATCGCGTACTTGGCCCTGGTGACCATGTGGTCGCCAGCCCCGCCGTCTACGAGCAGGTGCTCGAGGACGCCGGCGTGCTTTCTGCCGAGCGTCGTCGTGAAGCCATCCTTGCCGGTATCGCCGAGGTCGAGGCTGCGCGCCCCGGTTGCCATGTCGACACGCCCAAGAAGGTCTTCGAGGAGGTCATCAACCTCTGCGAGTGGCCGACGGTGCTTGTCGGTACCTTCGATGAGGAGTTCCTCAAGGTCCCGCACGAGATCATCTGCGAGTCCATGCTCACCAACCAGCGCTACTTCCCGATCTATGACGGCGAGGGCAAGCTCACGCGTGAGTTCGTGGTCGTCTCCAACAGCAAGCCCGAGAACGCCGAGCGCGTGATCGACGGCAACGAGCGCGTCGTGCGTGCCCGTCTGGACGATGCCAAGTTCTTCTACGAGGAGGACCTGAAGATTTCCCTCGACGAGTTCCGTGAGCGTCTGGCCAAGGTCGCCTTCCAGGAGAAGCTCGGTAGCGTGCTCGCCAAGTCCGAGCGTATTGAGCAGCTCGCGCTCGCCATCGCCCGCGAGGCCCATCTGGGCGCCCACCTTGCCGCCGATGCCGCTCGCGCCGCTCACCTGTGCAAGGCCGACCTTGTATCCAACGCCGTCGTTGAGTTCACGAGCCAGCAGGGCGTTATGGGCGGTTATTACGCTTCCGCGATGGGGGAGAACGACGAGGTCGCCCACGCCATTCGCGATCACTATCGTCCCCGCTTTGCCGGCGATGAGCTGCCCGAGGGCACCGCTGGCTGCATCGTGGCCTGTGCCGACAAGCTCGATACCATTGCGGGTATCTTTGCCATCGGCGAGCCCCCGACCGGCTCGTCCGACCCGTACGCGCTGCGTCGCGCCGCCATCGGCATCATCAACATCCTGCGCGACCGTCTGCCGATCGACCCCACGTCGCTCATCGACTTTGCGCTCGAGCTCTATAGCGAGCAGGGCATTGAGTTCGACGCCGCCGAGGTCGCCCAGCAGGTTCGTGACTTCTTCCACGGTCGTTTGGTGAGCATGGCCCGCGACGAGAAGATTCCGGCCGACACCGTTGCCGCCGTCTCCGCGGTGCACATCATTGCCCCGTCGCTCTTCTTCGCCCGCTGCGCCGCCCTCGATGAGGCCCGCAAGAACGACGCCGAGACCTTCGACAACCTGGCAACCGCCTACGCCCGCGCGGCGCACATCTCCAAGCCCGAGCTGGGCGCGGAGTACGATCGCGCCCTGATGGGCGAGGTCGAGCTTGCGCTTGCCGATGCCTCCGAGGCCGCTCAGACCGCCGTCGACGCCGCTCTCGCCGCCGAGGATTATCCTGCCGCGTTTGCCGCTCTGGCCGCCCTGCGCGCGCCCATCGACCGTTTCTTCGACGAGGTTATGGTCATGGACAAGGACGAGCAGCTCCGCGATAATCGCCTTAAGCTGCTCAACCGCTTCGAGGCCGTTTTCTCCGGCATCGCCAACATCGGTGAGCTTGCCCGCAAAAAGTAAGCCAGCCTGCGCGTAAGCGCAAAAGGAGCCCCGCATGGATTGCCCGGTCACCGCTCGTCCCACCGTTATCGTTATCTCCGACTCGCTCGGTGATACCGCTTGTGAGGTGGTGCTTGCGGCGTCCGGGCAATTTGATGAAGGGGCTTTTCGTCTCTTGCGCCTGCCCAAGGTGAACTCGGTGGAGCAGGTCAAGTCGTTTGTGGGTCCGCGCGTCGATGCGGACCATCGTGATATTGCCGTGTTCCACACCATTGTCGATCCGGCGCTTCGCGCCCGCGTACTCGATTACCTGGGCATGCTTCATATCCGTTCGGTCGACCTGATCGGTCCGACACTTGCCGTGCTGTCATCGCTCATCGGTGTGCCGCCCAAGGGCGTCGCGGGCGTGATTCACAGGACCGATGACCGCTATTTCCATCGCATCGAGGCCATGGAGTATTTCGTTGAGCACGATGATGGGCGCGGCTGCGACGACCTTTCGGGGGCAGATATCGTGCTGCTGGGCGTATCGCGCACGTCCAAGACGCCGCTGTCGATGTATTTGGCCTATCAGGGTTACAAGGTTGCCAATGTTCCGTTGGCCCATGGCATGGAGCCGCCGAAGTCGATTTACAAGGTCGACCCGATGCGGTTGTTTGGTCTGATTTCGACTGTCGATGTGATCTCTGAGATTCGCGATAGCCGCTTGGGCGATGACTATGCTCGCGCCGTCGCCGGCTCCTATGCCGAGCCCGAGAGCGTGCGCAGCGAGCTCGAGGAAGCCCGTGCCCTCATGAAGCGTCTGGGCTGCTTTGTGGTGCGTACCGATGGCAAAGCGATTGAGGAGAGCGCCTCCGAGATCATCGGTCATTTGATGGAAATCCAAGAAGCCCGTGCCCGCCGCGCCGCCCGCCGAGGTCAGCAAAGCTAACTCATTGGGGTAGCTAAAAATTCACCGGCCTTAAAATACTATCTAAAAATAATGCACGATATTGGTAAAGCGATTTAGCAAAGAACTTGCATTTGACCTGCAATTTTCTTGCAGTGGTATCTTCATAAGGTAACCACCTTTACCTACCGTTTACCGCCGCATTTATCACGTTTACCAAACCCCTCGCCCTCTACGCAAGCCCGCTCAACGTCCGCCGTATAGTTCCCTCACGGCCCGCATCCGGTGGGTCGATTCGTCACCACGGTCGCGCGCGAGAGCGCATGGAAGGGGAAGTATCGTGAGCGATTGCAAGAGGGTTTACCGTTTTGGAACCGATGCCCAGGGCACTTGTGTCACCGAGGGCGACAAGTCCATGAACTTCGTGCTTGGCGGCAAAGGCGCAAACCTTGCCGAGATGAGCCGTATCGGCCTGCCGGTTCCCGGTGGCTTTACCATTACCTGCCAGACCTGCGTCGAGTACTCTGGCGCCGGCAACGTGTGGCCCGTGGGCGCGCTCGACGAGATCGTTGCCGCCGAGGCCGACCTCGAGGCCCGCTGCGGCAAGAAGCTCGGCGACGCCCGTGATCCGCTGCTCGTCTCGGTGCGCTCGGGTGCTCCGTTCTCCATGCCCGGCATGATGGACACGGTCCTCAACTTAGGCCTCAACGACGACTCCGTTCAGGGACTCATCGCCCAGACGCAAAACCCGCGTTTTGCCTGGGATAGCTACCGCCGCTTTATTCAGATGTTCTCCAACGTCGTTATGGGCGTCGACGCCGACCTGTTCGAGAACGCGCTGACCCAGGCACGCCTGGTTTCCGGCGTTCGCGTCGATTCCGAGCTTTCGGCCGAAGACCTGCAGGAGCTCGTCGAGACCTTTAAGAGCATTTTCTCCGAGAACGTCGAGGTCGCCCTGTATCCCGAGCTCGAGGTCGCCGACGGCAAGCCCGTTTTCCCGCACGATCCGGAGCTTCAGTTGCGCCTTGCCATCCAGGCCGTCTTTGGCAGCTGGATGAACGAGCGCGCCTGCATCTACCGCAAGCAGCATGGCATTTCTGACGAGCTCGGCACCGCCGTCAACGTGCAGGCTATGGCCTTTGGCAACAAGGGGGAGACCTCTGCGACCGGCGTCGCTTTTACGCGCAACCCGGCCGACGGCACCAAGGAGTTCTATGGTGACTTTTTGGTTAATGCCCAGGGCGAGGATGTCGTCGCCGGCATCCGCAACACCGAGCCCATCGCCGACCTCAAGAACACTCCGGGCCTCGAGTCTGCAGGTGAGGAACTCGAGCGCGTGTTCCTGACGCTCGAAGATCATTACCGCGATATGTGCGACATCGAGTTCACCATCGAGCAGGGCAAGCTCTGGATGCTCCAGACCCGCGTGGGCAAGCGTACCGCAACCGCCGCTCTGCGCATCGCTATCGAGATGGTCGAGGAAGGCCTTATCACCCGTGAGGAGGCCGTGAGCCGCATCGACCCCGCGCAGCTCGACCAGCTCCTGCACCCGCAGTTCGACTCCTCCAAGAAGTACGAGGCGCTCGCATGCGGCCTCAACGCCAGCCCTGGTGCCGCCGTGGGCGAGGTCGTGTTCTCGAGCGACGATGCCGTCGCGCGCGCCAACGAGGGTCACAAGGTCATTTTGGTTCGCTGGGAGACCAACCCCGATGACCTGAAGGGCATGGTCGCCGCCGAGGGTATCCTGACCAGCCACGGTGGCAAGACGAGCCATGCCGCCGTTATCGCTCGCGGTATGGGTACGCCCTGCGTCTGCGGCGTTGAGCGCTTCCACATCGACGCCGCCGAAAAGGTCGTGCGCATCGAGGGTAGCGATCGTGTGCTGCACGAAGGCGATGTCATCTCCATCGACGGCACCCAGGGCATCGTCGTCGATGGCGCTGTCGATTTGGTCTCCGCCGAGCTCTCCGGCGACCTGGACACCATCCTGTCCTGGGCCGACGAGATCCGTCTGGACGAGACCTGTGGCCACGCCAACCATGTGCGCGTCAACGCCGACAATCCCGAGGACGCAGAGCTCGCGCTCGAGTTTGGCGCCGAGGCCATCGGCCTGTGCCGCACCGAGCACATGTTTCTGGGCGATCGCAAGAACATCATCCAGAGCTTCATCCTGTCCGACGATGAGGCCGTGAAGCAGCAGGCCCTCGCCGACCTGCTCAAGGTTCAGACCGAGGACTTCCTGGCGATGTTCAAGACCATGTCCGGTCGCGATGTGGTCGTTCGCCTGCTCGATCCGCCGCTGCACGAGTTCCTGGATAATCCGCGTGAGCTCGAGGTCGCCATCACCAAGAAGGAAGCCGCTGGCGCCAGCGAGGAAGAGCTTGCCGCCCTGCGTGCCCGCCTGCGCCGTATCGACGGCATAGTCGAGTCGAACCCCATGCTCGGCCTGCGCGGTGTGCGCCTGTCCGTCGTCTTTAGCGATCTGCCGCTCATGCAGGTTCGCGCCGTGGCCACGGCTGCTGCTCGACTTATCAAGGAGGGCGTCGACCCGCGCCCCGAGATCATGGTTCCGCTCGTTTCCATTACGGCCGAGCACGTTCAGACTCGCGAAGTCATCGAGCGCGTTATCGCCGAGGTTTCCGCCGAGGAGGGCGTCGAGCTCAATATTCCCGTGGGCACGATGCTCGAGCTGCCGCGTGCCTGCATGGTTGCCGACGAGATCGCGCAGCACGCCGACTTCTTCTGCTTTGGCACCAACGACCTCACGCAGACGACCTTCGGCTTCTCTCGAGACGATGCCGAGGCCAAGTTCATCCCGCTGTACATGCACAAGAAGATTCTGAAGGACAACCCCTTCGAGACCATCGACTCGGCGGTACTGGAGCTGGTGCGCATGGCCGTCGAGAAGGGTCGGGCCACCAACCTCGACATGCACTTTGGCGTGTGCGGCGAGCACGGCGGCGACCCCAAGTCCATCAAGGGCCTGTTCAACGTGGCCGATGTGGACTACGTGTCCTGCTCGCCCTATCGTGTGCCCCTCGCGCGCCTGGCTGCCGCTCAGGCCAAGCTCGAGGCCAAGCGTTCCGCCTAACGTTTTGGGTTTGGGCGCCTAGCGTAGCCCCCTTCACGCCGCCCGTCTCATTCGTGAGGCGGGCGGTTATCATGTGCGGGTTTTGTCTTTTTGTCTGCGTAAAAAATTGTTCTTGCAGCAGAAACCCGCGCGTGTATACTCGAATACGTTTGTTCAACTACGTGCCGGCCAAGGTGGTACGGCACCTCTAGAAGAGTAAGGAATTGCACATGGATTACATCCGCGCAATCGAGCGTCAGCAGATCCGCGAGGACATTCCTCAGGTTCGCGTCGCCGACAACGTCAAGGTTCACTACCGCATTAAGGAAGGCGACCGCGAGCGCATCCAGGTCTTCCAGGGCGACGTCATCCGCATGGCCGGCGCCGGTGCCCGCGAGACCTTCACCGTCCGCAAGATTTCCTTCGGTGTCGGTGTTGAGCGCACCTTCCCGCTTCACAGCCCCAAGATCGCCAAGCTCGAGGTCGTTCGTCATGGTCGCGTCCGTCGCGCCAAGCTGTACTACCTCCGCGACAAGGTGGGCAAGGCTGCTCGCATCCCCGAGAAGCGCTAAGAAGATCGCAGCGTCTGTCCACTCGTTTGGACACAAGGGTCACCTTCGGGTGGCCCTTCTTTTTATCTGATTTGCATGCAAGGAGGGCCTGGTATGGCCAATATGACGAGCTCGGTTTCGGCATCGCAGGTTGCCGGCGAGCTGGCGAGCGCCACGTTCGAGGAGATTCCCGCCCTCGTGGAGCATTATCGCGAGGATCCGCGCCAGCAGGTGATCAAGGCTTGCGAACGTGCCCTTAAGCGCCATGCCAAGGAACTTTCCGAACGCGAGCGCGTCAACGGCATGTACGAGCTTATGCATGAGCTCGGCGGTGATGGCGTGGTCGTGGGCGTCGACGAGGTGGGCCGTGGCTCGGTAGCGGGTCCCTTGACCGTGTGTGCCGTGTGTCTTCCGATGGAGCCGCGCATCTGGGGCATCAACGATTCCAAAAAGCTCACGCCGGCGCGCCGCGAGCTGCTCTCGGTGAAGATTGCCGAGGTGGCGACTGCTATCGGCTTTTGCCATATCGCTCCTGCGGATATCGATGAGATGGGCATGGCCCGCGCCATCCGCGCTGCCGTCGCGGGCGCCGTGGCCGATACGGGGCTCGAGCCCGATTGCGTGCTTATGGACGGTAACCCCTTGGGCGCCGTTCCCAACGAGCGCGACGTGGTCAAGGGCGACGCCAAGATCGCCTGCATCGCCGCGGCATCCATCATGGCAAAGGTCACGCGTGACGAGATGATGGTCGAGTACGACGCCGAGTACCCCGAGTACCATTTGGCCGAATCGAAAGGCTATGCGAGCCCCGATCACATCGAGGCCATTCGCAAACATGGTCTTTCTCCGCTGCACCGTGTGAGCTTTTGCGGAAACTTTCTGCAGACTGAGCGCCTTTTTTAGGCCAATTGTGGAGACTGGGACCATAAGGGTTCCATAAAATTGCTGGTAGGGGCCGCGTGCAACGTCATTGTTGCATGCGGCCCCTCATTTGTCGGCATTTGGTTTGCTTTTGGTTTGCTTCCGGTACTTACCCGCATGAAACCTGCCCTCATTATCGAGGCAATGCAGGGAGTGGGAAAGGAGACCCCATGTGTGCCGCAGCCAAAATGAGCAAGACGCAGCAGCTCAAGGAGCGTTGGGAAGAAGGGGAGCTCGATTGTGGGTCGATCACGCCTGAGTTTATCAAGGGGCTCAGCCCTCGCGAGCTCGGTATGCTGGGCGAGCTTATCGCAATCGATTACTTTAACGAGCGCGGCTATGCATTGCTGGAACAAGGCTATCGATGCTCGGAGGGCGAGGCCGACCTCGTTCTGCTCGACGAGCTCGACGATGTGGTGGTGATGGCCGAGGTCAAGACCAGGCGTGTTGCGCTGGATTGCGACACGCGGGTGTTTCCCGAGGAAGCGGTGAACGCCCAAAAGCAGCGGCGCTATCGTCGCATCGCGAGTTGTTATCTCATGGAGCATTATCCGCTCAAGGCGATCCGCTTCGATGCCGTGGGCGTCACCATTCGCGGCGGGCATATCGCCGAGATCGAGCACCAGTACAATGCGTTCGATTGGCAGGTGTCGTGATGGCGTTCGAGACCTTTGCCGTCCACGCTGCCTGTATCCGCGGCGTCGAGGCGATTCCCGTCACGGTCGAGGTATCGCTTGCGGGCGGCATCCCGGGCATCCAGATGCTCGGCATCCCGAGCATGGAGGTCATGGAGTCGCGCGGACGTATTCGCTGCGCGATGCGCTCTGCCGGATTCGAGATCCCGCGCTCGGGCATTACGGTCAATCTGGCGCCGGGCGATATCCGAAAGACCGGTAGTGGTTTTGACCTGCCGATAGCCATTGCGGTGCTTGCAGCCGACGGGCAGATTCCCCGCGACAATCTCGACCGCTGCCTCATTGCCGGTGAGCTCGGCTTGGATGGCACGGTGCTTCCCGTCAAGGGCGAGGTGGCGTTCCAGCTGCTGGCTCGCGATATGGGGCTGTCTTTTATCGCCGGTAGGTCCGACCAGCATGTTCCGCTTGCGGGGGTCGATTGCGGTTTTATCGACCATCTGTCGCAGCTTGCCCACGGTATGGGCGAGGCAGCTCGGCATTATCTGGATTCTGAAGTGCTCGAGGCCACCTTTGAGCCTGAGCTCGATTATGCCGATGTGTTGGGGCAGGAGGTCGCCAAGCGCGGCATAGCGCTTGCGGCGGCAGGGGAGCTGGGCCTTCTCATGATCGGCTCGCCCGGTTCGGGCAAGACCATGCTTGCGCGCCGCATGACGGGTATATTGCCTGAGCTTTCCATTGAGGACCAGCAAGAGGCGCTGTGCATCCATTCGGTCTTGGGTGAGAACATCGATGGGCTGCTTGCGGGGCATCGGCCGTTTCGAAGCCCCCATCACAGCATTTCGACAGCGGGCCTTATTGGCGGAGGGCGCCCGGTGCATCCGGGCGAGATCAGCCTTGCCCATGGCGGCGTGCTCTTTTTGGACGAGCTTGCCGAGTTTCCCACCGGTGTGCTGCAGACGCTTCGTCAGCCTATCGAGCGCGGCTATGTCAGGATCGTACGCGTCGACGGTGCCTTCACGTTTCCCACGCGCTTTCAGCTGCTTGCGGCGAGCAATCCCTGTCCCTGCGGCTTTTTGGGCGATCGCGAGGTTCCGTGTCGCTGTTCGGCATCGATGGTCGAGCGCTACCGGTCCAAGCTGCGCGGTCCCTTGGCCGACCGTATCGACCTGATGCTCGATGTGACCCGCCCCGATCCGCAGGTGATTATCGAGGGCGCCGAGGGCATGTCATCGGCCGAGCTGCGCGACTACGTTGTCCGCGGTCGGGCTTTTCGTGCCTGGCGCGAGTCCCGTATGGATGATGCGGATGCCGAGGCCGAGCACGATGAGTCACGGTCCATTGACGGCGTCGTGTCGACCTTTGCACTCGACGAGGCCGCCGAGAAATGCGTACTTGGCCTGTCGAAACGCACTCATCTCACGGGGCGCGGCATCGTGCGCCTGATTCGCATCGCGCGCACGATTGCCGATGTCGCCGAAAGCGAGCGGGTGACGCAAGACCACGTGCTCGAGGCGGCGATGTACCAGGGAAGGAGGGATCAGTAATGCCCGAGGAGACTTTTGAGCTGCATCCCGGTGACGCGTTGTATCCAGATGCCGTTTTGGAGCTCTCTGATGTTCCCCAGACGCTGTTCGTGCGTGGCGACCCGGAGGTGCTTTCGACGCCGGCGCTCTCCATCATCGGCGCTCGCAAGGCCTCGCCGTACGGCCTGGCCGTGGCAGAACTGGCGGCGAAAGTTGCGGTCGAGGCGGGGGTGACGGTGGTCTCGGGCGGCGCGGTCGGCTGCGACCAGGCCTCGGGTTGGGCCGCGGTCAACGCCGGTGGCAGGCACGTCGTGGTGTTGGGTACGGGCGCCGACGTGGTCTACCCGCGCTCGAGTGCGGGGCTCATCGCGCGCACGATCGATACGGGCGGCGCGGTCGTGTCCATCTCGCCTTGGGGTATGGGGCCACGTAAGTTTGCCTTCCCGCGGCGTAACCGGGTGATTGCCGCGCTTTCGCAGGCGCTCTTCGTGTCGGAGGCTGGCATGCCTTCGGGCACGTTCTCGACGGCGGAGGCCGCCATGGACCTGGGGCGCGAGCTTCTTGCCGTGCCGGGTTCGATTTTGTCACCCGAGTCGCGCGGTACCAACTACCTCATTGCCAACGGGGCCTGCTGCATCATCGACGAGGAGTCCATCGAGATGGCCATCTCTCGAATCTACGGTACCCTGCGCTACTCGCGTCCCGATGCGCCCGGTATCGCAGATCTTGACCCCACACAGCGGGCCGTGATGCATGCCCTCATCGCCTCGCCGCTCAAGGTTGAAGACATCGCCACACTCGTCTCGCTCGATGCCGTCGGTGTGCTCAAGCTCCTGGGCTCACTCGAGCTCGAGGGCCTCATCGAGCGCATGATGGATGGAAGGTATGCGCCCTCCAAGTTTGCCCTTCACGCCCAGACGCCCTTCGGTCACAATGGAAAACGTGTCAATTAGAAAGGTGTTTGCAGATGCTGTTTGATCAGGTGACGGTTATCGGTGGCGGTCTGGCGGGATCGGAATGCGCGATTCAGCTGGCAGATCGCGGGTTCGCCGTAAAGCTGTGCGAGATGCGCCCGCAGGTGAGCTCTCCTGCCCACCATACCGATCACTTGGCGGAGCTCGTCTGCTCCAATTCGTTTAAGTCGACCCGTCCCGATTCCGCCGCCGGCCTGCTGAAGGCCGAGCTCGAGCGCATGGGCTCGGTGCTGCTCGACTGCGCTCATCGTGCGGCCGTTCCCGCTGGCGGCGCCCTGGCGGTCGACCGCGTCAAGTTTTCCGAGCTCGTCGAGGCCGAGGTTGCCGCCCGCCCCAATATCGAGGTCGTCCACGGTGAGGTCACCCAGATCCCCGAGGGTCATGTGGTTATCGCCGCGGGTCCCTTGTGCTCGCCGGCATTGAGCGAGGAGGTCATGAAGCTTGTCGGTGGTGACGCCCTGGCGTTCTTTGACGCGGCCGCCCCGATTGTCGATGCCTCCACGCTCGATATGGACGTGCTGTTCTCGCAGTCGCGCTACGAGGAGCAGGGGAGTGGCGACTATCTGAATGCCCCGCTCAACAAGGAAGAGTACGAGGCCTTTATCGAGGCGCTCACAACGGCCGAGCGCGTGGTGCTCAAGGATTTTGAGGGCGGGGACCTGTTCCAGGCCTGTCAGCCTGCCGAGGAGGTTGCGCGCACGGGAAAGGATGCCATCCGCTTTGGCGCCATGAAGCCCGTCGGGCTCACCGACCCGCGCACCGGTCGCCGTCCCTGGGCGGCAATTCAGCTGCGCGCCGAAAACAAGGCGAAGACCGCCTATAACCTGGTTGGCTTCCAGACCAACCTGACCTTCGGCGAACAGAAGCGCGTCTTCCATATGGTTCCCGGCCTGGAGAACGCCGAGTTCTTCCGCTACGGCGTCATGCACCGCAACACCTTTGTCGATGCGCCGCACGTGCTCGACGGCACCTTTGCCGTGCCCGGCACGAGCGTGCGCCTTGCCGGCCAGATTACCGGTACCGAGGGGTACATGGAGGCCGTGGCGACGGGTCTGCTCGCCGCGCTCAACACCTATGCCGAGGCTATCGGTGCCGCGGGCGTCGAGCTGCCGCGCGTGGGCGCCCTGGGCGCACTCGTGGGCTATGCGACCGATCCAGCTACGGTGGGCTACCAGCCCATGCACGTCAACTTTGGCCTCGTTCCGCCGCTCGAGGACGGTAAGCGTCGCAGCAAGCGCGATCGTTACCAGGCCTACGCGGATCGCGCCCTTAAGGCCCTGGATGCTTATCTGGAATCGCGCTCCGATCTGTTTGGAGGCGAGAGGTCATAGCTTTTGACCTGTACGATGCCGTCGACTCGTTCATCGCCTACATTGCACGCGTCGAAGGGCTCGCTCCCAATACGGTAACCGCCTACGCCTCGCGGCTCGAGCGCTTCGCCGCGTGGTGCGACCGTGAGGGCATCGACGCTCGCGTCGCCGACGTACGGACCGTTCGCTCCTATTTGGCCGAGCTGTCGCGTGGCCAGGTGGCGGTTCGGACCCTTGCGGCACACCTGTCTGCTATTCGCTCGCTCTATCGGTGGATGGCTGCCGAGGGAATCGTTGAGGGCGATGCGGTCTCGGCGATATCCTCGCCCAAGCTGCCGCGCGATCTTCCCGGTGTGCTGACGACCCGGCAAGTCGAGTCGTTGCTCAAGGCCCCCGACACCTCGACGCCTGCGGGGCTGCGCGATGCGGCGATGCTCGAGCTGCTCTATGCCTCCGGCGCGCGAATCTCGGAGCTCGCGGCGCTCAACGTGGAGTCTATTGGTTGGTCCGAGCGAACGCTGCGACTTTGGGGCAAGGGGAGCAAGGAGCGTATCGTGCCCCTCTATCGGCGCGCTCTCGAGGCGACTCGCCGCTATATTGAGGAAGGGAGACCGCAGCTTCTTGCACAGGCAAAGCGTGGCGACGGTGCGAACGGCGTTCATCCGCTGTTTATCTCGGCGCGCGGAAACCGCATGAGTGCCGCCATGCTCAGAAGGCGGTTCCACATGCTTGCGACACTTGCCGGCATTCCTGCCGACATCGCCCCGCATGCGATGCGCCACACCTTTGCGACTGACCTGCTCGAGGGCGGCGCGGATCTGCGCTCGGTTCAGGAGCTGCTGGGGCATGCGAGCTTGTCCACGACGCAGATCTATACGCATCTCACGCCCGACCGACTCAAACGCGCCGTGAGTCAGGCCCACCCCCGCGGCGAGTAGGAGAAGGGCCTCCCGCGCCGCACCGAGGTGTGTGGTTTTGATTGCGGGTTGGCAGGAAGAGGCAATCCTGCTATCATTCATCGGGTTGCTTCACGGCAACAGGTTTTTATCACGCACGCGCGGCTACTTCATACCGTGGTGCCCGGGCTTTGGTAGCACATGTCCGGGTTGGTTTTGGAGGATGACCCCGCGCGGAGGCAAACCACAGGAGGTTTAATATGGCTACCAAGATTAATATCCGCACCCTGCTCGAGGCCGGCTGCCACTTCGGTCACCAGACCCGTCGCTGGAACCCCAAGATGAAGCCGTTCATCTTCGGTGAGCGCAACGGCATCTACATCCTCGACCTCAAGCAGACCATCCTTGACGCCGACCAGGCCTACACCTTCGTCAAGAACGTCGCCAAGGGCGGCAACGTGCTGTTCGTCGGCACCAAGAAGCAGGCTCAGGAGGCCGTTAAGAACGCCGCTGAGCGCGCCAACATGCCTTACATCAACCAGCGTTGGCTCGGCGGCATGCTGACCAACTTCGTCACCATCCGCTCCCGCATCAACCGCATGGAGGAGCTCGAGGCCATGGTCGAGGACGGCCGCATGGCAGTGCTGCCCAAGAAGGAGCAGGCAGTGCTCGGCAAGGAGCTCGCTAAGCTCCAGACCAACCTCGGTGGCGCCCGCGACATGAAGGGTCTGCCCCAGGCTCTCTTCGTCATCGACACCAAGCGCGAGGAGAACGCCATCAAGGAGGCCCAGCGCCTGAACATCCCCGTCGTCGCCCTGATCGACACCAACTCCGATCCCGACGAGGTCGAGTACGGCATCCCCTGCAACGATGACGCCATCTCCGCAGTCACCCTTATGTGCGAGCTCATGGCCGACGCCTGCCTCGCTGGCTCCGGTAAGGAGCAGGTCTCCGAGGCCGAGATGGCCGCCGAGCCCAAGGCCGAGTAAATCAGTCCTATTTAAGTCTTTTTCATCTCTTTGAAAGGAACCACAATGGCCCAGATTACTGCCGCTATGGTCAAGCAGCTCCGCGAGATGACCGACTCCCCGATGATGGAGTGCAAGAAGGCTCTCGTCGAGGCTGACGGCGACATGGACGCCGCCGTCGACGTTCTGCGCAAGAACGGCCTCGCCAAGGCTGCCAAGAAGGCTGGCCGAGAGACCAACGAGGGCGCTGTCGCCGCGTTCGTCTCCGAGGATGGCAAGACCGGCGCTCTGCTCGAGCTCTCCTGCGAGACCGACTTCGTCGGCTCCAACGCCAAGTTCACCGGCTTTGCTTCCAAGGTCGCCGAGGTTGTCGCCACCACCGAGCCGGCTGACGTCAACGCTCTGCTCGAGAAGCCGATGGGCGAGGAGACCGTTTCCTCCGAGCTCACCGAGATGATTCACATCATGGGCGAGAACATGAAGATCTCTCGTTTCGCCGCCCGCAAGGCCGAGAACGGCGCTCTCGCTTCTTACATCCACATGGGTGGTAAGATTGGCGTCCTCGTCGAGTTCGCCTTCGAGAAGGCCGAGACCGCTCAGGCTGAGTCCTTCAAGACCTTCGCTCACGACGTTGCCCTTCAGGTTGCCGCCGTCGCCCCGATCTGCGCTACCCGCGATCAGGTTCCGGCTGAGACCGTCGAGCACGAGAAGCAGATCTACATGGCTCAGGCTGCCGAGTCCGGCAAGCCCGAGGCCATTCAGGAGAAGATGGCTGTTGGCCGTCTGGAGAAGTTCTACAAGCAGTCCGTGCTCACTGAGCAGGAGTTCATTAAGGACAGCTCCCTCACCATCAAGAAGTACGCTGAGCAGGTCTCCAAGGAGCTCGGCGATACCATTACCGTCGTTGCCTTCGACCGTCTGGTCCGTGGCGAGTAAATAAGCTCTTGTAGCTGGTAATGAGCAGGCTGTGGGTTTTACTCACAGCCTGCTTTTTCATGGCTCTTATCAGAGCCTTTGCTATCATATTGAGAGTCTAATTAAAGGAGGATCGCTTTGTCCGACATCCGATATAAACGCGTGCTTCTGAAGCTTTCCGGCGAAGCACTGATGGGCGACGGCCAATATGGCATCGACCCCAAGATTACCGATCATCTTGCCAAGCAGGTCAAGGAACTGCTCGCCGTTGGTCACGAGGTCGGTGTTGTTGTCGGCGGCGGCAACATTTTCCGCGGCATGGCCGGCGCTGCCGGTGGCATGGAACGCGCCCAGGCCGACTACATGGGCATGCTGGCAACCGTTATGAATGCCCTCGCCCTGCAGGATGCCTTCGAGCACAACGATGTTCCCTGCCGTGTGATGAGCGCTATCCAGATGAACGAGATCTGCGAGCCCTATAT
Organism: uncultured Collinsella sp.; assembly: GCA_900540945.1. Lineage (GTDB taxonomy): Bacteria > Actinomycetota > Coriobacteriia > Coriobacteriales > Coriobacteriaceae > Collinsella. The sequence continues at coordinate 28,265 of UQHQ01000009.1, read as the reverse complement.
TCGCCGTCGCGCCATCAACCACCTTTCCAAGGGCAACGTCGTTATTTTTGCCGCCGGTTCGGGCAATCCGTACTTTACGACCGACACCGCCGCGGCTCTTCGTGCCTGCGAGATCGGTGCCGAGATTCTGATTAAGGCCACCAAGGTTGACGGCATCTACGACAAGGATCCCGTCAAGTGCGCCGATGCCGTCCGTTTTGACAAGATTACCTATCACGAGGTTCTCGTCCGCGGTCTGCAGGTTATGGATTCTACGGCTACGGCACTGTGCCAGGATAACCGTATGCCGATTTTGGTCCTCAACATCGATGGCGAGGACACCGTCAAGCGCGCGCTTTCGGGTGAGCCCGTCGGCACGCTCGTCTATCAGGAGGATTAAGCATGGTAGAGAACATCACCGTCCACATGGACAAGTCGCTCGAGTCCCTCAAGCACAACTTCTCCAAGGTTCGCACGGGCCGCGCCAACGCTAACATTCTGTCCGATATCTCGGTCGATTACTACGGTGTTCCCACGCCGGTTACCCAGGTTGCCGCCGTTAAGACCCCCGAGGCTCACATGCTGCTCATCGAGCCCTGGGACAAGGCTCTCGTCAACGCAATCGTGAAGGCCATCAGCGCTTCCGATCTGGGTATTACTCCCAACTCTGACGGTACCGTCGTGCGCCTGCCGTTCCCGGCTCCCACCGAGGAGCGTCGTCGCGAGCTCGTCAAGGAGTGCCGCGAGTATGCCGAGCAGGCCAAGGTTTCCATTCGCAACATCCGTCGCGACTTTAACAACAAGCTCGAGCGCGACGAAGAGCTCACCGAGGACGATGTCCGTCGCGAGCAGGCCAAGGTCCAGAAGCATACCGATGAGTATGTTGCCAAGGTCGAGGAGCTTCTGAAGGAAAAAGAAGCCGAGGTCATGGAGATCTAAGGTGCAATACGACGAGAACAAACTGGTCGAGTACTTTGCCGACGCCCCTGCGGGCGTCGGTTTTTCCGACCTTGACCTCAATAAGATTCCGCATCATATTTCGTGCATCATGGACGGTAACGGTCGCTGGGCCACGGCGCGCGGTCTTGCCCGCACCGAGGGACACAAGGCCGGTATCGTCTCCCTGCGCGAGATTATTACCGCATGCGTGCGTTTGGGCGTCGACGTCCTTTCGGCCTATGCGTTTTCCACCGAAAACTGGAATCGTCCGCAGCATGAGGTCAACGTTTTAATGCATCTGTTTGCTAAGACGTTTATCGATGAGCTGCCGCTGCTTAAGCGTGAAAACGTGCGCGTTGTCTTTTTGGGCGATATTTCCGCACTGCCCAAGAAGACCCGCGATGTCTTTGAGCGAGGTCTTGCCGAGTGTGCCGACCATACCGGCATGACGCTGGCACTTGCCGTCAACTACGGAGCCCGTGCCGAGATCACCCGTGCTGTCCGTCAGATCGCGCTCGATGCCGCTGCCGGAAAGATCGATCCGGCCGCTATCGACGATGATATGGTTGCTTCGCACCTGTACACCGCTGGGCTACCCGATCCTGAGCTTGTGATTCGAACCTCCGGCGAGCTTCGCCTTTCGAACTATCTGCTGTGGCAGGTTGCCTATTCCGAGTTTTATGTCACCGATACCTATTGGCCCGACTTTGATCGTTGGGGTCTTGTCAACGCCATTTTGGCCTATCAGGGCCGCGACCGTAGGTTTGGTGGACTGAGCAAGACCGAGGAGGCTTAATCGTGTCCGATCGTCCCAAGGCGCCTGCTCCCAAGGCGCCTGCCGCCAAGAGCGGCGCGGCCGCGACTTCGTGGCTTGCCGGCTTTATTACCCGTGCCGCCGCAGGTATCGTCTACGCCGTCGTATTTATTCTCTGCCTGGTTTTGGGTATCGTTCCCACCGCCATCTTCGTCTCCGTCATGAGCGGCCTGTGCTGCTTTGAGTATTTCCGCATGACGAAGCTCGATGGCAAGGTGGCCAACGAGCGCCTGGGTATCGCTGCCGCCGTGCTCTTTCCGCTCTCGGCGCTGGGCGACTCGCTGCTGTTGAATGCGCTGCTTTTTGCATTGATGCTTGCGGTGGGCATTTGGTATGTCTGTTCGTCGCGTACCCGCATATCCGATGTGGCTGTGACACTCATGGGTCCCATCTACACCGGTTTTATGCTGTCGGCCATCGTGCTGCTGCGCGATGCCGTGCCCGGTTTTGCCGGCGCCCTGCTTTCGGTGGGTGTTTGCGCGTCTCTCTGGGTCTCCGATTCGTTTGCCTACATCGTGGGCAGCCGTATCGGCAAGCACAAGATGGTCCCCAAGGTCTCTCCCAAAAAGAGCTGGGAGGGCTTTGTCGGCGGCATCTTGGGCTCGGTTCTTATCTGGCTTATTTTGTGGGCGACGCATTTCTATAAGCTGAGCTTGCCCTATGCGCTGCTTTGCGGCGTGGTTGTGTCCATCCTGGGCGTTATCGGTGACCTCATCGAGTCACGCATCAAGCGTGGCGTGGGCGTCAAGGATTCTGGCAACCTTATTCCGGGCCATGGCGGCATGCTCGATCGAAGCGACTCGCTTATCTTTGGCTGCATTACCGCGCAGCTGCTTTTGATGATCGGAGGCGTGCTGTAATGTCATTCCAGACGACGTATGGCCCCGATGGACGCCTTCGCGTTGCCATTCTGGGCTGTACGGGCTCTATCGGCACGCAGGCACTCGATGTATGCCGTCAGCATGCCGATCGACTGCAGGTGACGGCACTGTCCGTTAACTCCAGCACCTCGGAGCTCGTTGCCGCCGCCCGCGAGTTTTCGGTCCCGGCCGTTGCCGTGGCCGATGTCGCTCATGGCGATGACGCCGTGCTGCAGGAGTTGCCCGAGGGAACGAAGCTCGGCGTTGGCGCGCAGGCGGTTTGCGAGCTCGCGCGTCGCGACGATGTCGACTGCGTGCTCGTTGCTATTGTGGGCGCCGCCGGTCTCGAGGCGAGCCATGCGGCCTTGACCTCGAATAAGCGCCTTGCCCTTGCCAACAAGGAGTCCCTCGTCGTCGGTGGCGACTTGCTTATGCCGTTGGCGCAACCGGGCCAGCTTATTCCAGTCGACTCTGAGCACTCCGCCATCTACCAGTGCTATCTGGGGGAGAACCCACGCGAGGCTCATTGTATTTGGCTCACCTGCTCGGGCGGTCCGTTCTTTGGCCGCACGCGCGACGAGCTCAATCGCGTGACGCGTGCCGATGCCCTCGCACATCCCACGTGGGCCATGGGTGCCAAGATCACCATCGACTCCGCCACTCTCATGAACAAGGGCCTGGAGCGAATTGAGGCCATGCATCTGTTTAACTGCGACCTTGATTTCATTAACGTGGTCGTGCAGCGTCAGTCCAAGATTCACTCTATGGTCGAGTTCGCCGACGGCTCCGTGATGGCGCATCTCGGTGCTTCCGACATGCGTATTCCCATCCAGTTCGCGTTCTCGTATCCCGAGCGTTGGGATACCCCGGCGCCTCGTATCGATTTCCGCGAGCTGGGGCAGCTCACGTTTGATGCTGCCGACATGGATACCTTCCGCTGTCTGGCACTGGCCGAACGTGCCGGCAAGACGGGTGGCACCATGCCGTGCGTGCTCAATGCCGCCAACGAGGTCGCCGTCGATGCCTTCCTGCACGATGGCTGCAGCTTTACCGATATCGATCGCATTGTGGAATCCTGCATGGATGCCCACGATATGCAGGCGGTCGATTCGTTTGAGCAGCTTCGCGACATCGATGCGTGGGCGCGTGAAAAGGCTGCGCAGGTGCTCGCCGCAACCCGTTCCTAACCCATAAGGATTGCTTTTTCGTTTTATGGATACTGTTCTGAGCGTTCTCTCATCGGTCTTTTGGGGCCTACTGATGCTTTCCGTCCTCGTGTTTTTGCACGAGGGCGGCCACTTTTTGGCGGCCCGTGCGTGCGGCGTGCGCGTCACCGAGTTTTTCTTGGGCCTACCGTGCCGCTTCGATATTCATCATACGTCGCGTCGCATCGGTACCAAGTTTGGCGTGACGCCGCTGCTGCTGGGTGGTTATGCCGCTATCTGCGGTATGGACCCGACCGATGTCTCGTGTGCCGACCGTGTGCTTGCTGCGATCTATCGTCATGGTCGCGTTTCAGTTGCAGACCTTTCCGTCGAGCTGGAGCTGTCCGAGGAGGATGTTCTCGAGGCTTGCGCCTTGCTTTTGGGCTGGGGTTCCATTGCGCCTTGGTACGAGGAAGGGGAGAAGCCTTCACCCAGCTACTATCCGGTTAGGTACCAGACGCTGCCGCGCGATGCTGCAGGATATACCACCTTTGACGGCCGCAAGTTCGATCGAGAGCATGCGACAGCCGAGGGCGATGTGTGGGAGCTGCCGGTCGCCGCTTCCGAGTTTCTTGAGCAGGAGCGTTCGCATACCTATCTGGGCCAGGGTTTTCTCAAGCGTGCCTTTATGCTGCTCGCGGGCATTCTCGTCAATATCCTGACGGGCTTTTTGCTGCTTATGAGCATCTACTCTATCGCCGGCGTATCGGTGCCGGTCGATAGCAATGTGATCGGTCAGGTTGAAGAAGGCTCTATAGCCGCCAAGGCGGGCATCGAGGCCGGCGACGCAATTCTTAGTGTCGATGGCGTGTCGTGCTCTTCCTGGATGGACGTGTACGATGCGATCGGAGCGGCCGCCGGCAAGGACGATATCGCCATTGAGTATCAGCACGACGGTAAGAATCTTTCTACCGCGGTCGCGCTCAAGGAGGACGAACGTTTGGGCGTTTATGCCTCCACGCAAGTGGTCCATTTGGACCCCATTACGTCGGCGCGGCTGTCGTTCTCCTATGTTCAGCAGACTGCTGAGGGCGTGATGCGCCTGCTGCAGCCGCAGCATACGATGGAGATACTCGATCAGTCCTCCTCGATTGTGGGCATCAGCGTCATGTCTTCTCAGGCGGCTGCCGCCGGCCCCGCGACATTCTTGACGTTTGCCGCGCTCATCTCGTTCTCGCTGGGCTTTATGAACCTGCTACCCATTCCGCCGCTCGACGGGGGAAAGCTGGTTATCGAGATCATCCAAAAGGTCGCCGGTCGCGAGTTGCCGCTGAAGGTGCAGACGATCGTGAGCTATGTCGGCATCGCGCTCTTCGCGCTGCTGTTTGTCTATATGCTTCGTTCCGACGTCCTTCGATTTATTTTGTAGGGGAGTGTTTGGATTGTCTTTGTCCCATCCTTTGCCGCGCGAGCTGACGCGCCCTGTGTTTGTGAGCGACGTGCAGATAGGTGGCGGCGCTCCGGTGGTGGTTCAGTCCATGACCTGCACCGATACCGCCGACGCCCAGGCAACGCTTGCGCAAGTGCGTGCGCTTGCCCAGGCGGGTTGCGATGTTGTGCGCGTGAGCGTGCCCGCTGAGGCTGCGCTCGAGGGCTTTCGCACGATTTGTGCGGAGTCTCCGGTGCCGATCGTTGCCGATATCCACTTTAACCATAAGCTCGCCATTGGCGCCGTGGAGGCCGGTGCCGCTAAGCTCCGCATCAATCCCGGCAACATTGGCGATTGGGCCAAGGTCGACGCCGTGATCGATGCCGCGGGCGCCGCTGGGTGCGCGATTCGCATTGGCGTGAACGCCGGCTCGCTTGAGCAGGATATCGCCGAGCGCGATGACCTTACGCAGCCCGAAAAGCTTGTGATGTCGAGCGAGCGTTTCGTCAAACATTTTGAAGATCGCGGCTTTACCAATATCGTGCTTTCCGCCAAGGCTCATAGCGTGCAAACGACGCTTGACACCTATCGTGCCCTGTCGCGCGAAATCCCCCATGTTCCGCTTCATTTGGGCGTGACTGAGGCCGGAACCAAGCTCCAGGGCACCATTAAGAGCTCGGTGGGCCTGGGAATTTTGCTTTCCGAGGGCATTGGCGACACCATGCGCGTCTCGCTCACGGCCGATCCGGTCGAGGAGCCGCCGGTCGCCTGGGGTATCCTGCAGTCGCTCGGTCTTCGCCGCCGTGGCCCCGAGATCGTATCGTGCCCCACGTGCGCTCGCTGCCAGGTCAACCTCATTCCTATCGCCGAGGAGGTCACTGAGCGGCTTAAGAACTACTCCGCGCCGCTTTCGATTGCCGTGATGGGCTGTGCAGTCAATGGCCCCGGCGAGGCTTCTGACGCCGACTTGGGCGTTGCCTGCGGACGAGGTCAGGGTCTGCTCTTTTCGCACGGCCAGATCATTGGTAAAGTAGCTGAGGACCAAATTGTCGACGCGCTTATGGCCGAGGTCGACAAGCTTATTGAGGAGAAATAAATGACTCGAGCAATGTATATGTCTAAGCTGTATGCTCCGACGCTCAAAGAGGATCCGGCCGATGCCGAGCTTGCGAGCCACCGTCTGCTGCTTCGCGCCGGTATGATCCGCAAGGAGGCCGCCGGCCTCTATTCCTATCTGCCGCTCGCATGGCGCTCGATTCGCAAGATCGAGAACATCGTGCGCGACGAGATGGATGCTGCCGGCGCCCAGGAGCTCATGATGCCCATCATGGTCGATGCCGAGCTGTGGCGCGAGTCCGGCCGTATCGATGCCTATGGCAAGGAGCTCGTGCGCTTTGATGACCGCCACGGCCGCGAGTTCGTGCTCGGCCCCACGCACGAGGAAACCGTGACTGCCCTGGTGCGCAATGAGCTGCGTTCCTATAAGCAGCTGCCGGTGAATCTCTATCACATCCAGGATAAGTTCCGCGATGAGTTCCGTCCCCGCTTTGGCCTGATGCGCGGTCGCGAGTTCATCATGAAGGACGCCTACAGCTTCTCCGCCACGCAGGAGAGCCTGCAGGAGGAGTATGACAAGATGAAGCAGGCCTACGCCAACATCTGCGAGCGCTGCTATATCAAGGCCCTTCCCGTCGTTGCCGATTCCGGCGAGATCGGCGGCGACACCTCCGTAGAGTACATGGCGCTGGCCGACGCCGGCGAGGCCTCGCTGGTCTACTGCGACGATTGCGGCTTTGCTGCCGATGACGAGGCGGCAAGCACCAAGGTCGTCGTGACCGAGGGTCCTGGTGACGGTACGCTCACCAAGGTTGAGACTCCGGGCATGGGCACCATTGAGGCAGTTGCTAAGTTCTTTGGGTTCCCCGAGAACGGCACGCGCAAGTCGCTGGCACTCATCGACGCCGAGGGCAAGCCGGTCGTGGCCATTGTTCCGGGCGATCACGAGCTCAACGATTGCAAGGCCGAGCACGTCTTTGGCAAGGGCTATCGCATGATGACCGACGAGGAGCTGCAGACCTACGGTCTGCACAAGGGCTTTATCGGACCGGTTAACCTGCCCGAGGGCATCCGTCTAGTGTGCGACGAGAGTCTGCGCGAGTCCAAGCAATGGGCCTGCGGTGCCAACGAGGTCGATTATCACTTTACCGGTGCCTGCCCCGAGCGCGACTTTACCGTCGACGAGTGGGCCGACCTTGTCACCGTCGTCGCCGGCGACCCCTGCCCGCACTGCGGCAAGCCGCTCTCTGCTGCTCGCGGCATCGAGGTCTCCCAGGTGTTCCAGCTGGGCACCAAGTACTCCGAGGCCATGGGTGCCACCTTTATGGACGAGGATGGCAAGGAGAAGCCGCTCATCATGGGTTGCTACGGCGTGGGCGTGTCTCGCTCGCTCGCTGCCGTCGTGGAGCAGCATAACGACGAGCACGGTATCGTCTGGCCGGTCTCCGTTGCCCCGTACGAGGTCGCGGTGATTCCGCTCGATCCCAAGAAGGAGGAGTGCGCTACCGTCTGCGACCAAATCGTTGAGGGTCTGTGCGCCGAGGGTATCGAGGTTGTCGTGGATGACCGCGACGAGCGCCCCGGCTTTAAGTTTGCCGACAACGACCTTATGGGCTTCCCGTATCAGGTAGTGCTCGGCAAGCGTGGTCTTAAGAACGGCACTGTCGAGCTCAAGGACCGTGCCACGGGCGAGCGCGAGGATGTGGCGATTGATGAGGTCGTCGCCAAGGTTGCCGAGCTTGTGAAGGCAGCACGTCGTTAATCGACATTTCTGCAAGTAGATGTAATTGCAGGCCTGCTCCGCATCTCTCTTAGGATGAGATGCGGAGCAGTCTTTTTTGTTGCGTGAATAAGCTCGACGGGTAAAGGAAAACCCCATAGCCCAAATGAGCTGCGGGGTTTTCCTTTGTGCCTCCGATGCGAAATAAATCGCTCAGATACTACTGATAATCGACGACGTCGATCCAGTTCTTAAGGAACTCATCGTTCACGTTGCGCTTACGAGCGAGCTCGGAAGCGGCGACGATGCTCGTCCACTGACGCACGACCTGCATGGGCATATCGGCGCGGTCGCAGTAGAGCTCCAGGTAGGCCTCAGCCTGGTCCTTGCTGTTGAGGGCAAAGAGCAGGTAGGTGGTGGCAACGTCGGCAGCAGGGGAGCCCTGGGTGGCATGTGCCCAGTCGCAGACGTACAGCTGGCCGTCGTCTCCGACGATGACGTTGGAGGGGTTGAAGTCGCCGTGGCAGACCTTGAACTCCTTGGTCATGCCGTCCAGACGCTCCTGAAGGTTGTAGCGCGTGGTGGCATTGAGCTGATCGAGGCTGTCGATCATGCGGGCGAACTTATCGCGCTGACGGTTGAGCAGCGGGGAGGTGTAGCCGTGGATCTCGATCTGGAGGTCGACGAACATCTCGAGGTACTCACCAAAGCGCTGGGGCTCGGCAGTCATCTTCTCGGCAAGGGTGGTGCCCGGAACCTTCTCGGTCACGAGAGCCCAGCCGTTGGCGTTCTCGAGCTGGGAAACCTCGAGAGCCTTGGGGCTGCGGATGCCGCACTCATTGATGCGGGCAAGATTCAAAGCCTCGTTGAACACGTCGGAGACGGGCTTGGTCTCGTTAAAGACCTTGACGATCTTGTCGCCCAGGTCGTAAACGACCTTGTTGCCGCGACGGACGAGCTCGGTCTTGGAATCGGGGAGCAGCATGATTGCATCCTTTCAACGATGCGATAGAAGCAACGGCGGGGGCGTGCGTACACCCGTGCACCCCCGCCGCAAATAACCGTGCTAAAAACTAGCAGACGGCGTAGTCCTGGGGCTCGCGGCCGTAGTAGGCGTCCAGGTAGAGCTCCTTGATCTCGCTCATGAGCGGGTAGCGCGGGTTAGCGCCGGTGCACTGGTCGTTGAATGCCTGCTCGGTCATCTCGTCGAGGGTGTCGAGGAAGTACTGCTCGTCAACACCGTAGTCGGCGATGGTCTTCTTGACACCGATGAAGTCCTTGAGCTCTTCGAGCTTCGTGATGAAGTTCTCGAAGACCTCCTTGTCGTCCTTGCCCTCGATGCCGCAGTACTTGGCCATCTCGGCGTAGTTGTGCAGCGCGTTGGGGTAAGGATACTGGGAGAAGGTACCCATCTTGACGGGAGCCTCGGCGGCGTTGTAGCGCATAACGCGGGTCAGGATGACGGCGTTTGCGAGGCCGTGGGGCAGGTGATGGAAAGCGCCGAGCTTGTGGGCCATGGAGTGGTTGAGGCCCAGGAAGGCGTTACCGAATGCCATACCGGCCATGCAGGATGCGTTGTGCATCTCCTCGCGAGCGTGCGGATCCTTGGCACCGTTGGTGAAGGAGCTCGGGAGGTTCTCGAAGACGAGCTTTGCGGCGCGCTCGGAGAGGCCCTTGGTGTAATCGGAAGCCATGATGGAGACGTAGGACTCGATGGCGTGGGTCATGACGTCAATACCGGAAGCTGCGGTGAGGCCCTTCGGGGCGGTCATGCAGTTGTCGGCGTCGACGATAGCCATGTTGGGGAGCAGCGCGTAGTCGGCGAGCGGCCACTTGATGCCGGTCTCCTTGTCGGTGATGATGGCGAACGGCGTGCACTCGGAGCCAGTGCCCGAAGAGGTCGGGACGGCGACGAAGTAAGCCTTCTTGCCCATCTCGGGGAAGGTGAAGATACGCTTGCGGATGTCCATGAAGTCCATGGCCATGTCCTCGAAGTTCGCCTCGGGGTGCTCGTACATCATCCACATGATCTTGCCGGCGTCCATTGCGGAACCGCCGCCGACGGCGATGATGACATCCGGCTCGAAGAGCGTCATCTGCTTGGCGCCGCGACGTGCGCACTGCAGGGAGGGATCGGGCTCAACGTCGTAGAAGCAGTCGTGAGCGATGCCCATCTCATCGAGCTTGGCCTCGATGGCACGAGTGTTGCCATTCTTGAAGAGGAACTGGTCGGTAACGATGAAGGCGCGCTTCTTGCCCATTACGGTGCCGAGCTCGTCGAGTGCGACGGGCGTGCAGCCCTTCTTGAAGTAGACCTTCTCGGGTGCGCGGAACCACAGCATGTTCTCGCGGCGCTCTGCCACGGTCTTGACGTTGATCAAGTGCTTCACCCCAACGTTCTCGGAGACGGAGTTGCCACCCCAGGAGCCGCAGCCCAGGGTTAGAGACGGCTTCATGCCGAAGTTGTAGAGGTCACCGATGCCGCCGTGCGAGGACGGGGTGTTGATGACGATGCGGCAGGCCTTCATGACGTGCTGGAACTTAGCGATCTTCTCGCTCTGTGCCGGGTGCACGTAGAGAGAGGCGGTGTGGCCCGGGCCACCTGCGAGGACGAGGTGCTCTGCCTTGTCAACGGCCTCCTGGAAGTCCTTGGCGTGATACATAGCGAGGACCGGGGAGAGCTTCTCGTGGGAGAACTCTTCCTTCTCGGGATCGGTGGAGGTGACCTCGGCGATCAGGATCTTGGTCTTGGCGGGAACCTCGATGCCGGCGAGCTCGGCGATCTTGGCGGCAGCCATGCCGGGGATGCGGTGATCGAGTGCGCCGTTCTTGAACATGGCGGCACGCAGGGCGTCCATCTCGGCACCCTGCTTGACGAAGTAGCAGCCGCGACGCTGGAACTCAGCCTTGACATCCTTGTAGATGGAGTCGAGGACGGTGACGGACTGCTCGGAAGCGCAGATCATGCCGTTGTCGAACGTCTTGGAGTGGATGATGGAGTTGACGGCGAGCTTGATGTCCGCGGTATCGTCGATGATGACCGGGGTGTTGCCGGCGCCGACGCCGAGTGCGGGCTTACCGGAGGAGTAAGCAGCCTTGACCATGCCCGGGCCACCGGTTGCGAGAATGATGTCGACGTCGCGCATGACCATGTTGGTCAGCTCGATGGACGGCTTGTCGACCCAGCCGATGATGCCCTCAGGAGCACCGGCCTTGACAGCTGCGTCGAGAACGAGCTTGGCGGCGGCGATGGTGCACTTGGCGGCTGCCGGGTGCGGGGAGATGATGATGGCGTTACGGGTCTTCAGGCAGATGAGCGTCTTGAAGATGGCCGTGGAGGTCGGGTTGGTGGTCGGGATGACAGCGCCAACGATACCGATCGGCTCGGCGACCTTGGTGATGCCGTAAGCGTCGTCGCGCTCGATGACACCGCAGGTCTTGGTGTTCTTGTAAGCGTTGTAGATGTACTCAGCGGCGTAGTGGTTCTTGATGACCTTGTCCTCGAGAACGCCACGGCCTGTCTCCTCGATGGCGAGCTTGGCCAAAGGAATACGAGCCTTGTTGGCGGCCATAGCAGCCTCGTAGAAGATCTTGTCTACCTGCTCCTGAGTGTACTCAGCGAATTTAGCCTGGGCCTCACGCATAGATTTGAGTTTGGCCTCAAGCGCCTCCACGTTGTCCACGATGGCGGGAGTAGTGTTTTCCGGTGACTTTTTCACCATTTGTGTCTCCTTGCGATCGGAGATTTACCCTACGCCTTGCATGATAGCAAGAAATTATTCGGCGAACGGTCAGATTCCTGTAAAAGGCACACTAAAACGCTTCAATATACTGAAGCGTTTTAACTAAACTATCCTATAGCATCGCCCCGCTCATTGGGGACAGGCTTACATGAGTGCTTTCACTCATTTGGGACAGACATCGATTTGTCATTTTGCCGTTCTGGGCCTGTTGTTGCCACTCATTGGATATAAATAGGTCACAGGCTCAGCATTTTGCGTTTCTTCTCTCCTTTTAGGTGTTGCCTGTACAGCTTTGAAAGGAGAGATTATGCCCCGATGCGCCCGTGCCGTTTCGATCACCGGCTATTACCACGTCTTTGACCGCGGCAACTCCAAACAGATTATTTTTGAAGATGACTCCGACCGTTATCGTTTCTTATCGGATATCTCGGACAGGTTTGCGCGCCATGACGTGGCGGTGTTGGCTTGGTGCCTTATGGACAACCACTTCCATTTGATGGTTGATGACCCATTTGACAACCTTTCAAAGGCAATGCAGTGCGCGCTGACGGCATATGCTAAGTATTTCAATGGGAAAACGGGGAGAACGGGACATCTGTTTGACAATCGCTATTCGCGGGTCGCAGTTGAGTCGGACACGCAGGCAGTGCAGCTGCTCGACTATATTCATCTCAATCCCGTGAAGGGTGCGCTTGACTCGCTCGAGGCGTACCGCTGGTCAAGCTATAAGGCATATCAGCTGGGCTATGATCCCTTTGACATTTGTGATGCGGCCCCTATGCTCGATGTTGTCGGAGGCTCCCGTCGCTATTGCGAGCATCTCAAGAAAGTTGGCGGGCGCATCTGGTCAGTGGAGGTTCTTCCGCGCCGGCGGATCCCCGATGAGGAGGCTCTTTCCGTTGCGCGCGAAGTCCTGCCGAGCATAGATCCTGCGCTACTCAAGGCCCTGCCACGCCCCGAGCGCGATGCCTGCCTGCTGAGGCTCAGGCGGGCACATCTCACGGTCAAGCAAATTGCCCGTATCACCGGTATCGGCGCCACAAGCGTGACCAAGGCTACTGCAGGCTGGAAGGATGCAGCGTGAGATAGGGGCCGGAGCCGATCGGGACGCCGCATGCGTGCGTCATGTCTGTCCCCAATGCGTGAAAACACTCATGTAAGTCTGTCCCGAATGAGTGCAAAAAGGCGCCCTCCGTAGGGGAGAGCGCCTTTGGTAAGTTCTATGTGAACGCGAGGTCTTTGACCCGGAGAGTCCGAGGTACTTGTTGGTAAGACCTTATTTAGGAGCGCGCAACCTTGCCGGACTTGAGGCAGGTGGAGCAAACGTTCATCTTGCGACGGTGACCATCGACGACGACGTAGACGCGCTGGATGTTGGGGCGGAACTTACGGTTGGTGACGCGGTGAGAGTGGCTGATGGAGCGACCGGCAACGGGGTGCTTACCGCAAACTTCGCAAACTTTGGACATAACTGACCCTCCTTGGGCGACAAACGAACATGTCGCGTTAACAAACAAGCCTGAACTATAGCACAGAAGCAGCTCCCTGTGCGTAATCTACACAGAGATATTTCTCTTTTGGCGATAGTGCTCACGCCACGGCCCTGGACGTAGATCCGATTTGCGTGCAGCAGAGGGGATTATGCCAGCTCGTTCGTACGTTTTCAAGCTCGTCCCACAAATATATATAGGTTTATTGAGCATTGGGCTGCGTTTACGGATTGCTCTGTATTTATGCTCGCAATTAAGCTCGAGGTTGGCTACACTATCCCTTGGCCATTAAAGGGGTACGAGATACCCACATGGAATTACATAGCTGCCAAAGAGCAGCCCTTCCTGTGGGTGTCTGGTCCGCTTTGAGCGGTCGGGCATCTATTTTTTTGACTGTGTCAGCAGTCAAGACATGTGAGGAAGGAGATCGATGGGCACGACTTCCCCCAAGGCGGTCATCATGGACGAGACCGCCGTCAATCGAGCGATGACCCGCATCGCGCACGAGATTCTCGAGCGCAACGAGGGCTGTGAAGACCTCGCTCTGGTCGGCATCGTCACGCGCGGCGACCTTCTGGCAAAGAAGCTCGCCGAGGAGATCAAGGAGATCGAGGGCGTCGACGTTCCGCTCGGCAGCCTCGACATCAGCTTCTACCGCGATGACTACGCTACCAATTTCGCTCCCGCGATCCACGCCACCAACATTCCCTTTAGCGTCGACGGCAAGCGCGTCGTGCTGGTGGACGACATCCTGTATACGGGCCGTACCATTCGCGCCGCTCTCGACGCCGTCATGGATCTGGGCCGTCCGAGCCGTATTGAGCTGGCAGTCCTCGTTGACCGCGGCCACCGTGAGCTCCCCATCTCGCCGGACTTTGTCGGCAAGAACGTTCCCTCGTCGCATGAGGAGAACGTGCACTTATATATGAAGGAAGTCGACGGCCACACTGCCGTCGAGATTAACGACGTCGCGCCGGGTTCCCACGTGGGCTCCGCGCCGCTGGGAGGTGAGTAGTACCGTGGCGTTCAACCATAAGCACCTGATCGACATTACCGAGTACTCCGAAGAGGACATCAAGCTCATCCTCGAGACCGCCAAGGCGTTCTCCGAGGTCAACGAGCGTGCGATCAAGAAGGTCCCCACGCTCAAGGGCAAGACCATCGTCAACATGTTCAACGAGCCCTCGACGCGCACTCGCAGCTCCTTCGAGCTCGCCGAGAAGCGTCTTTCGGCCGACAGTCTTAACTTTGGCGGCTCCTCGACCTCCACGGTCAAGGGTGAGAGCCTCGTCGACACCGTCGAGACCCTCAACGCCTATAAGATCGACTGCATCGTCGTTCGCGATAAGCACGCCGGTGCTCCCTACATCGTCACGCAGAACTCGCCCGCAAGCGTCATCTGCGCCGGTGACGGCAAGCACAACCATCCCACGCAGGCCCTGCTCGACCTGTATACCATCTGGGAGCACAAGGGTGACTTCCACGGTCTGAAGGTCGCTGTCGTCGGCGATATCGCGCACTCCCGCGTCTGCGGCTCGCTGATCCCCGCGTTGAAGATCATGGGCTGCGAGACCTACGCCGTCGCCCCCGGCACGCTGCTGCCGCCGGCGCCCGAGGTTCTGGGCTGCGACCACGTGACGAGCGACCTCGATTCCGTCCTGCCCGAGCTGGACGTCGTCTACATGCTGCGTGTGCAGCAGGAGCGCCTCGAGGGCGCCCCGTTCCCGACCATTCGCGAGTACCACAAGCTCTTCGGCCTGACCAAGGACCGCGAGAAGCTCATGAAGCCCGATGCGATCATCTGCCACCCGGGCCCCATCAACCGCGGCGTCGAGTTCGACTCCTATATGGCCGACCACCCGCAACGCTCCGTCATCCTGGAGCAGGTCTACGCCGGTATCTGCGTGCGTATGGCTATCCTGTATCTGCTGCTTGGAGGTGCCGATAATGGCCTTGCTTCTTAAGAATGCCCACGTCGTCGACCCGTCCGTCGAGCTTGACGGTGTCGTTGACGTCCTGATTGACGGCGACAAGATCGCCGAGGTCGGCGAGAATCTCGCCGTCGAGGGAGCCGAGGTCCGCGACCTTTCCGGCAAGTACCTCGTCCCCGGCCTGGTGGATATGCACGTTCACCTTCGCGAGCCCGGCTACGAGGTCAAAGAGGACATCGAGAGCGGCACCCGCGCAGCTGCCAAGGGCGGCTTCACCGGCGTGTGCGCCATGCCCAACACCGATCCCGTCACCGATAACGGCACCGTCGTGGAGTTCGTCAAGTCCCGCGCTGCCGAGGTCGGTCACTGCCGCGTCTATCCGTCGGGCGCCATGACCCGCGGTCTTAAGGGCGAGGCCATGTCCGAGATGGGCGATATGGTCGCCCACGGCGCCGTTGCCTTTACCGACGACGGTCGCGGCGTGCAGGGCGCGGGCATGCTCCGTCGCTGCATGGACTACGGCAAGATGTTCGGCAAGGTCTTTATGAGCCACTGCCAGGACGAGGACCTGGTCGGCCACGGCCAGATCAACGAGGGCAAGGTCTCGACCCGTCTGGCTCTCGAGGGCTGGTCGGCTGCCGGCGAGGAGCTCCAGATCGCTCGCGACATCGAGATCGCCAAGCTGACCGGTGCCAAGCTGCACATCCAGCACATCTCCACCGCCCATGGCCTGGAGATCGTGCGTGCCGGTAAGGCCGCTGGCGTTCAGGTTACCTGCGAGGCCACCCCGCACCACATGTTCCTGACCGAGAACGACCTGGACGAGACCTACAACACCTCGCTCAAGGTCAATCCGCCGCTTCGCACCGACGAGGATGCCGAGGCCATCCGTCAGGGTGTCATCGACGGCACCGTCGACGTTATCGTCACTGATCATGCTCCCCACACCCCGTGGGAGAAGGCCCGAGAGTTCGAGCTTGCGCCCTTTGGCATGATCGGCCTCGAGACCTCGCTGTCGCTTGTGCTCACCGAGCTGGTCAACACGGGCAAGATGAGCATGGCCCGCATGGTCGAGCTCATGGCCATCAAGCCGCGTGAGATCCTGGGCCTTGATCAGGTTCAGGTCAAGACGGGCTCCGTTGCCGACCTGACCGTGTTCGACCCCGCCGCAACCTGGACGGTCGGCGAGGACGGCTACGAGTCGCGTGCTGAGAACTCCGGTTTCGCCGGCCGCACGCTCACCGGTCGTGCCACCGATGTGTTTGTCGGCGGTAAGCAGACGCTCGCCGACGGCTGCATCTGCTAGCATAGCCTTATCGCTTTTGTGCGCGGTGCCCTTGCGGTGCCGCGCTTTCTGTTCGTTTTGACCATGCAACCGCATGGGGGATTGGAGCGTCTATGCCCACACCTTCCACTGCACGCATGCACGACTT
This sequence comes from uncultured Collinsella sp., assembly GCA_900540945.1. Classification (GTDB taxonomy): domain Bacteria; phylum Actinomycetota; class Coriobacteriia; order Coriobacteriales; family Coriobacteriaceae; genus Collinsella. Next base: position 11,726 of record UQHQ01000009.1, on the reverse strand, counting down.
CGAGGTCGTCTCGAACCAGGAGATCGCCGACGGCATCTTCTCGCTCGTCATCTCGGCCCCCAAGCTTGCAAGTGCGCTCAAGCCCGGTCAGTTTGTGAACATTGCCGTGCCCGGTGATGCGTCCTCGCTGCTTCGCGTGCCCCTGAGCTTCTATCGCGCCGACGCCCAGGCCGGCACCGTCGAGCTGTGGTACGCCGTCGTGGGCGACGACACCCGTCGTCTGTCGCAGATGGGCCCCGGCTCCACCTCTAATCTGCTGGGTCCTGGCGGCCGCGGCTGGTTCGTGCCCGAGGGCACCAGGAAGGCGCTGCTCGTGGCGGGCGGCATCGGCGTTCCGCCCGTGCTGTGCCTTGCCGGTAAGCTTGCCGAGCAGGGTGTGGCTGTCGACGTGTGCCTGGGCTTTGGTACCGCGTCCAAGGCCGTGGGCATCGATGAGTTCCGCGCTTTGTGCGACACGGTCAACGTTTGCACTGACGACGGTTCGCTTGGCACGCACGGTTTTTGCACCGATCCTGCCGCCGAGCTGCTCGGCGAGGGCGGCTACGACTACGTGGCCAGCTGCGGCCCCGCTGTCATGATGAAGAAAGTCGCCGCCGCCGCCGAGGCCGGTGCGTACTGCGAGGTGTCGCTTGAGCGCATGATGAGCTGTGGCTTTGGCGCCTGCAACACCTGCAATGTCGAGACGGTCGACGGTATGAAGGGCGCTTGCATGTGCGGCCCCGTGTTCGATGCTTCCAAGGTGGTGGTCTTCTAGTGGGTACCGTGAACATGGCCGTCGATTTCGGCGGCGTCAAGATGCAGAACCCCATCAACACCGCAGCCGGTACCTTTGGCTACGGTTGGCAGTTCCAGAACTTCTTTGATGTTTCCCAGCTGGGCGCCATCACCACCAAGGGTTGCGCTGCCGAGCCCTGGCCCGGCAACCCCGCGCCCCGCATGGCCGAGATTCCCGGCGGCATGATCAACTCCGTGGGCCTTCAGAACCCCGGCGTGGCCGCTTTTGCCCGCGAGTCCGGTCCGTGGCTCGAACAGCTGTCCAAGGACGGCTGTCAGGTCATCTGTCAGGTTGCCGGCCACTCCGTCGAGGAGTTTGTCCGCGCGCTCGAGATGTATGTCGAGCTGTGCCCCTGGGCTGCCGGCTACGAGATCAACGTCAGCTGCCCTAATATCGCCGCCGGCGGTGCCGCCATGGGCTCCACGCCCGAGGGCGCCTCTTCCGTTATGGCTGCCTGCCGCAAGGTGACCGATAAGCCGCTGTTCGTGAAGATGGCGCCGGTCAACGTCGCCGAGATCGCCAAGGCCCTCGAGGCTGCCGGCGCCGACGGCCTTTCGGTCATCAACTCCATTCAGGGCATGGCCATCGACGTTCATACACGCAAGTCCCGCGTGGCCAAGCCCAAGGGCGGTCTTTCGGGCCCGCTGTGCCACCACATCGCCGTGCGCATGGTCTGGGAGGTTGCCCAGGCCGTCGATATCCCCATCAACGGTGTCGGCGGCGTCATGACCGGTGAAGATGCGGCCGAGTTTATCCTGGCTGGCGCTACCTGCGTGTCGGTCGGCATGGCCAACTTCGTCGATCCGTGCGCTTCGCTCAAGATCGCGCACGAGCTCGAGGCCTGGGCCGAGTCCCAGGGCGTGAAGGACATCAACGAACTGGTAGGTGCCTTCGAATGCTAGAGACCGATGCCCGCGACCGCGTAATCGTCGCTCTCGACTGCGACCGCGAGCGTGCGCTCGAGCTCGCCCACGAGCTTTCGGGCCATGCTGCCTGGCTCAAGGTTGGTATGACGCTCTATTACGCCGAGGGTCCCCAGATCGTCAAGACGTTCAAGGACCTGGGCTTTAAGGTCTTCCTTGACCTTAAGTTCCATGATATTCCGCATCAGGTTCGCGGCGCCGCCCGTTCGGCCTCGCTTGCCGGTGCCGACCTGCTCTCGGTTCACGGCTTGGGTTCGGGCGCCATGCTCGCTGCCTGCCGCGAGGGTGCCGAGGAGGCGCGCGAGGACCGCGCCAAGCTCGTCGCCATCACCGTGCTCACGAGCATGAATCAGGATGCCTTGAGCGAGATCGGCGTCGAGTCGCCCGTGGCCGAGGAGGCCGCCCGCCTGGCAAAGCTCGCTCAGGCCAACGGCATCGACGGTATCGTGTGCTCGCCGATGGAGGCTCACGACATGCGTGAGCTGCTGGGTCCCGATGCTCTGATCGTGACTCCGGGTGTGCGTCCGGTGGGTGCCGCCTTAGGCGACCAGTCCCGCGTGGCGACGCCTTCCCAGGCTATCGAGCGCGGTGCGAGCCACATTGTGGTGGGCCGTCCCATCACCGGCGCCGACGATCCGGTTGCCGCCTTTGACGCTATTGTCGCCGAGCTGGTCGAAAACGTCGCGTAAAAGATTCCCCTAAGTCACCACTTTTGGGTCTCAATAGCACAAATTAGCCCCTGTGCCTGCGTAAACTTTCCCATCCTTTGTGTGGAATCGCAGGTCAGGGGCTTAACTTTGGGCGCAGTATATTGCACTTTTTGCGGGTATCGTCTAACCTAGGGAGCCGCGATTGGGCATTTTGTACGTTCTACGTGCTAAAATGCCAATTATTGAATCAGATATAACCCAACTATTTGGAGGTACGAATGGCACTCCCTCAGCTTACCGATGAGCAGCGCAAGCAGGCTCTTGAGAAGGCTGCTGCCGCACGTCACGCCCGCGCTGAGCTTCGAGAGCAGATCAAGAAGGGCGAGAAGTCCCTCGAGTCCGTGCTCAACTCCGATGACCCCATCGCTTCCCGCATGAAGGTTTCCACCCTCATCGAGTCTCTTCCTGGTTATGGCAAGGCCAAGGCCGCCAAGATCATGGAGGAGCTCGGCATCTCCGCTACCCGTCGCGTCCAGGGCCTCGGCGTCCGCCAGCGCGAGCAGCTCCTCGAGCAGCTGACCAAATAAGTGAGCGCTCAGGATTCAAAGCTCTTTGTGATTTCTGGACCGTCAGGTGCAGGCAAGGGCACGCTCGTCACTCGTGTGCGCGAGCGTCGCTCGAACCTGGGCCTGACGGTTTCGGCTACCACGCGAGCACCACGCAAAGGTGAGGTCGACGGCGTCAACTACTTTTTCCTGACGCGCGAGGAGTTCGACCGCCGCGTGGCAAACGGTGAGTTTGTTGAGTGGGCCGAGGTCCACGGTAACTGCTACGGCACCTTGGTGAGCGAGGTCACATCCAAGCTCGCCTCTGGCTCGTCTCTGATCTTGGAGATCGATGTCCAGGGAGCCCTGCAGGTCAAGGAGCGTTTCCCCGAGGCCGTGTTGATCTTTATCAAGCCGCCTTCGCTCGAGGTGCTCCGCGAGCGTCTGGTCGGTCGCGGTACCGAGACGCCCGAGACGATTGAGCTGCGTATGGCAAACGCCGCCGATGAACTTGCCCTTGCCGACCGCTACGACGACGTCGTGGTGAATGACGATCTCGACCGCGCGACCGATGAGCTCGTTCGCGTTCTCGATATGCATGAAAGGATCTGAGGTCCGTGTCCGTTGTAAAGCCTTGCATTGACGATCTTCTGGAGAAGACCGATCACAACCGCTTCCTGCTCGCCTCGCTTGCCTCCAAGCGCGCCTGCGACATTAACAGCATGTTGCGTGGCCAGCACAACCGCGTGCTCGCCGTCCAGGATGTCGATGACATCACTATTGCGCTTTCCGGCGCCGATACCATCTCGATGGCTATGGACGAGATTGTCGACGGCGACATCTCCTACGACGAGGCCCGTTACGAGAAGGCACTCGGCCATAAGGTTGCTGAAGCCTAAATGGCAGCCCGCGTCTGCCTGGTCCACTATCACGAGGTTGGACTAAAGGGCAAGAACCGCGCACATTTTGAGCATATCCTCATGGATAACATCAAGGCGGCCTTGGCCGCCTTTTCCGTGAATGCCGTGTCTCGAATTTCCGGTTATATCCTCGTGACCTTTAACGAGCATCAGGCCGACGAGGCGGCGCGCGTCATTCGCACCGTCCCCGGCGTTGCTCGCGTGTCCCTGGCATATCACACGAACCGCGACCCGCAGGAGTACTGCGCCGCCGCCGTGAAGGCGCTGCGCGAGTTTGGTCCCTTTGAGTCGTTTAAGGTGCATGCCAAGCGCTCGAACACCGACTACGAGCTCACCTCGATTGATATCAATCGTCAGGTGGGAGAGGTGTTGTGCGAGGCGTTTCCCGATAAAAAGGTCCAGATGCACGACCCCGACGCAATGGTGCACGTGCTGGTGGTCCAGGGTAGCGTTTATGTGTACGCGCGCTCCGAGCGCGGCGTGGGCGGTCTGCCGGTGGGATCTGCCGGCAAGGTCGTGACGCTACTGTCGTCGGGTATCGATTCTCCGGTAGCGACCTGGATGCTCGCGCGTCGCGGCGCGGTGTGCGTGCCGGTACATTTCTCCGGTCGTCCGCAGACGCCCGACACGAGCGAGTATTTGGTGCAGGACATCATCCGTGCGCTTGAGCCGGGTGTCCAGATCGGCCGCCTGTACGTGGTGCCGTTTGGCGATTGTCAGCGTGAGATCTCGGTGACCTGCCCCAGCAACCTGCGCGTGATCATGTACCGTCGCATTATGTATTCGGTTGCCGAGCGCATTGCGCATATCGAGGGCGCCAAGGCTATTGTGACCGGTGAATCGCTCGGTCAGGTTGCTTCCCAGACGCTCGAGAACATCATGGCCGTCAACGAGGCCGTCAAGATCCCCGTGTTCCGCCCGCTGATTGGTTCGGACAAGCAGGAGATCATCGCGCGTGCCGAGGAAATCGGTACCTTCGATATCTCGACCGAGGCCGCTCCCGATTGCTGCACGCTCTTTATGCCGCGCCGCCCCGAGACGCACGCCAAACTCGATGCCGTGCATGAGGCGTGGGAGCTGTTCGATCACGAGGAGATGATTGAGCGCTTGCTCAAGCAGACCGAGTATATCGACTTCGAGAGCAACACGTATAAGGCCCCTAAGACCTTAAAACGCAAACATTCCGAGCTCGCTCCACGTGAGATTTACCAAGATCACGAATAATGTTGTGTATAGACCGGCGGTGATTTTGCATCGTCGGTCTTTTTCTATCTGGGCATTAGGCGATAAACGGTTCATTTGTCGACGTGTGCCTGAATAAATGGACACTTTTCCGCAAGGTTTTGGTCAGCTTTTGGTTTGACCGCGAAAACCGGTGTGGGCGTGCGGAGGCTGCGGCGTTCGTTTCCTGACACGATGGTGTTGGGAGGTGTTTGCTATGGCGCAGCGCGAGCAACACGAACGGGTTAAACGGATGGACCGCTGGGCAGAAAAGCTGCTCGGCCATAAGGCGATGGTCGTGGCGATCCTGGTTGTCATTGCCGCCGCGAGCGGCTTGGCGATGGCAGGTTTTGGTGGTCACTCCAGCGACGTATCGTTTGAGCGTAGTGATGAGGCGAGCGCCTCGGATGTGCGCGGGGCCGGGGATGCCTCTCCTGACGATGCCGATGAGCCGTCTGCCAAGAGCTCCTCTGCTGCCGAGGTGTACGTCGATGTTGATGGCGCCGTTGTGAAGCCTGGCGTGTACCGGCTTAAAGATGGAGCACGGGTGTCCCAGGCGATTGATGCCGCCGGAGGGCTTACGGCCGAGGCGGATGTGACGGTTCTTAACCGTGCGTCCAAGATCACCGATGGTCAAAAGATCTATGTGCCGACGGTAGGGGAGCAACAAACGGCTGCGGCCGTCGGCGCCGCCGAAAGCAGTGCTTCCACGACCCCTGGTACAGGGTCTTCGTCGGGACTTGTGAATATCAATACGGCAAGTGCGGCGGAGCTGCAGACGCTTTCGGGCATCGGGCCTTCTATGGCCCAGTCAATTATCGACGAACGGACGCAAAACGGGGCCTTTGCCTCGGTCGATGACCTTATGCGCGTATCGGGGATCGGTGAGAAGAAACTCGCCAAAATTAAAGATTGCATCTGCGTATGAGTGCGACCGAGCGCGAGCATGTGATGCCACCGCGCCCATTGATGCCGTGGGCGATAGCCCTTTGTGCCGGCTTGTGTGCGAGCTGTGGGTTAGTGCTTAACATGGCGGCCGATGCGCTGCTGGGAGAGCGGGCGGCGCCCGTCACATTGCTTATGGCCATTCCCTTCGCGGCTGCGACGTGCATCGTATTGGCACGGTCCTGTATGCGTCTTGTGCGGTGGAAGCGATGGCTGTATGCCGCGGCCCTTGGCCTCGTTGCGGGAGCGGTCGTGTCCGCGGCTTGGGCGATAGGAGCGCTACACGCATCGAGGGCACTGGATAATCGGGCTGCGAGCAGTCTTGAGTTTGTTGTGCACGGCGATCCGTCCATCAATGACGGTGTGTACTCCTATACCTGCGATGCGTTTGCGGGCGAAAAGCATTTGGGTCAGGTATGGCTGTCGTGCGATCGTGAGCTCGGCGTCGGTTCGCATGTACGTGCTATCGGTCGAATTTCGCGCTTTGAGAATGATGCGTATGGGCGCTCACGCGTGCTTCGGGGCGAGCTTCGAAAGGTTAAAGTCGTCCGGTTGGTATCGATCGACGAGGGCCCTCCAGGCCCGTTGTCTTGGCTTCGAAACGAGCTCCTTGCCGTTATCGCGCCCGCGACCGATCCAGCGCGCTCGCTCATTGCCGGCGTTGTCTGCGGACGCTCGGCCGAGCTGCGTGCCCAGCCGGCGGGCGATTGGTTTTCGGTAACGGGCACCGCACATCTTATCGCTGTCTCGGGTAGTCATCTTGCCATCGTGGGGTTTGTGATTGAGAGCGCCCTGCAAAAGACACGCCTCTCTCGTGGGCTGCAGCGGGGGCTGTTGGTGCTGGCCCTCGCTGCCTATGCCGTTTTTACGGGCGCTTCGCCCTCGGCCGTGCGCGCGTGCTGCATGGTGGCGGCGTCGCTTGTCGCCAACGGCGCCGGGCGTCGTCGGCATGGCCTCTCGGCTCTGTTCGTCACCATGGCAATCTTTGTGTTGCTGCGTCCGACGGTATTGTTCGAAATGGGTTTTCAGCTTTCGTGCGCTAGTGTCTTTGCCATCCTTTGTTTTTGCCCCTACGCCACCTACGCCTTGGGCGAGCTGGGCATGCCATCGGGTGTCGCCAGCGTTTTGTCTGTCACGCTGTGCTCGCAGCTGGCGACACTTCCCGTTACGATTCCCGCATTTGAGACGTTTTCGCTCATTGCCCCACTTGCAAATGCCGTGATCGGTCCGGTGATAAGCGTGCTGCTCGCTGTATCGGTTGTGCTGGTGCCCTGCTCGCTTGTGCCGCTGCTGCGTCACGGGGCGCTCGTGGTGCCCATGATTGTCGCCCGCTGTGCGCTGTTCTTTGAACAGCTCTTTGCTGCCGTTCCGGGCGCATCCGTAAGCGTGCCGCCCGATACGCCCTTGGTATATGTGGTGCCGTTCGCGCTGGTGGCCCTCTTGGTCTGGTGGCCACGCCCCCGCGCGCGGAGCATGGCAGCGGGGCTGCTGTGTTTAATGCTCGCAGCGGGTGTTCCGTATGTCTATTGGGATCGATGTGCGCCGCCTTCGGTAACGGTCCTCGATGTTGGCCAGGCCGATGCGATTCTGGTTCGTCAGGGTGGCGCCGTGGCACTCGTCGACTGTGGGCTCGATGACCGCGTGGTGTCGGCGTTGGTTCGCAATAACGTCCACCATATCGACGCCGTCTTCGTGACGCATTGGGATGAAGACCATTGGGGCGGTCTTCCCGACGTACTCGATCGTTTTTCGGTTGGAACCATTGCGGTCGCGGCCGATGCACTTGACGGCGCGCCTACTGAGGTTCTGAATCGCCCGGGTGTAACGTATCGGCAGGTGGCTCGCGGAGACACGGTCGATATCGGCGCATTTCGGGCTCGTGTGATGTGGCCGTTTGACACGGTGGATGGCGAGGGCAATGAGGACTCTCTTGTTTTGCTGCTCTCCTACGCTCAGGAAGGCAAGAGCCTGCGTGTGCTCCTTACTGGTGACGCCGAGCTCGATCAGGAGCGCGAGTTTGTACAGGAGGTGGGAGATATCGATGTGCTCAAGCTGGGGCATCATGGCTCAAAAGTTTCCGTCGACACAGACCTGCTGGGCACGCTTAAGCCCGAGTTCTCTATCGCGAGCGCCGGCGAGGGGAATCGTTACGGCCATCCGTCGGATGCCTGCATCGATGCAGTTAAGGAAGCGGGTGGTGCGTTCGCATGCACCATCGAACACGGCGACATTACCGTCACGCCGACTGCGAAGGGCTTTGCCATGCGATGCCAGCGACCGTGATGACATCGTTGGCGCGCGGTGGACCCCTGGGCTAAAATGGCACGGTACGAATTCGAGTGTGTGCGAGAGGGGAGCGCAATGTCCGAAACCGGTCTGCTGCCGGCATATCTGATCGTCGGTACCGATGGGGTCAAGCGCGACCACGCCGTCTCGCGTATGAAAGCTCGCTTGGAAAAGTCGGGTATGGTTGAGTTCAACCTCGATGAACGCGACATGACGAAAGATCCCGATATCGAGTCGATCATCGGCTCGCTCAATACCTTTCCCATGGGCAGCGAGTTTCGCCTGGTGATCCTCGACGGCTGCTCCAAGCTTGCCAAGGCGGTCTCGGAACCGCTTGTCGAGTACCTCGCAAGTCCCAGCCCCACGACGGTCTGTCTCATTATTGCCGACTCACTTGCCAAGAATACGCGCCTGTATAAGGCAATCGCCAAGATCGACAAGAAGGCTATCGTCGATTGTTCGGGTACCAAGCGCTGGGAACTGCCGCGCCGCGTTCAGCAGATGGCGACGCAGCGCGGTAAGTCCATCTCGACGGCTGCTGCCGAGGAGCTCGTCTCGCGCTCGGGCGAGAACACCCGCATGCTCGATAACGACTTGGCCAAGCTTGCCCAGATGGTCGAGGCGCCGCAAATTGAGCTTGCCGATGTGGAGCGCTGGATCGTGCGCACGGCCGAAGTTCAGCCCTGGGACTTCCTCAATGCCGTCTCGGCCCGCGATATGCGCCGCTCGCTTGAGCTCTTTGGGCTGCTGCCCGCCAAGAGCTATGTGTGGACCTACACGCTGCTATGCGGTCGCATCCGCGAGTTGATCGTCGCCAAGGCGCTCGACTCTCGTGGGCAGGGGCGTGAGCTCGCCGCGACACTCAAGCTTCAGGCCTGGCAGGTCAAAAATCACCTGACCTGGGCACGCCGCTTTTCGATGGCGGAGCTTGTCGCTGCGCTCGAGGGCGCGGTCGATGTGGAGCTCGCACTGAAGGGTTCTGCCGATTCGGAGACCGCGCTTTTGCTCTGGATTACGAACATCTTGAGAAAATCGTGATGATACCTGCCTATTTGACAAATTCGTTCTATCCCTTTGAGGGGGAGCGTGCTATAGTAGGCGCTTGCATGACCTCACCGTGTCTCAGAGGTGTCATACATTTTTTGCAAGGAACTCGAAAGGAACTCCAGAAGTGGCAAACATCAAGTCTCAGAAGAAGCGTATCCGCACCAATGAGGCAGCTCGCATGCGTAACAAGGCTGTCAAGTCCGAGCTCAAGACGCTGACCAAGCACGTCCAGTCCGCCGTCGCCGAGGGCGACGCCGAGAAGGCCCAGGCTGCCCTCAAGACCGTCACCAAGCGTCTCGACATGGCTGCCGCCAAGCATGTTATCCACAAGAACCAGGCTTCCAACCGCAAGTCCGGTCTTGCCAAGCTCGTGAACAGCATCAACGCCTAAGTTGTAAATTTCACACCACACAGATTACGCGCATAAATGGAGCCTGTTTTATGGAACAGGCTCCATTTTTTGTACCGCTCGGGTAAGATAGTCCGCATGAATACTTCAATTGACATTTCCCACATCCGCAACTTCTCGATCGTTGCGCACATCGACCATGGCAAGTCCACGATCAGTGACCGCATCCTCGAGCTCACCCATACCGTCGACGAGCGCGATATGGAGTCGCAGCTGCTCGACACCATGGATATCGAGCGCGAGCGCGGCATCACGATCAAGTCTAATGCCGTTCGTGTGTCCTATGACGCCGACGATGGTGAGACGTATCAGTTCAACCTGATCGATACGCCGGGCCACGTGGACTTTACCTACGAGGTCTCGCGTTCGCTTGCCGCCTGCGAGGGTGCGGTGCTTGTCGTCGACGCCACGCAGGGCGTCGAGGCGCAGACCGTCTCCAACGCGACGCTCGCCATGAACGCCAACTTGGATATCGTGCCCGCTATCAACAAGATCGACCTGCCGTCGGCACACCCCGACGAGGTCAAGACCGAGATCGAGGACGACCTGGCGATCCCTGCCGACGATGCCGTATGCGTATCGGGCAAGACCGGCGAGGGCATTCACGATTTGCTGGAGTCTATCGTCTTTTTGATCTCTCCGCCCAAGGGCGATGCGAACGCGCCGCTCAAGGCGCTTATCCTGGATTCGTATTTCGATGAGTACCGCGGCGTCGTTGCCACGGTCCGCGTCTTTGACGGCTCCATCAAGAAGGGCGATACCCTGCGCATGATGCAGGCAGAAGGTGACTTCTTGGTCGACGGCGTGGGCGTCAAGCGTCCTGCCGAGACCCCGGTTGACGCACTGACGGTTGGCGAGGTCGGCTACGTGGTCACGGGTCTGAAGGATCCTGAGGCCGTGCACGTGGGCGATACCCTCACGTGGGCGTCTAATCCCTGCCCCGAGCCGCTTCCCGGTTACCGCGAGGCCAAGCCCATGGTCTATACGGGCCTGTTTCCGATCGACAACAAGGATTACGAGAACCTGCGCGACGCTCTCGATAAGCTGCACGTCAACGACCCGTCGTTGGTGTGGGAGCCCGAGACCTCGGTGGCGCTCGGCTTTGGCTTCCGCGTGGGCTTCTTAGGCCTGCTGCATATGGAAGTCGTCAAGGAGCGCCTGGAGCGCGAGTTCAACCTTGACCTCATTGCTACGAGCCCTTCGGTGGACTATCACGTCTATAAGACCGACGGCGAGATGATTGATGTTCGCAGCCCGCAGGATCTGCCCGAGGCTACGCGCATCGAGCGCATTGAGGAGCCTTACCTCAAGGCCAAAATTATCTGCCCGCCCGAGTATACGGGTGCCGTCATGCAGCTCGCTATCGAGCACCGCGGCATTACAACTGACATGATCCATCTCACGAGCAAATCGGTCGAGATGCGCTTTGACATGCCGCTCGCCGAGCTCATCCTGGACTTCTTTGACCAGCTCAAGAGTCGCACCAAGGGCTATGCCTCACTCGACTACGAGTTCAACGAGTACCGTCCCTCCGAACTCGTCAAGCTCGATATTTTGCTTTCGGGCGATGAGGTGGACGCGCTTTCGTTTATCGTGCACAAGGATAAGGCCTATGGCCTGGCCCGCGGCCTGTGTGACAAGCTCAAGGAAATCATCCCGCGCCAGCTGTTCGAGGTGCCTATTCAGGGCGCCATCGGCAACAAGATCATTGCCCGCTCTACCGTCAAGGCGCGTCGCAAGGACGTTTTGGCCAAGTGCTATGGCGGCGATATCTCGCGAAAGCGCAAGCTGCTCGAGAAGCAGAAAGAGGGCAAGAAGCGCATGAAGGCCATCGGTTCGGTCGAGGTCCCGCAGGAGGCCTTTATGGCGATCCTAAAGGTAGACGAGTAAGTCCATGGCGCTTTCTGAATACAGCAAGCGTCTGCTGGGCGCCTATGCCGAGCAGCCGTTCCTTATGGCTCCCATGGCGGGGGGGGACCGCCCCCCCCCCTCCCAGCCCTCGCCC
>UQHQ01000008.1 GCA_900540945.1 uncultured Collinsella sp. | reverse complement strand
AGCGGTCGGCGGGGCCATTGTGGCTCTTGACAGCGGATTGGGTCATATGAGCGAAAACCCGCCAGAGCGAGCAAGGTGCCTTGAAACAAGGCGGCATTGACCTTTTGGTCATGTCTTGCCTTTTGAATGACAAATTGTCGTCCTGGGCGGCGCGCAGCGTCGACTGGTTGCGCGGTTCGTAGAACCGCGCAACATGAGAGCGCCCCCTCCCGCGCACGGAACGGGAGGGGGCTAAAGGTAGGAGTCTACCGGTGGGTTGACCCCACCGGACAGACGATGACCAGGTGATCCTTTACAGGATCGTCAAGGTTTCCGTGGGGTACCCGTTGGGTACTTAGAGCAGCACGCAGGCGACGGTCAGGATGACGGCGCAGACGACGGAGAGCGCGACGATGAGCTTAAGGGCAAACTTGAGCCAGGTCGTCCACTCGATCTTGGCCAGGGCGAGACCGCCCATGATGGCACCGGAGGTCGGGGTGAACAGGTTCACGACACCGATAGCAGCGGAGAAGATCATGACCATGACCTCGGGCGAGAAGCCGAGCTTAACAGCCAGCGGTCCCATGATGGGCATGGAGACGGTAGCCATACCAGAGGTCGAGGGGATCAGGAAGGACAGGCCGAAGTAGACCAGGAAGCTCATGGGAGCGAAGATCACGCCGGACAGGCCAGCCAGAGCATTGGCGGCAGCGTCGAGGACGTAGACGTCGAGGCCGGTGTTAGCCATGAGGACGGAGATACCACGGGCGAGGGCGATGACGAGAACAACGGACATCATGTCGGCAGCGCCGGTGATGAAGGTGTTAACGATCTGCTTCTCGGACAGGCCACCGATGATACCGATCAGGACGGCCATGAGGAAGAACCAGGTGGAAGCCTCGTCGAAGTACCACTGGCCAATGGGCAGGCCGGTGATCAGGGCAGACCAGCCCTGGACGACGGCGTTACCGTCGGCGTCGTAGACGGCGCCAGCGTCGAAGAAGTTGGCGACGCCCTCGTTGAGGTCGGCCAGCGGAATGAAGCCGACGATCATGACGACGAAGGTGAAGGCGAAGGCAATCAGAACACCCTTCTGACGACCGGTGAGCTTGACCTCCTTGTGGACCTCGGAAGCAGCCTTGCCGTGAGCCTCTTCGGCGTCCTTGAGCTCCTGCATCGACAGGATGGTGGAACCCTTGTCAGCCTTGACCTTCTTGGCATAGTTCATCACGAAGAAGATGGACATAGCGGTAGTGACAATCCACAGGACGGCACCGAGGCCGATGATGATGGACTGGTTGACCTCAATGCCAACGCCGGTCAGAGCGTCGACGGCAGCGCCGACGGCGAACGGGTTAACCGTGGAGCCCAGGCAGCCGCAGCCAGCGCCGAGCAGGACGGTAGCGGCACCGACCATGGGGTCGAAGCCAGCGGCCATCATGGTAGCGGCGAGCAGGGCGTAGAAGGGAACGGTCTCCTCGCACATACCATAGGTGGTACCACCGAGGGAGAAGATGAGCATCAGCACGGGAATGAGCATAATCTCGTTGCCCTTAAGCTTCTGCACCAGAACGGCAATGCCGTTGTCCAGGGCGCCGGTCTCGGTCATCATGCCGAGGAAGCCGCCCAGGATCATAACGAAGAGGCAGACGGGCAGAGCGTCAGCGAAGCCCAGGATCGGGGCGGTGCAGAAATCGCTCAGACGGGCTGCAGTAACCGCGCCGCCGGACGTACCGGAGACGATTACGGTAATCACTGCGACAATTGCCAGCAGAGCAAGAAGAATGGTGAACGATGAAGGCATACCGCGCTTTTTCTTAGCGGTCTCAGTCATAGTTCTCATCCCCCCTTCATAAATCATTTACTGATCTCGCCCGAAGCGGCTCTTCCGTGCCGTGCCTGCCGCTTGATGCGAGATTATTACCAGATAAAACCGCTCGGGGTGTGCAGCAATACACCCCGAGCGAGATGCTAGATGCTCTTACTTGAGCGTGGCGTACATGACAGCCTTGATGGTGTGCATGCGGTTCTCAGCCTCGTCGAAGACCTTGGAAGCGGGGCTCTCGAAGACCTCGTCGGTGACCTCCTGCTCGGTGATGCCGAACTGCTCGCACTTCTCGGCGCCAATGGTGGTGTTGGTGTCGTGGAAGCTGGGCAGGCAGTGCAGGAAGATGGCACCCGGGTTGGCCATAGCCATGACGTCGGAGGTGACACGATACGGGGTGAGCTGAGCGATGCGCTCGGCCCAGACCTCGTCGGGCTCGCCCATGGAGACCCACACGTCGGTGTAGATAACGTCGGCACCGGTGACGCCGTCCTTGACGTCGGTGGTCAGCTTGATGGTGCAGCCATTGGCCTCGGCGATGGGCTTGCAGGCCTCGATGACGTCGTCAGCGGGCATGCACTCCTCGGGGCCGCAGGCCACGAAGTTCATACCGAGCTTGGAGCAGACAACCATGAGGGAGCGAGCGACGTTGTTCTTGCAGTCGCCCATGAAGACGAGGGTCTTGCCCTTGATGTCGTAGTTGAAGTTCTCCTGGACGGTCAGGATGTCGGCGAGCATCTGGGTGGGGTGCCACTCGGTGGTCAGGCCGTTCCACACGGGCACGCCGGACTTGGCAGCGAGCTCCTCGACGTCGTCCTGGGCAAAGCCACGGAACTCGATGCCGTCATACATGCGGCCGAGAACGCGGGCGGTGTCCTCGATGGACTCCTTCTTGCCCATCTGCGACGAACCGGGATCGAGGTAGGTGACGCCCATGCCCAGATCCATGCCGCCGACCTCGAAGGCGCAGCGGGTACGAGTGGAAGTCTTCTGGAAGAGCAGAACGATGTTCTTACCCTCGAGATAGCGGTGCGGAACGCCAGCGCGCTTCATGTCCTTGAAGTTCTTGGAGAGCTTGAGCAGGTACTCGATCTCCTCGGTGGTGAGGTCGAGGAGCTTGAGGAAGCTACGGCCGGAGAGGTTAACACCCATGGTTTGTTTCCTTTCGAAGAAATGAATTACGTAAATATTAGTGTTGCCCGTTTAACGGGCGAAGCCGGTGCGGTTGTAGGGAGACCGCACCGGAAACGGAAAGACTTAGAGGTCCTCGCGCCAGAAGGGCATGCTCATGCAGCGCGGGCCGCCGCGGCCGCGGGAGAGCTCGGCGGAGGGCACGACGAGAAGGTCCAGGCCCTCCTTGTACAGCACGTCGTTGGTGACGGTGTTGCGGGCGTAGACGCAGATCTTGCCGGGCTCGACGCACAGGGTGTTGGAGCCGTCGTTCCACTGCTCGCGGGAGGCCGCGATCGGGTCGCCGCCGCCGCAGGGGATCAGCTTGACCTGGTCGACGCCGGTGGCGTCCTCCAGGACGTGCTCGAGGGTGTCCTCGATCAGGCGGATGTTCACGTCGCCCGGGTTCTTGCCGGCGGTCAGCTCGTAGACGCGCAGGGTGCCCATGATGGCGGGGTGGATCGTGAACTTATCGACGTCGATCTGGGTGAAGACCGTGTCGAGGTGCATGAAGGCGCGCGAGACCGGGATGTCGAAGGCCAGGATGCGCTCGACCTTGGAGTCGGAGTTCCAGAAGATGTTCTGGGCCATGACGTCGATAGCGGCGGCCTGGGTGCGCTGGGAGATGCCGACGGCGAGGGTCTTCTCGTTGATGTTCAGCACGTCGCCGCCCTCGGTGTGGAACTGGCAGTCGCGGCGGAAGTACAGGGAGACGTCCTTGTAGTCGGGGTGGTACTTGAAGACGTACTTGCCGTACAGGGTCTCGCGGTTGCGGGTGACCGAGTACATGCGGTTGAGGTTGACGCCCTCGCCGACGACCGCGAACGGGTCGCGGGTGAAGTAGAGGTTGGGCATCGGGTCGATGATCAGGTCGGACTCGGACTCGGAGTTGACCAGGGAGTCGAGGGTCGTGGACGCCGTGAGGGGCATGTCGATCTCGGCCTTGGTCATGCCGGCCATGGTCTTCTTGACGAACTCGAGGTTGTCCTCGATGGAGTCCAGCTTCTCGCGGACGATCTGCGGCATGTGCTGGCCGCGGATGCCGGCCTCGGCGATGTACTGGTCGGTGAACTCGGCGCGGGCGCCGGGGACCTGGTCGAACACCTCGGCGACGAGGTTCTCGAGGTAGAGGACCTCCACGCCCTGGTCCCTCAGGATCTGGGCGAAGGTGTCGTGCTCCTGCTGTGCGACCTCCAGGAACGGGACGTCGTCGAACAGGAGTCGCTCGAGCTCGTCGGGCGGCAGGTTGAGGAGCTCGTCGCCGGGACGGTGCAGGCAGACCTTCCTGAGCTTGCCGATCTCGGAAGGCACGTGCAGACCTTTCGTCATGGCCTCCTACCTTTCTTTCGGGCCTTACTGGCCGAATGTATCAGCGCCCCTCCGTATGGGACGCTGCTTGCTGACAGCTCTAGTTATATCCAAAAACCACCCGCAATTCCACCTCGCCCCCGAACGGTCAGCAAAGTGCGATGAACGGTATATCGCATATGATTCCCCCATGATGCACTTCAGTTCTCTAAAGCAGGTTTTCAAAGGTAATCGTTCTTTTTTCTAAGGAATTGAGCAAGATTGCACAAATAATTTCATGTTTAGGAATTGCATAGCTAAAACTGTTTTCTGCATATATATGTCGTCTGTCAATGATTCAATTTGGATTCGATTATATTCAGCTAGCAATCATTCTTATTCATACATCCTCACCAGTTGAGTATGGATATAGATTGTTTTCAAAACGAGTCGGGCAGTTAGTTGCAAGCCTTGACGGCGTAAGAAGTAGGTAAAGATACCGTTCGCACAATACGTCCGTGCCACAGGTCGACTAAATTGAGACAATAGTGAATAGTGTTAGGCTACCGTCCCCTGCGGGGACTGAACGGACAGATGCATATGCCGAGCAAAATCGAAAAAAAGCAAGCCGCCGCAAAGCTGCGCAAGCCGCCGCGCGACTTCTCGTACACGCAGAACCGAGAGCTCAGCTGGCTGCGCTTTGACAACCGTGTGCTCGACGAGGCCTTCGATGAGTCCGTGCCGTTGTTCGAGCGCCTTAAGTTCGTCTCGATCTTCGAGTCAAACCTCGATGAGTTCCTCATGGTGCGCGTGGGTGGCCTATCCGACCTTGCTGAGCTCAAAAAACAGCCTGTTGACAACAAGAGCAATATGACCGCCTCCGAACAGGTCGATGCTGTCATGGCCGAAATGCCCGGGCTCCTTACCCGTTGGGAGTCCATCTTTAAGAGCATCGAGGGCAAGCTCGACACCCTGGGCGTTCACCGCGCCCGCATCGATTCGCTTACGCCCGAGGAGCGCACCTTTGTTACCCGCTACTTCCAGGCCTACGTGTCGCCGGTCATCTCACCGCTGGTGATCGACCCGCGCCACCCCTTCCCCAACCTGCGCAACGGCGCACTCTACCTGGCCTGCGGCCTGGACGGCGTCACCGACGAGGAAAGTCTGCTGGGCCTGATCGAGATTCCCGCCTCGATGAACCGCGTGGTCGAGATCCCCTCGCCCACCGGCACCTACTCCTACATTCTGCTCGAAGACGTCATTCTCGCCTGCCTGGACAGCTGCTTTGGCTCCTATAAGCCGCTCGACCGCGCGCTCATCCGCGTCACCCGCAACGCCGATATCGACCCGGACGGCGAGGGCGTCGAGGAGGAAGAGGATTACCGCCAGCACATGAAGCGCATCCTCAAGAAGCGCTTGCGCCTGCAGCCGGTAGTGCTCGCCGTCTCGGGCTCACTCGAAAAAGCAACGCTCAAGACCATCCGCAAGGCGCTCGAGCTTTCTCGCCGCTCGGTCTTTACCTGCGATATCCCCCTTGACCTTGGCTACGTCTTTGGCATTGAGGGTAAGATTCCCGAGCACCTGCGCAATGAGCTCCTCTTTACGCCGTTTAAGCCGCAGCCCAATCCCACCATCGATATGGCCCGCTCCATCCGCGAGCAGGTGCTGCAGCACGACAAGCTGCTCTTTTACCCTTACGAGGCCATGAACCCGTTCTTGGACCTGGTGCACGAAGCAGCCTATGACCCCGAGTGTATCTCGCTGCGCATCACGCTCTACCGTGTGGCAAAGCA
The DNA here is from genome assembly GCA_900540945.1 of uncultured Collinsella sp. GTDB lineage: Bacteria > Actinomycetota > Coriobacteriia > Coriobacteriales > Coriobacteriaceae > Collinsella. The sequence goes on along the minus strand of UQHQ01000008.1, from coordinate 72,767 downwards.
GAGCCGTCTGTGCGAGTCGCTCATCGATGCTGCCGAAAACGGCAAAGAGGTCACGGTGCTCATGGAGCTTCGTGCCCGCTTTGACGAGCAAAACAACATCGAATGGGCCGAGCGCCTGGCAGAAGCCGGCTGCACCGTTATCTACGGCTCCGAGGGCTTTAAGTGCCACTCAAAGATCTGCCAGCTCACCTATCGCGAGGGCATGGCGCTTACCCGCCTGACGCTTTTGGGTACCGGCAACTTTAACGAGAAGACGGCCAAGCTCTACAGCGACTTTATGCTCATGACCGCGCATCCCGGCATCGGCGAGGACGCCAACCTGTTCTTCCGCAACCTGTCGCTGGGCAACCTGCGCGGCGACTACCGCTTCCTGGGCGTGGCGCCCGTGGGCCTCAAGCCGCTCATCATGCGCGGCCTGGACCGCGAGATTCAGCGCGCCCTTGTCGGCGAGCCCGCCCGCGTGTTCTTTAAGCTCAACTCGCTTACCGACCGCGAGGTCATCGACAAGATTGCCGAGGCATCGTGTGCCGGCGTGCGCGTGGACATGATCATTCGCGGCATCTCGTGCCTCAAGCCCGGTGTTCCGGGCAAGACCGAGAACGTGCACGTGCGATCCATCGTCGGACGTTTTTTGGAGCATGCGCGCGTCTATGCCTTTGGCGTGGACTCGGACATGATCTACCTGAGCTCGGCAGACATGATGACGCGCAACACCGAGCACCGCGTGGAGATCGCCTTCCCCGTGCTCGACCCCACCTGCCGCGCCCTGGTGCACGAGTACATGGGCATGCAGCTGCGCGACAACGTGAAGGCACGCAGCCTGACGAGTGACGGCACCTGGGTTCCGGTGGAGCGCAAAGAGGACGAGAAACCCTTCAACTCGCAGGAAGCTCTGCTGGAGCGCGCGTATCGCAACGCCGAGGCCGCCGCGCAGCAGCGCGCACAGGAGAAGGAACGTGTGGCCGAAAAAGTTATCCAGGACGAGATTGAACATGGGGCGGCTGCCAAACCGGAAGCGGTTGCCGCTCTCCCGGTGAATGAGCCCGAGGCTGCCGCAGAGCCCGCCGTGGAGAAAGCGCCCGAGGCCGCTACTGCGACTCCGGAGCCCGCCGCCGAGGCAAAGCCCGCCCCTGCTCCTGAGCCGCAGCCGGCCACACCCAAGGTCCAAGAGGTCCAGGCGACCGTCATTGAGCCCAAGCCTGCACCTGCACCTCAGCCCGAGCCGCAGGTCACCAAGCCCGCACCCGAGACGAGCGCCCGTCGCGATAAGCCCGCCGGCAAGACCAAGGCCATCGAGCGCCATCGCCCCGGTCGCGTGCGCATAGGCCTGGGCCTGATCGGCCTGGGTCTTAAGACGCTCATTACCGGCAAGACGAAATAGTCGTTTGTAGAAGCGCCCCGCATTTGAGGAAAGCCTCGGATGCGGGGCGCTTTTCCCTGCTACCATGGTGCGAATAACAACGCGAATGACAGGCAGGAATATGAAGCTCACTATAGAATCGATGACCTACGGCGCCGACGGGCTGGCGCACGCCGACAACGGCAAGGCCGTCTTTGTGCAGGGCGCCGTGGCAGGCGACACCGTCGAGGCCGAGGTCGTACAGGACGGCAAGTCGTTCATGCGTGCCCGCACCACCGAGATTCTGGAGCCAAGCCCCGATCGCATTCAGCCTCCCTGCCCCTTCGTGGGCATCTGCGGCGGCTGCTCGTGGGGCAATCTCTCACGCACGGCACAGCTCGCCGCCAAGGAGCAAAACCTGCGCTCCACGCTCGAGCGCATCGGCAAGTTCGCTCCTGAGCAGGTCGATGAGTTGGTACAGCCCATCTGCCACACCAAGGACGACTGGGGCTACCGCAATAAAATCGAGCTCGAACCGACCGTCGTCAACGGTCGCGTGCGTCTTGGCATGCACGGTGTCGACCCCAGCAAAATCGTGACCGTCGATACGTGCCCGCTGTTCGACAAGCGCTTCCCGAAGGCGCTCAAATCGGTCGTCGGCGCACTCAACTATCTAAGCGGCAGCCATGACTTGGGGCTCGAACGCGTGGGCATTCGCGCATCACGCCGCACCAAGGCACTCGAGGTCGCACTCTGGACGCCCACAGGCTCTTTTCCGCGCTCGCAGGTCTCCCGCGTGCTGGCGGACGCCGCTCACCCCACGAGCATCGTGCGCGTCATGAGCAAGGGCGAAAAGAAGGCCCGCCGTGTCTCCAAGGTCGAAATGCTCGCCGGAGAGGGCTCATGGACCGAGAATATCGCCGAGGGTCAGATGCGCTTGTCTGCCCCGTCTTTTTTCCAGGTCAACACCAAGGGTGCCGAGATTTTGATCGAGCTTGTCATGGAAGCACTCGACCCGCAGGAAGACGAGCTTGCCGTGGACCTGTACTGTGGTGCCGGCACCTTTACCCTGCCGCTCGCCCGCCGCTGCGACTTTGTCGCCGCCGTCGAGGCCTACGGCCCCGCCGTGCGCGACCTGCGCCGTAACCTGGAGATCAACAAGCTTGATAACGTCGACGTCATTGGCGGAGACGCGGTGCGCGAGTTCCCCGACCAGGATGCCGACGTCTTGGTGGTCGACCCGCCACGCGCAGGCCTCGCCCCCGAGGCGATCGACCTTATCGCCAGCACGAGTGCTCGCGATGTCGCCTACGTGAGCTGCGACCCGGCCACCCTGGCGCGCGATCTCAAACGCTTTGTCGAAGAAGGCACCTTCTTCCCCGTAAAGATCACGCCAGTCGACCTGTTCCCACAAACCTTCCACTGCGAGACCGTCGTCCACCTTAGGCGCAACTAGACTGTTTGCCCAAGGCCACGCCCGATGATTTTTCTGGGACGGGGATTAAATAATCAATTTGTACCAAATGATTATTTAATCCCCGTCCCTTTTTAAACATTGGGAAATCGAGCGTGGCAAGCGCATGTCTTCGGGGTATAAGACGCCTAATTGTATGCCGCCTTACGAAAGGAACTCTCATGCCCAGCGTTGCCGTTCTCGCCGCCGATGGCTTTGAAACGATTGAATGTCTGACCATGGTCGATGTCATGCGTCGCGGCGGCGTGCGCGCCACGCTCGTCTCGATCATGCCCACGCGCGAGGTCGTGAGCTCGCTGCAGATCCCCGTGACCTGTGATGTGCTCTTTGACGAGATCGACTTTGACGAGTACGACTGCGTCGTGCTGCCCGGCGGCCTGCCCGGTGCCACCAACCTGCGCGCCGACCAGCGCGTCTGCAACGTAGTCTGCGATTTCGCCGCGACCAAGCACGTTGCCGCCATCTGCGCCGCCCCGTTTATCCTAGGCGAGCTTGGTCTACTCGAGGGACGCCGCGCCACGTGCTTCCCCGGCTTTGAGAAGAGCTTCCCCGAGGGCACCTATACCGGCGAGAAGGTCACGCAAGACGGCAATATCATCACTGCCAGCGGCATGGCACAGTCACTCCCCTTTGCCTTGGAGCTGCTGCGCACGCTCGCCGGCGAAAAGGCCGTCGAGAAGGTCGCCGAGGGCATCCAACTATGATTTTGGCTTCGCAATCGCCGCGCCGCATAGAGCTGATGCGCGAGGCGGGCTATAACATTCGCGTAATTCCCGCAGACATCGATGAAACGCCTTTTGATGGCGAAGCTCCGCTTACGCTCGTCGAGCGCTTGGCGCGTGCCAAAGCTGCTGCCGTCGCGGCCGAGCATGCCGAACCCAATGAGTTGACCGTCGCGGCCGATACTATTGTCACCTTTGACGGCCAAATATTGGGTAAGCCGGCAAACGAGGACGAGGCGCGCACCATGCTCCGCGAGATTTCGGGCCGCACGCACCAGGTGGCGACCGGCGTCTGCATCGTTAAAGCCGGCGACGCTACAGCTCCGCATGCCGCCGAGAGCCTGTCGTTTGTCGATGTGACCGACGTGACGTTCTACGAGCTCACCGACGAGCAGATCGAGCGCTACGTCGCCTCGGGTGAGCCCATGGACAAGGCCGGCGCCTACGGCATTCAGGGCACAGGCGGACGCATGCTCGTGCACGATATTTCGGGCGACTTCTATAACGTGGTGGGCTTACCCATCGCCCGCGTCGCGCGCGCGATTCAAAAACTCTCGTAATTGCATCTGGCGCTGGGTATTCCCCAGCGCCTACAATTTTGGCGTACCGTACGGATCCCGACCGGGCACAAGGCGCGGCGGAAAACCGATAGGAGTTAAACATGGATACACTGCTCGAGGCCATTGACGTCTGCGATGTCGATGGCTTTTGCTATGGCAACTATACGGACGAGGAGGCCGGCACCGGTTGCACCGTAATCGTGGCACCCGAGGGCGCCACCGGCGGCGTTGACGTTCGCGGCGGTGCTCCAGCATCGCGCGAAACCGACCTGCTGCGTCCCGAGAACACCGTCGACAAGGTCCACGCCGTCTGCCTTTCGGGTGGATCGGCCTTTGGCCTCGAGGCTGCAAGCGGCGTCGCTCGCGAGCTTGAGAGCCGCGGCATCGGCCTTCCCGTCGGCCCCACGCAGGTGCCTATCGTGTGCTCCAGCTGCATCTTCGACCTCGCCTTTGGCGACCCCACCGTGCGCCCCGACATTGAGGCCGGTATCGCCGCCGTGCGCGAGGCGCTCGACCACACCCCTGCCACGCTCGAGCAAGGCAACGTGGGCGCCGGTACCGGCGCCACCGTAGGCAAGCTCATGGGGCCTGCCACCTGCATGAAGGCCGGCCTTGGAGCTGCCGCCGTGGCACTCGGTCCCGTCAAAGTGGGCGCCGTGGTCTCGGTCAACGCCTGCGGCAACGTCATCGACCCGACCACTGGCGAGTGGGTCGCCGGCATGCGCGCCACAGCCGATAGCGACCAGATCGTCGACATGGAGCTCGCAGCCTTTGCCGCAGCCGGCTCCATGCAAATGCCGCTCGACCGCACCAACACCACCATCAGCTGCATCGTCACCAACATGGAGCTCACTAAGGCGCGGGCTACCAAGGTCTCCCAAATGGCAGCAGACGCCTACGCGCACGCCATCCGCCCCACACACACCACCAACGACGGCGACACCATCTACACCCTTGCCAGCGGCAAACTGGGAGCCCAGGCAAGCGCCGCCGTTCCCCTAGACCTGCTGGGTATGCTCGCAGTAAGGGCCCTAGAAGCTGCCATCGTAAACGGAGCCAAAACCGCTAAAACCTCCCACGGCATCCCCGGCGCCGCGAAGTAAACTAACTCGTCCGGTTGCCCGGTGGGTCTTGGTTATGTTTGCTGCTCTACAGTCCTGGCTCGCACGAAGAGCACATTAAGTGCTCTTCGGCTCGTGCGGAACTCGCGACAAACATAACCAAGACCCACCGGGCAACCTACTCAACTAAATCCCTTTCAGCCCAGGCCCCTGTGTACCGCGCGTCTAAGATCTTCAAATTCTGGCAGCCTGACAATCGATTCTTGTAGCAGAGGCCCCTTGGCCTTTAGTTTGATACAAGTTCCGCACGAGCCGGAAAGCACTTAATGTGCTTTCCGTGCGAGCAGGACTGTTCGCAGTAGCAAACTAAAGGCCAAGGGGCCCAGTCAACCCATCAGCAGCGATTACTCAGCAGCTAGTTGAATTTGAAGATCTTTGAGGCAAGACGGTATAGGCCGAGTGTGGTTTTGTCACCAGCCCGACCGCGCAGGTTGGTGAAGAAGCCGACCACACCGTAGCGTGCACGACGATACATACGCTCGTCATAGGCCTTTAAATCACTCCACAACGTCTTCAGGCGCTCGTCGGCACAATCCTCGTCGGAAAGCTTAGTGAGCACCGAGCAGATTGCCATCATCATGGTGAAATAGCCCATCATGTACGAGCGCAGACGCGACGACTCGACATCGCTGTACAGGTGGAACGACTCCATCATGATGCGCGTCACGCGAAACTGTTGGTCCAGACGCTTGACCATCGTGGCCTCGTTGACGCTTTGGCCCTCACGGCCGATAAAGTAGCGGTAGAGGTCGATGTCGGCGTAGTACATGGTCTTGCAGCGCGGTAGCGGCACGTAGGCGTAGATGTTGTCTACATAGAACGTGTGCGGCGGCATAGGCAGATTGGACGCGCGCAGCACATCCGTGCGATAGCACAGGCTGTGCATGAGCAGATTCTGGTCCAGACGGAAATGACCAATCTGGTCCCAGGTAAAGATCTTTTTCCGCGGCAGGGCAAACTTGTAGCCAATAGCGGTGTGCGTACCCTCGTAAACCTTCTCGTACACATAGTTCGAGATAAAGAGGTCGACGCGCTGGTCGCGCTCCTCAAAACCGCGCAGGATCGAAAGCATGGTCGACAGAGCTGCGCCATCGAGCCAGTCGTCCGAGTCGACGACCTTGTAGTAGGTGCCCTGTGCCTCGCGCAAGCCCGAAAGGACGGCAATGCCGTGGCCACCGTTCTCCTGATGCACCGCGAGAATGATGCCGGGATAACGTGTCTCCCACTCGTCGGCCTTAGCTGCCGTCTCGTCCTTGGAACCGTCATCGACGATGATGATCTCGATATCGGTGGCGTAATTGCTCCCCTCCAGAATGGAGGTGATGCAATGGTCCATGTCCTTGGCGGCGTTATACGAGGGAATACCGAATGATATGACTTTATGCATGGCAGGCGATAATCTCATCCGAAAGATCGAGGGCGGAGTTGGTCACGGCATCCATATCGTAGTAACGATACTCGGCCAGGCGACCCACCGGGTGGAAGTTCGTCAGGTTTTGGACGCGCTCAAGATAGCGCTCATAGAGCTCACGGTTCTCGGGCTCCAGAATGGCGTAATAGGGCGTCTCGCCCGAGCCGGGCGTATAGGCCTTGGAATACTCCTTCATGATGGTGGTCTTGCCGGACAGGACCTGGCCAGTCATGTTCTTGAACTCGGTGATACGCGTGTAATCCTCGCTCGTGGTGTAGTTGACGGTGCCCACGGGCTGGAACTGGTCCATATCGAGCGTCTCGAACTTCATGTCGAGCGTACGGTACGGCAGAGCGCCCAGGTCGAGGTTGAACAGCTCGTCGAGCGGACCGGTGTAGACGATCTCGCCGCCATAGACCTTACCGTCGATCTTGACGGTGGTCTCGTCGATCTCGAAGAGGTCGCGGGCGTCCACGTCGCAGAACACATCAATCAGGTCGTGGTCGAGCATATGCTCGAACAGCGCGGTATAGCCGTCCTGCGGCATGCCCTGGAAGGGAGCCTGCGGGAAGTAGCGGTCATCGTCGCCCACAAAGACGGGAACGCGACCGGTGATCGAGGGATCGATCTGGTCGGGCGTCTGGCCCCACTGCTTCATGGTGTAATGCAAAAAGACGTTCTCGTAGACGTAATCGGCGACCTCGGCAAGATCCGGGTCGTTCTTCTTGCGCAGCTCCATGATGGGCACCTTGACGTCCTTGCCAAAGGTCTCCACGAGCTTCTGATACAGCTCCTCGCCGCGCTCGTCGCCAAAGGCGAGCTTGAGGCTCGCGTGGTTAAAAGGCACGGGCATGAGGGTGCCGTTGATGTTGGCAAGCACCTTGTGCTGGTAGTCCGTCCACTTGGTAAAGCGCGACAGGAAATTGTGGACGCGCTCATTAAAGGTATGGTAGATGTGCGGACCATACTCGTGGACCAGGATTCCGGCCTCATCAGCGCAGTCGTAGGCGTTACCCGCAATGTGGCTACGGCGCTCCAGAACGGCAACACGATAGCCGATGGTCTCGGCGAGACGGCGGGCACAAACGGCACCGGCATAACCGGCACCGACGACAATCATGTCGTATGCGCCGGCGTTAAAGCCTTCAGGCAGGCCTGAGGTAATCTGCATCGATACTCCTTGTCAAAAGCCACGGGCTCGTTAGCTGGGCTTTTCTCGAACATTCTTCGAGACATATTTATCAGAGCGATTATAGCGCTAATGCGTCCTATAATGAGCTTGCCACACAAGGAAAGCTCAAGCACCGCGGCGTACATAATTGAAAGGTAAACCCGCTAGCAGCGGGTTTATTCGTGAACAGCCGGGCGCCTGGAGCTTAGCGAAACGCTTGTAAGGAGTAACATGAGCGATTTCCTAAACCGTATGAAGTCTGCCGCCAAGGCCGACCTTAAGACGATCGTCCTGCCCGAGGGCGAGGATCCGCGCACCATCGTCGCAGCCACCAAGATCATCGAGGAGGGCCTGGCAAAGATCGTCATCCTGGGTAACCCCGACGAGATCGACGTTCCCGGCGCTACCGTCATCGATCCGCGCAATGCCGAGAAGCACGAGGAGTACGCGCAGAAGTTTGCCGAGCTCCGCGCCAAGAAGGGCGTCACCATCGAGCAGGCTCGCGCCCAGGTGATGGACGCTACCTACTTTGGCACCATGATGGTCAAGATGGGCGACGCCGACGGCCTGGTCTCCGGCGCCTGCCACTCCACCGCCGACACGCTGCGCCCCGCGCTGCAGATCCTCAAGACCGCCCCGGGCACCAAGCTGGTCTCGGCCTTCTTCGTGATGTGCACCGACACCCCGCAGTTCGGCACCGACGGCACGCTGATCTTCGCCGACTGCGGTCTCAACATCAACCCGTCCTCCGATGAGCTCTCCGAGATCGCCATCGCCTCCGCTCACTCCTGGTCCACCTTCATGGGCAACGTTGAGCCGCACGTGGCCATGCTCTCCTACTCCACCATGGGCTCCGCCGGCGGCGAGGTCGCCAAGAAGGTCCAGGAGGCCGTGAAATTCTGCCACGAGAAGGCTCCCGAGCTCGCCATCGACGGCGACCTGCAGCTCGATGCCGCCATCGTCCCCACCGTCGCCCAGCTCAAGGCTCCCGGCTCCTCCGTCGCCGGTAAGGCCAATGTGCTGGTGTTCCCCGACCTCGAGGCCGGTAACATCGGCTACAAGCTGGTCCAGCGCTTCGCCGGCGCCGACGCCTACGGCCCCATCCTGCAGGGCATCGCCAAGCCGGTTAACGACCTTTCGCGCGGCTGCTCTGCCGACGACATCGTGGGTGTCGTTGCCATCACCGCCGTCCAGGCTCAGATGGCTGAGTAGCGGACATATCCCCTCGGGACCCTACAGGGTAAAGCTCTGAAAACGTCCTCGGACATGTCGGAAGCCCCCGCTGCGCGCTACGCGCGGCGGGGGCTTCCTCCGTCCTGCGGAATGTTTTCAGAGCTTTACCCTGTAGGGTCCCTGCCGCTACGTAGCAATCAGGGTATCTGGGGTGGACGGCGGCTTGGCTACGAATTGGGGCTGAAAATCTGAACGGACGGTAGTGTCGAGAAAGTTGGTGTAGCGCCCGATCCGAAGCGAGTCGGCCCGGCGTCCTGGAATCTGGAACACGGTTGATATCCTATGCCGCCTCGACCCTGTCCGCAAGCTCGAGGCCGGACTCGAGCATCTTCCTGGCCTCCGCCTCGAGCCGCGCCCAGTCGACGTGACCGTCGATTCCCCGGGTGCGACCGTCGTCGTAGAGCTCGTTCATCCTCGCTTCCGAGAAGTACCGGGACTCCTGCCATATCTCGTCCTGCTCGCACATGACCGCGCCCGCGAGCCGAACCAGCAAGCCCGTGGAGGGGAACACCTGCACGACGCGCGACCTGCGCTTTATCTCCCGGTTGGTCCTCTCCTGCACGTTGTTGGTGCGCAGGCGCTTCCAGTGGGTCGGCGGGAAGTCGAGGTAGGCCAGCGCGTCGGGCTCGGCCTCCTCCAGCACCGCCGCCGCCCTGGGGCAGCACCCCTCCAGCATGTCGCACGCCGCGTGGTACATGGCCGTCACGGTGGCGGCGTCGCGCCCGCGGAACACCTGCGACACGATCCTGCCCACGCGGCGCCTGAGCTGCCAGGAGCCGGCCTCGCGCATGCAGTCGCGCATGAGGTGGACCGCGCAGCGCTGCCACGCGGCGCCCTGGAAGACCTCGCCGAGCGCCCGGACGAGCCCCGGGTGGGCGTCCGAGACGACGAGCCGCACGCCCGCCGCCCCGCGCGAGCGGATGGCCCGCAGGAAGGCGAGCCACGAGTCGTAGGACTCGGTGTCGACCACGTCGACGCCCAGGACGCGCCTCCAGCCGCCCGCATCGCAGCCGATGGCGGTGACCACGGCGGTGGAGGCGACGCGCCCCCCGCGGCGGCACTTGACGTAGGTCGCGTCGAGCCAGACGTAGGGCACCGGCGAGCCGCCGAGCGGCCTTGCGCGCAGGTCCTCGATGTCCGCGTCCAGGCTCGAGGCGATTGCGCTCACCTGGTCCTTCGAGAGCCTGGAGACGCCCATCTTCTCGGCCACCCTCTGCACCTTGCGGGTGCTGGTGCCCGTGGCGTACATCTCGGCCACGGCGGCAACGAGGGCGCGGTCGACGCGCTGGTAGCGCTCGAGCACGTCCTCCGGGAAGAAGCTGCCGGAGCGCAGCTTGGGGATGCGCAGCGTCAGCGTGCCGACGCAGGTGGCGAGCGACCTCTCGCGGTAGCCGTTCCGGCTGTTCGCCCCGCCGCCGCACAGCTGGTCGGCCTCGGCGTCCATCACGGCGTTCACGACCTGCTCGGCGAGACGCCTGAGCAGCTCCTGCATGTCGATGGCGCCGTCGTCGAAACGGGGCATGGCGAGCATGTCCGGCGTCGGGTCTGATAAGATTTCCATAGCGGTCTTCGTCCTTTCCTAGAACCTGTTGTTGTGGTGATTTCAGATTCTAGGACGAAGGCCGTTCTTCGTTAAACGGGCGCTAGGGCGACGCCCTTACACCAACATTTTCGACGCGATCGAACGGACGGGTACCGTTGCTGGGAGCGTAGGCGTTGCTGGCGATGGTCACTTTGGGACTGGTATTTCCGCCTGCTAGTAAAAAGGCCTCCGGAGCTGTTGCTCTGGAGGCCTTTCGTTTACTTGTAAATGCGCGCGTTAGTTGTTCTTGGTCAGACGCTCGACGTCGTGGGCGATCATGTATTCCTCGTCGGTGGGGATGACCATGACCGTGACGGCGGAACCGGCGGCACTGATGACCTGCGGGCCGTTGCCCACGGCCTCGCGGTTCTTATTGTTGTCGATGCGCACGCCCAGCCACTCAAAGCAGTCGCAGAAGGCCTTGCGGATCGACCAGTCGTTCTCGCCGATGCCGGCGGTAAAGGTGATGGTATCCACGCCCGCCATGGAAGCGATCATGGAGCCGGCCTGCTGCATGGCCTTGTAGGCGAACATATCGAAGGCGAGCAGGCAGCGCTCATCTCCCTCGGAAGCGCGCGTGCGGATGTCGCGGGCATCGTTGGAGATACCCGAGATGGCAAGCAGACCGGACTGCTTGTTCATCATGTCATCGACTTCCTGGTAGCTGTAGCCGCCCTCGCGCTGCAGGTAGCACACGGTAGCCGGGTCGATGGAGCCACAGCGGGTTCCCATCATCAGGCCGTCGAGCGGTGTGAGACCCATCGTGGTGTCGCGGCACACGCCGTCCTCGATGGCGGCGAGCGAAGCGCCGTTGCCCAGATGGCACGAAAGCAGACGGTGGCAGCACGAGCCCAGGATCTCCTTAGCCATCATCCACTCGTAGCGGTGGCTCGTTCCGTGCGCGCCGTACTTGCGCACGTGGTACTTGTCGCACACGTCCTTGGGCAGGGCGTAGGTGTAGGCAACCTCGGGCATGGTCATGTGGAACGAGGTATCGAAGACCGCCACGTTGGGCAGCTCCGGATACTTCTCACGGCAATACTCAATCGCCGCGGCCTCGCCGTAGTTGTGCAGCGGAGCAAGCGGTGCCACCTCGAGAATCTTGGCCATGACCTCGTCGTCGACGACCGCGGAATCATCGAAGTGCCAGCCGCCCTGAACGATGCGATGCCCAATGCCATCAATCGTAAAGTCGGTCTTCTCGAGCTCCTCGAGCACGCGAGCGATAGCAGAGCGATGATCGGGGAAGGGAACCTCCTCGGTCTGCTTGGCGCCACCGTTCTCGGAGTGGCCAAAGATGCCCATGTCCGATCCGATACGCTCGCAGTTGCCCTTGGCGAAAACCTCGCGGGTATCGGTATCCAAAAGCTGATATTTAAGGCTTGAGCTGCCGGCGTTGACAACAAGTACGTTCATGAGACTCCTTTGCAGTGCAATACGGCCGACGCAGACCCCTTAAGGCGGCCGCATTTTAATAAGAAGTTATCATATCTTGATAAATAGCTATCAGCATATCGCCCAACGAGCGCAAAAGAGGGACTGAACGGCACTTGGTCGTCCAGCCCCTCCCCTCTTGCAATTACTTGCCGTTGACGATGCGCTCGACGTCAGAAGCGATCATGAACTCCTCGTCCGTGGGGATGACGAAGATCTTGACCTTGGAATCCTTGGCAGACAGGCACCAAGCGCCGTCGCCACGCAGGGCGTTACGGGCATGGTCCATCTTGACGCCCATAAAGGCCAGACGGTCGGCAACGCCGGCGCGAACGGCCGGAGCGTGCTCACCGATGCCAGCAGTGAAGACCAGCGTGTCCATGCCGCACATGGAAGTGGCCATCTCGGCAGCCTTGGCGGCAATCTTGTAGACGAACATGTCGAAGGCGAGCTGGGCCTCGGGGTCGCCAGCAGCAGCAAGCTCCTCGACGTTGCGGCAGTCGTTGGTCTTGCCACCGGTCACAGCCAAAAGGCCGGACTTCTTGTTCATCATCTCGTCGACCTCGTCGAAGGTGTAGCCGCCCTCGCGCTGCAGGTAGCACACGGTAGCCGGGTCGATGGAGCCGCAGCGGGTGCCCATCATGACGCCGTCGAGCGGGGTGAGGCCCATAGTGGTATCCATGCACTTGCCGTCCTCGATGGCGCACAGGGAGGCACCGGAGCCGATGTGGCACACGACAACCTTGCGGGCCTCGCCGTTGGTCATCTCGGCGACCTTCTTGGAGATGTAACGATAGCTGGTGCCGTGGGCGCCGTACTTACGGATGTGCAGCTTGTCGCAAACATCCTTGGGAAGGGCGTAGGTCTTGGCGACCTCGGGCATGTTGAAGTGGAAAGCGGTGTCATAGACCGTGACGTTGGGCAGGTCGGGATACTGCTCCAGGCAGAACTCGATAACGTTGGCCTCGGGGTTGTTGTGCAGCGGCGCCAGCGGGGCGACCTCACGGATCTTGGCGAGGACGTCCTCGTCGACGAGGGAGGAATCGCCAAAGTACCAGCCGCCCTGAACGATACGGTGGCCAATGCCCTCGATCTTGACGCCGTTGGCCTCGAGGTCCTTCAGGACGACCTCGATGGCGACCTTGTGGTCGGGGAACTCGATGTTCTCGGTCACCTTCTTGGAGCCGTTGGCAGCGTGGGTGAAGGTACCGCCGGTAAAGCAGACGCGCTCGCAGGAGCCCTTTGCGGACACCTTGTGGGACTTGGTATCGATGACCTGATACTTAAGGGTCGAAGATCCTGCGTTGACGACCAGAACGTTCATGTGTCTCCCTACTAACAGGCGGTGTGGCGCCGCCAGGTTACATACGCTTCAATAATAAACCCAAACGCCCTCGCGCTCGGGTTTATTGCGTTGATATATAAGTTATCGGTGCCAGAGCTTCCGTTTCATTGCACGGAAGAAGCGTCCTCAGATGAGGTTCTCGCCCAGGTTTTTGCCGCCGAGGACGTGCATGTGGAAGTGCATGACGGTCTGGCCGGCGTTGACGCCCTTGTTGGAGATGACGCGGAAACCGTCCTCCAAGCCCTTGGCCTTGGCAACCTCGTGGATGGCGTGGGCCATGGCGCCCATGGTCTCGGCCGGCACGTTGTCGGCGATGTCGCTGTAGTGCTTCTTGGGGATCACGAGCGTGTGGACCGGCGCCTGGGGGTTGAGGTCGTCGAAGGCGATGACCTGGTCGTCCTCATAGACAACGGTTGAGGGAATCTCGTGGTTGGCGATTTTGCAGAAGATGCAATCACACATGGCTGGTTCCTTTCTCACAGGCCAAGGTAATTATATTTGGTCGGGATGGTTAGAACGAAAGCTTGTCGTCGGTGTTGGCGGCCTCGCCGTCGGCGAGCACGTCGTTGCCGTCGACGTCCTTAAGGAGCACCGAGACCTTCTGCTCGGCATCGGACAGGCGGGTGCGCAGGCTCTTGAGGAGCTCGACGCCGCGGGTATAGCTCTCGAGTGACTCCTCGAGCTCCATATCGCCCGACTCCAAGCTGCGGATGATGAGTTCCAACTCCTGCGAGGCCTGCTTGTACGTAAGCTGCTCGACCGGGGTCTTCTCTGCCATATCTGTTTCCTTTCCTAAAGGTTTATCGCTGTGAAACGCGGTCTACTCGACCGTATCGACCGTTGCCGCCACGTTGCCGTCTGCCATGCGCACGCGTATGGCGTCGCCGGGCTTAAAGGTCTTGGCGCTCGTAGCCACCCCATCATCGCTGTACGCGATGGAATAGCCACGGGCAAGCACCTTGAGCGGCGACAGGGCATCGAGTGAGGCTGCCGCACGGCCCAGGTCGGACGCGGGTTTGCTGAGCATCGTGCGCCCCTGATGCTCCAGACGGGAACTCGCAAGCGTGAGCGCATGGCGCTTGCCATCGAGCCCCGAGGTGCTTGCAACCAGACGCTCGGGCAGGCGCTCAAAGTTGGAGCGGAATGTCCCGACCGAGCGTACTATGGCGCCCGACAGGCGATCGGCAGTCAGCGCAAGCTCCGATTCGCGACGCTCGACCATAAATGTGGGGTCGTTGAGGCACGGGCGGCAGGCGGCGGCATCGAGTGCATCGCCCAGACGGGCCGTATAGGTATTCCAAGCGCGGCGACCACGCTGATCGAGCATCTCCAGGTCGACCTGATTCGACCCAATCATCGATGCCATCGCGGCGCCAAGACGCTGATGGCGTGCCTCGAGCACATCGGCCAACTCCGTCATAGCCGGCGCCACCGATTCGGCCGCCGCCGTGGGCGTGGAGGCGCGGCGGTCGCTCACCATGTCGCAAATCGAGGTATCGGGCTCATGGCCAATACCGGTCACCACGGGCACAGGACAAGCCGCCACCGCGCGGGCAAGCTCCTCGTCATTAAAGGTCATGAGGTCCTCAAAGGAGCCGCCGCCGCGCACCAGCAAAATACAGTCGGGCGCCGGCGTAATGGAAGCGGCGCGGCGCAAGCCCTCGATGAGCTCGGCCGGCGCACCCTCGCCTTGAACCTTGGCGCCCACGCAGACGACCTCGACGAGCGGGTTGCGACGACGAAACGTGCGCTTGACGTCGTCGATTACGGCACCCGAAAGCGAGGTGACGACCGCCACGCGGGAGCAGAACACCGGGATGCGGCGCTTGCGCGCTTCGTCCATCAGGCCCTCGCGGCGTAGCTTTTCGGCCAGTTGCGCCACTTGTTGACGCAGCAGACCCTCCCCCGCCAACGAAAATGAGCGGGCAACAAAGCTCATGCGACCCGTGGGCTTATAGAGATTGAAGCTGCCCTTAAAGCTCACCTGCATGCCATCGCGCAGATCGAAGGTGCGCTTGAGATAGGCGCCCTTCCAGATAATGCAGTCGACGGCGGCCGAGTCGTCCTTGATCTGGAAGTAGCAGTGACCGCTTCGGGCGTTAGGACCACGAAAACCTGTGACCTCGCCCAGAACGCTCAGCTGCGGAATGGCATCGAGCGCACCGGCGGCGATCTCCACTGCCTGGCTCACGCTGAGCTCCTTGCGCTCCTGATCGTCCGAACCGTCGAACTCGGCGGAAACGGCATTGCCGGTTAGATTCCAGCCTGCCACGCAGCCCCCCTTCGTTATCGAGCACAAGGGCTTCGACCCTGCGCAGATTCAAGTCCAACACATAGTACAGCGCCGCGGGGACAAGAATCTCCGCGGCGCCTGTCAAGCCAATTTGTTATCGGTTGGAGTTTCTGTTGTAGCGGGCCATCAGGTAGAGCAGCTGAATAATCGAGGTGAGCGCCGCCGCCACGTAGGTGAGCGCGGCTGCCGTCAGCACCTTCTTGGCACCGTTGACCTGCTTGGAACTCATGCCCGACTGCTCGATATACGCCACGGCGCGGCGACTGGCATCGATCTCGACAGGCAACGTAACGAGTTGGAACAGCACACTAAACGAGAAGAAGATCAATGCGAGGGTCGTGAGCCCGGCGATGTTCATAAACAGGCCCAAGAGCAACACGATGGTCCAGGTGTTCTGGGTAAAGTTGACGACCGGGACCAGGGCGGTGCGAACCTTCATCATGGCGTAACCGCTCTGACGCTGGGCGGCATGACCCGCCTCGTGGCAGGCCACGGCAACGCTTGCGACCGATCCGCCCGAACGGTTAGCGTCCGAGAGATACAGGTTGTTATCCTGCGGGTTGTAGTGGTCGGTGAGCTCACCGGCAACGCCCTTGATACCCACGGCGTTGCAACCGTTGGCGTCGAGCATGCGGCGAGCGACCGTGGCACCCGTGTCGCCGTCCGAGCGAACCTTGGACCAGGTCTTGTACGTCGAGTTGATATAGCTCTGCGCCGCAAGGCCAAGCACCGTACAAACAAGGACAACCAGCAGGTACAGCGGGTCGATGCCAAAGCCGTAACCATAGTAATAGGGCATGCGAATTCCTCCGAATCGAATTACACGTTGGAGGCATTCTACCCAATCAAGCGGCTAGGCTTCCTTACAGCAATTCAATTTTGCCATCTTTGACCGTCAACCCCATGTTGCCGGAAAGCAGATCGTCCAGGCGCGAGCCCACAAGTTCAAAGCGCCAACCTTCGCGCAGGCGGCTCTGCTCGGGATGCTCAATGTAGTCGGCCAGGTCATCGCGCGACGCAATGACCGAGGTCGCCACGCCCGAGCGCTCGGCAACCAGGCGAATAAGCGCATACATAAGGTCAGTCACGCTCTCCAGCTCCGGCGAAATCTGACGATGTCCGCGCACCAAGAGCGGCAGGCGATCGTGCGGACAGCTCGCTCCGCGCTTGATGGCCATGAGCGCGCCGTCCACGTCGCGCTCCCCCAGCTGGTCGGTGCCGCGGATGCTACGGAACTCCTCAACACGCACGGGATTGCGCTTGACGAGCGCCAGCAGCGTATCGTCGGACATAACCCACTTGCGCGGGATGTTGCGCCGCTCAGCGCGGTCCTCACGCCAGGCGGCAAGCTCGCGCGCAATGCCCAGCTGATGGCGGCTGCACGAGTTGATGCGCTTGACCTTGCGGAACGCTTCGTGGCGGTCGGCGCGGTAGTGCGACTCATCGGCCAGAGGACGCAACTCGTCGAGCACCCAATCCACGCGGCCCAGCTCGCGCAGACGGCTCATCATCTCGGTATAGGCAACGATCAGATACTTGACGTCATCGATCGCGTACTCAATCTGCTTGTCGGTCAGCGGGCGGCGCGACCAGTCGGTCAGCGACTCGGTCTTGGGCAGTGATACGCCGCAGAACGTCTGAACGAGCGCACCATACGAAATCTGCTGGCGCTCGCCCAAAAAGGCGGCGGCAACCTGCGTGTCAAAAATCGGACGCGGCAGCGCGCCCACGGTGTGGAGCATGACCTCCATATCCTGCGAGCAGGCGTGGAAGACCTTGGTCACGCTCTCGTCGGCCATAAGCTCGGCAAGCGGCGACAGGTCGTCGATCACCAGCGGATCGACAGCGACACTCTCGGCGGGGGTGGCAATCTGGACCAGGCACAGGCGCGGATGAAACGTGCGCTCGCGCAAAAACTCGGTATCGACGGCGATCGCGTCGAACTCGCGGGCGCGCTGGCAAAAGTCGACCAGAGCCTGATGTGTGGAAATGTACATATCAACCCATCGAATAAGGTTAGGCCCGAAAAACACGGGTAGGATATCGGCATTGCTCTACAACTATACTCGGTTAGTCACAGAACGGGAACGTAAGTATGCGCTGCCTTATCATCCACAACCCGGCATCGGGCCCCAGCTCAGATGAAATCTACGCGTTCACGCACGCCCTCGCGCAGGGCGGCGACGAGGTCGTGATGCGTTTTATCGGCGATGGCATGGAGCCCGAGGACGCGGTAGCGGACGTTCGCGAGTTCGATCGCGTGGTCGTTTCGGGCGGCGACGGCACCGTCTCCAACGTGCTCGACCAGATGCGCGGGTGCGGTGTCCCCACGCTTGTCTTCCCCTCCGGCACGGCCTGCCTGTTCTTTAACAACATCGGCAATGCCCCCGAGGCGGCGGCACTCGCCAAGGCTTGCCGCGACGGCCGCACGGTCAAAGTGGACATGGGTGAGCTCTTTTGGCTCGACGAGAACGGCAACGAGAAGCGCCACGGCTTTATCATCATCGCCGGCTCGGGCTTCGACGCCGAGATCATGATGAAGGCCGCTCCCACCAAAAACGACATTGGCGAGATCGCCTACTTCCTCTCCGCGCTCGCCACGCCCAACCCCACGGTGGCGCACTTTACCATTGAGCACGACGGCATTGTCGAGGAGCTCGACGGCATCTGCTGCATGGCAGGCAATACCTCGGTCATCCAAAACGACATCAACCTGTTCCCCAACTGCCGCATGGACGACGGCATGGTCGACATCGTCGTTATTGAGCCCGTGCGCACGATGCAGCTGCTCCCCACGGTAATTACCGCCGCGCTCGACCCCGCTGGCAAAGTGCTCGGCCGTCCGCAGTTTAAGATCATCCAGACCAAGGAAGCCAAGATCACCTGCACGCCATCGCTGGGTATGCAGTTCGATGGAGAGATCATCTCCAGCAACTCCGGCGTCTTTGGCGCTCGCGCGCTGCCGCAATGTCTCGACCTCATCGTCGACGATTTTTCACCGCTCGGAAAATAGGAGGACCCCATGAACGACAATCCCCTGATTGGCTTTATCGTCATCGTCTTGGCCATGCTCGTTGGTTACGCCATCAATGTGATCCACCGCCGAAAGAAGTAAATCCACATTGGTATGATATTCATCCAGTTATCGACTCTCCCGTTGTTTATGCAAATCCTAAACAGCGGGAGAGTTTTCTTTTTGAGCATTGTCTGGCGCTTTATTCAGCTACAGTAAATGCAGGGTGCCTTTATTTAACTAAAGCAATAAAATGAGTATTATTATCCGCTCATCGTATATTTCTTCACGCTCATCGAGTAAAAGCTGTTGTCGAATGAATACTCTTTACACTTCCTTTAGGCTAGTAGATGTATTTATTAGCTGAAACTCCGTACGGTTTCGCGGGGTTTCAACAGTTGGGAGGGATCATGAGGTTTACTCATCCTGTCAACACGCTCAAGAAGCTCGGCTGCGGCCTTGCATTTGGAGCAGCGGCCATTATGGCCATGCCGACTTCGGCGCTCGCTTGCACCCAGATCTACATGGGCAGCCAGCTCACGGCAGACGGCAACACGTACTACGGACGCTCCGAGGACTTCGGCCCGCGCTACATCAAGCACTTTGGCATCGAGCCCGCACACAAGGACGGCAGCAAGTACACCTCGGTCGAGTCCGGCTTTGAGTACAAGTCCAAGGGCGCAACCTACCGCTACACCTTCGTTCGCGACAACCCCTCTCAGTGGGAAGATCGTTACGACGCATATTCCGAGGCTGGCATCAACGAAAAGGGCGTTTCCTGCTCTGCCACGCTGAGCACCTCCTATAACGAGAAGGCAGAGGAAGCCGACCCCGTCACCGAGGAGACCGGCATCGGCGAGTACAACTACGCCAGCGTCATTCTGGGCGAGAGCGCCACGGCCCGCGAGGGTGTCGAGCTCCTCGGCAGCCTGATTGACGAGCAGGGCGTCTGCTCCAACGACCAGATCATCATTGCCGACAACAACGAGACCTGGTTGTTTGCAGCGCTTTCCGGCCACCAGTGGATCGCTATGAGGCTCACCGACGATATTGCCTCACTCAACCCCAACATCGGCAACCTCACCTATGACGTCGACCTCGACGACACCGAGAACTGCCTCCACTCCGAGGGCATCGAGTCCATGCCTAAGGAGAAGGGCTTTGCCGAGTACACCGACGGCAAGTTCGACGTCGCCAAGACCTACGGCGAGGAGATTAGCGAGGCCGGTATGCACCAGTGGTCGCGCTATGTCCAGGGCCGCGATTACTTCATGGCTCCGCTTGCTGAGGGCACCGACTATGAGATCGTCAAGGACGAGCGCGAAGACGCTCGTGCGACGACCGGCGCCCTGGTCCACGAGATGCAGCCGCTGTTCTTCCAGCCCGGCAAGTCCGACTGGAACACCTTTGAGATGATTCGTTCCTTCGCCGCTCGCGGCGAGAATGTCGCCGGCCTCAACGCCAACACCGACGGCGCCTATGCCATCGGCTCCAACCGCAACACCGAGATCCACACCTTCCAGATCCGTCACGGCATGGACCCCGAAATCGCGACCATCCAGTGGGAGATGCTCTCCAACGCCGAGTTCTCCGTCGCTATCCCCCTCTATTCCGCACTGCTCACCGAGGTCAGCCCCTACTTCAGCGATCAGGATGTCTCCTTCGATCACTGTGAAGAGGAAGACGTCGTGAACAACGAGGAGCCCAAGAACTCCATCAACTACGTCCTCATGGACATCAACACGCTCGCCTATGAGAACCGCGACAGCTGCGCCACCGGCGTCCGCGCCTATCTCGACGCCCTGCAGAAGGAGCTCATTGAGCAGAACCTGACCGTCGACGAGGCCATGCAGGCCGCCAAGGACACCGAGGCCCGCACCGCCCTGGCCAACAAGGCCGGCAAGGCAGCGACCAAGAACACCTACGTCAAGTGCAAGGCCATGCTCGAGGAGATGCGCGACTACCTCAAGAAGGGAGACTTCTCCGAGAAGTTCGTCCCGAGTGACTACGATGCCGACAACGACTGCCTAGTCGAGTCCATCACCTACGCCGACGAGGCCCTCTCCGATGAGGACGTTGCCGAGCCCGAGGTTGAGGAAGAGGCGACCGAGGAGAAGTCCGAGGGCAACAACATGGCCGCCATGGCCGTTGGCGCCGTCGTCATCATCGGTGTCTGCGGCTTCGTGCTCTATCGCCGCAAGAAGGCCTAAGACCCTCGCGTTCCAAGAGACGGGCGGGGTCGCATGAGTCATCCCGCCCGCTCAGCCTGCCCTTTTGACCGGCAGGAAACGCCGCCGAAATCTTTTCAAAAAAAGATTTCCCCGCACACACTTCGCTGTGCTATAGTGCAGCGCAACAGCAACGAGGTGCAACCGCGCCAAGGCATCACGAAAGGAGCCACCAAGATGATGAACACGATGAAGTCCCTCAACAACTGGTGGTGGCGTGATGCGAATACGATCGGTCGACAGTGAGTCCCTCACGCCTGTTTTTGCGCTCTAGGTGATTGGAAGGCCTCCGGTTTCGACCGGGGGCCTTTTTCTATCTCGAGCCCGATCGCATTCGCATCACGCGCCTCCGTTTTTCTCTTACACTCCCCTTTTTGAAAGGACTTTTACCATGTCTCAGAACACCACCGCCACAGCCCAGCCCCGCACCGTCCAGACCGCCGACCGCGGCAAACTCGATATCCACGCCCTTGTCCTGCTCGCCATTCTGCTTGCCGCAGGCTTCATCCTCAACTTCACCGTCGGCAAGGCAATCTCGGGCATCTCGGGCGGTATGATCAGTCCCGAGTTCATCATCTCGGCCTTCTGCCTCACCATCCTGGTCGTTCGTCCCAACATTGGCCAAGCGCTCGTCATTGGCCTCATCTCAGCGGCCGTGATCCAGATCACCACCACCTCGCCGTTTGTCGATTTTGCCGCCGAGGGTATCGCCGCCATGCTCATGGCCGTCATTGTCAACGCCGCCGCCAAGGACGGCCAGGTTAAGCCCGTCGTCGCCATCGTCGCAACATTCGTGACCACCTTTGTCTCCGGCGTTATCTTCATGGTCATCAAGATGGCCATGCTCGGCGTGGTGGGCGAGCTCGCCGCAGCCATGCTGCCCGTCGTCGCCATGACCGCCGTGTTTAACGCCATTCTGGTCGGCGCCCTCTACATGCCCATCCAGAAGGCCCTTAAGCTCAACTAACCTGTTCGGCTTTGCGAGCCACCCCATCTTGGCGTTCATTCGTCGCTCGCGTACCCAAGTACGCTTCGTTCCTCTTTCGCGCCAACCTGGGGCACCTCGTAAAGCCGTCTCCGTGCTTCACCGCCAAAAACTGTCCCAAACAACGAGCTCTTGAGGACGTTCTTATAAACGACTGGACATGCAAGAACGTCCCCAATGACTATGAAAGGTACCCATGGAAACGATCATCAACGTCGACGATGTCTCGTTCTCCTATGGCACGCAAACCGAGCAGGCGCTCAGCCACGTTTCGCTCAGCGTGAACAAGGGAGATTTCATCGGCATCATCGGGCCCTCGGGCGCCGGTAAGTCCACACTTGCCGCCTGTCTGTCGGGCGCCGTGCCTCACCACTACACCGGCACCTTTTATGGCTCCGTGTTAGTTGACGGCCACGACACCTGCGAGGTCTCGCTCACCGACGTATCGCAGGTCGTCGGTAGCGTACTGCAGGACATCGATACGCAGATGGTCGCTTCGGTCGTTGAGGACGAAATGCTCTTTGGCCTCGAGAACTTTGGCGTTCCGCACGATCAGATCGAGCAGCGCGTGAGCGAGACGCTTAAGACCGTCGGTATCAGCGACCTGCGCGACCGCGAGATCGCCACTCTCTCGGGCGGCCAAAAGCAAAAGGTAGCTATCGCCGCCATCCTCGCCATGCGTCCGCGCGTCTTAGTGCTCGATGAGCCAACCGCAGCGCTCGATCCCGCCAGTTCCACCTTGATCTTCGAGACGCTGCGCGAGGCAAACCGCGCGCTCGGCATCACCATCGTCGTCGTTGAGCAAAAGGTCGCTTTACTTTCGGAGTACTGCAACCGTGTGTTGGTGCTCGATCACGGCCAGATCGCGCTGCAAGGTGAGCCGCACGAGGTCTTCGCGCACACCGACGAGCTTCGCGCCATCGGCGTCGACTGCCCGCGCGTCACGCGCATCTTCAACAGTCTCGAGGCCGATGGCCTGGTAAGCGGCACGCCCTGTCTGGATGTCGACGAGGCAGAACGACTGATCGCGGGCATCGTCGACCCCGACCGTGTGACAAGCGATACCCAGGCGCCCGCAGGCTCCCCGCACGCGCCGTCGCTGCGCCCGCATGCGAAAGACGCCGAGCCGGTGCTCACCTTTGACCATGTCGAGTTTTCTTACCCCCATGGAGGCGCCGCCGTCCACGACCTCAACTTGACGCTCTACCCCGGCGAGCTCGTGGGCATTGTCGGCCAAAACGGAGCCGGCAAAACCACGCTCACCAAACTGCTCACGGGTTTGCTCAAGCCCGCATCGGGCAGCGTACGCGTTACGGGCTTGGACACGGCATCGGTTCCCACGAGCCGCATCGCACACGAAGTGGCAACGCTTTTCCAGAACCCCGACCGCCAAATCTGCAAAGACACCGTGCTCGACGAGGTCGCCTTTGGTCTAGAACTTGCCGGCATCGACCGCGCCGAAGCCCTGCGTCGCGCCCAGCTGGTCATCGACCGCTTTGGTCTGCCCGCCGACGAGGCACCGTTCTCACTGTCGCGCGGCCAACGCCAGATGGTGGCGCTCGCCTCCGTTGTGGTGATCGAGCCCAAGATCGTGGTGCTCGACGAACCCACGAGCGGCCTGGACTACCGCGAGTGCATGACCGTGATGGAAACGGTGCGCACCATGGCAGAGCGCGGTTGCGCCGTCATCATGGTCTGTCACGACATGGAAGTCGTTTCCGACTTTGCCGAGCGCATCGTGGTGATGGCCAACGGTCGCATCCTCGACCGCGGCCGCACGCACGAGCTGTTCTCGAACATCGAACTCATGCAGCGTGCCTACGTTGAGCCGCCCCAGGTCATCGAACTCTCGCGCCGTCTGGCATCCACCGTCTCGCCCGCCTTTACGCAGGTGAGTGAGGTCACTGATATCGTTCGCATTACCGAGGAGATGGTCCGCCGTGGTTAACGTCATCGACTACATGCCGGGCGACACGCTGCTACACCGCCTGAACCCCGTCATCAAACTGGGCCTCGCCGCCGCCATCATCATCGGCATTTTCTTGTCCGACACCTATGTGGCACTGCTGGGCTTTCTGGCACTCACGCTCGCGCTGGGAGCCTACGCCGGCGTCGTCGACCGCCTGCTCGCTCTGCTCAAGCTACTGATTCCACTCGCGCTCATCATGCTGGTGCTGCAGCTGGCTTTTATGCGCGATGGCAACGTGGTGTGGAGCTTTGTCACCGATGAAGGCCTCATCACCGGAACAAAGGCCTGTCTGCGTCTGCTGGGCGTGGCGCTACCGCTTATTCTGATGCTCATGGTGACCAAGCTCAACGACCTTGCCAACGCCTGCGTCGAGGTGCTGCACGTTCCGTATCGTTACGCCTTCACCTTTACCACGGCGCTGCGCTTTGTGCCAGTGTTTGGCCAGGAGATGAACGCCATCATGGAGGCGCAGACCGCACGCGGCATCGAGTATGACACCAAGAACCCCATCAAGAAGCTCAAGCTCATGCTGCCGCTGTGCGTGCCGCTACTGATCTCGAGCGTGGGTAAAACCGATGCCACGGCCCTGGCAGCCGAGCAGCGCGGCTTCTACCTGCGCACGCGCGCGAGCTCGTACAAGCGCTACCCCATCAAGGGCCTGGACATTGCCATACTTATTGTCAGCATTGCCCTCATCGTCCTCGGCTTCCTGTTTTAACCCATCGCCCCCGGCAACCGACAAATTCAAAAGGCCTCGGCTCGCACCAAACGAGTCGAGGCCTTACTGTTCCCCCAGATAAAACCTACCAAAATAAACCTGTCCCTTTTTGGCAGGTCGAGGGCTACAGGCGGTAGGGGGCGCCGCTGCGGATGATGGATTCGCGCACCAGGACGTCCATGGCGTCAAGGGTAATCTCGGGCATCTCCCGGTACTTTTGCAGCACCGAGAGCTCGGTGCAGGCCAGAATGACGCGGTCGCAGCCGCTGCGGGCGAACTCCCACATCACGCGGTCAAACTTGTCCATATCGGGCTCGCGTCCGGCCTTCACGTCATCATAAATCAGCGACATCACGTCGGCCTGGCGCTTCTCGCTGGGATAGACGACCTCGACGCCCGCGGCCTCGCACTCGCGCCCATAGACGCCTGCACCCACGGTGCCGTCAGTGCCCATGATGCCGATCTTGCGCACCGGCTCGGACGGCATGCTCAGGTTGGGATCGAACTCGCACTCCCCCATCACCGCGCCCGCCAGGGCATAGCGCACCGACTCACGCGGCATGTGGATAATCGGCACCTTGGTAAACGACTGAATCTGGTCGTAGAAGTAGTGCGATGTGTTGCAGGGAATGGCAATGTGCGCGCAGCCCAGTGTCTCGAGCGCCTGTGCGCACTCCTTCATGGTCGCCAGCAGCTCGGCATGCTCGCCGGTCTTGATGGCCAGCGTACGGTCGGGCATGGTCGACTTGGAAAGAACCACCATGTCGATATGCTCCTGATCACAGGTAGCAGCCGTATGACGCACGACCTGGTCGTAGTAATACGACGTGGCCTCAGCGCCCATGCCGCCGATAACTCCCAGCTTTTCCATCGCCGCCTCCTTGGTGACGCCCATGCAATTGCTCGTATCATGCCCGCGCCCGTCCGATGCAAACCGGGCGGGCGCCGCGCTCATCTACTTGTAATACGTCTTGAACAGCTTAAAGTGACGCAGCTTGGTGTGCCACATGCGCAACCAGCGGTTAAAGACAAAATCGCCCTTCATAAACGAAGGATCGGCAGCCTTGCCCTCCTTGGCCAGACGATGCGCCTTCGCACGCAGCTCGGGGTCCTTGACATACTTGTCAACGACGCCCATGGGGACGACCATCCACAGCGCCTCGTCCTGCGCCGTCACAAATTCCGGCTCAAACGGACGGTTATAGACGTACTCATCCACCACGTATTTAGCAACGTTAAAGCCGCTGTTGGTGACGTAGTAGTTACTGCGGCCCTGACGCGTGTTGAAGTCGAAGAACTTAAACGAACCATCGCGTTGGTCGTACTTGACGTCGAAGTTGGAGAAGCCCGTGAACTTAAGGTCCTCAAGCAGCTTACGCACGCCACCCATGAGCTCGTCGTTGGGCTCGGTGATGATGCAGGCGTGGTTGCCGACACCATGGGGCTGATGCTCCTCGAGCAGCACGTGACCCAGGCACATCATGCGAACCTTGCCGTTGCGGTCGGAATAACTGGTAAGCACGCGCATGTACTCGTCGTTGCCGGGCACGCGGTCCTGCAAGATGAGGTCATCGGTGTAGCCACTGGCGTACACATCGCGAATGACCTGCTCCAGCTCGGCGCGATCGGCAATCTCGTAGGCCTTCTTCTGGCCCTCGAACTCGTGCTCCCACCACATGATGCCGTCAGAGGGCTTCAGAATCATCGGGAAGGGAAAGTCGATCTGGTCGAGCACCTCGGCGGAAGCCTCGCCCTGGGCGTTGAGCATCGCCATGGTAAAGGTAAACGTGTGCGGATAGGGTACACCGTGCTTCTCGCACAGCTCGTAGAAGATCTCCTTCTTCTGGCACTGCTCGAGCATACTGTAGGGCGCATAGGGCGCGATGACGTTGGAGGCAAGCTGGCCGGCATCCTGAGCCTGTGCGGCAAGCGCGACGTAGTTATCGCCGCAGCCCATGAGGATAATCTTCTTATCGGGATTGGCCTGTGCAATGCCGTTGACGGTCTCGATCATGACCGGCATAGTGTCGATATCCACATTGGGCGTATAGTCGATAATCTGGCTGCGGTATGCAGGACCCGTCTGATACTTGCCAAAGACCAGGCTCTTGACCTGATACTCCTCGTAGAAGGCGCGCGCCACCGAATAGGCGTTGATATCGCCGCCGAGCAGCACGGGTATAAACTCGCGCTCTGTAAACTGCAATGCCATGGAAACTTCCTATCATCAACTGCCCGTACGATGGGCGGTCTTTATGCAACTGGTTTATTCTAGCGTGCCAAACTGCCGCTTCCCAAAGTTCCACCATATCTATGGCAAGCAGGCGCTTATGATCGAGCCCGCAGGGTTCCGTAACGTTAAAGTTGAACTCTATGGTTTCTTAACAATTCACTATAACTGCAGGTCAAGGCCAAAACCTCAAGTTCAACTTGACCCTTTAGAACCTTTAAGGTTCAAGTTGAGGTCGAAAGCAGTAGTAGAATACCTTTCGAACTATAACCTACGATTGATTGCAGAGGGACTGGATGCAGCATTCGAACCATCGCACCGCAGCGCTCATCGCGTCGAAGCCGGCTCGTATCATCACGAGCGCCGCGCTTGCCGTTACACTGACGGCCGCGCCGATGCTCTCCCCCGTCGCAGCCTATGCCGCCTCGCAGGCAACGCAGGATCAGCTTTCCGCTGCCCAGCAGAAAATCGAAACCGCCACGAGTGCCTACAACGAAGCTCGCACCAAGCTCGAGGATCTGCAGAAGCAAATCGACACTAACGAGGCAAGCATCGAGAAGATCGAAGCCGAACTTCCCGATCAACAGGCCAAGGCGAGCTCCGCCATGCGCGATCTGTATAAGTACCAGAAGGGCACCAACCCCATCGTGAGCTTCCTGGTCAACGCGCAGAGCCTGGGCGAGTTCATCACCACCTGCAAGTACACCAACCAGATCACGAGCTCGAGCGTCGACGAGATCGAAGAGCTCAACAAGATGCAGACCGAACTCGAGCAGAACAAGACCGAGCTCGAGCAGGCCAAGTCCCAACTCGAGACCGAGCAGAAAACCGCCGAGGACGCACTGGCACAGGCCCAGCAGCTTCGCAGCGAAGCCCAGGCAAAGGCCGAGCAGGAGAATGCCGCCGAGCTGGCCAAGCTCGAGGCCGACAAGGCCGCTGCCGCCGAGAAGCTCTCGGGCGAGGGCGTGAGCGGCAACAACTCCAACAGCCAGGCCAATAACGCCAACACCACTATCGACACCACGGTGAACAACTCCAATACCGGCAACTCCGATTACGACTCGTTTATCAACGAGTGGACGAGTCGCATCGACAACTACCTCGCCGGCTCCCCCATGGCAGGCCAGGGTTACAACTTTGCCGTGGCAGCCTGGAACACCGGTGTTGACCCTCGCTGGTCTCCCGCCATCGCCTGCATCGAGAGCAGCAAGGGCCTCTATTGTGCCGGCTCCTATAACGCCTGGGGCTGGAGCGCCCGCGGCGGCGGCTGGCGGAGCTTTGGTAGCTGGAGCGAGGGCGTCTCTGCCCACGTTGCCTACCTGGGCGCCAACTATGGCTCCACGCTTACCCCGGCAGCCGCCAAAAAGTACTGCCCGCCCACGTGGCAGGACTGGTACAACAAGGTTGCAACCCAGATGAACCGCATCTAAGATCAACGTCAAAGGGCCCCAATTGGGGCCCTTTTTCTTTTACGCGACGGAGGTATCGACGACGCCAGTCGCGTTTGCAATGGCAACAATGATAATCATTGCCAACAAGAGCACACCCATAGCCTTGAGCCAGAGCTTTGCAAGCTTTTTACCGCGGTATCTATCGAGTAGCTCAAACCGCCGGCGAAGGCGGCGTTTGTCGAGCATCACAAAATGGATGAGCACTACGAGACCGTCGACGAAGATAAAATACTCAATCGCGAGAAACCACATCGGGTAGTTTTGGTTGGCGCCCGTGGGATGAAAAACGGCAAAATGGCTTCCGGCAAAGAAAACAAGTAGCGAAAGATAGACGAATGCGTTCCAAATGCGCCCAACGGTGTCGGGAATGCGGGAGAGTAAATTCGGGCGCTCAGGCACCAACGGCAATCCACCCTGAGACTGATCCGTGGGGAGCACGGGCGCAGGGCACACGGCTCGCCGCTCCGGAGGCTCTTGAAAGGAAGCAGCATTCGGCGCGGACGACGCATACGATGCGCGTGCAGCGTGCCCTAGCGCCTTCGCGCTTGCAAAGCGCTTGTCCGGATCGAGCGCCATCGCCATGCAAATAACATCGGCAAGCGAGGCGGGGACGTCACGTGCCTCGCATTGCTCGCGTATGTTCCGACCTGGCTTGGGATCGGCCCCCGTCAGACAAAAGAACAGCAGGGCACCGAGCGCATAGACATCGCTGCGCACGCTCGTCTGGCCAAAACCATACTGCTCGGGCGGCGCATAGGGACGCGTGCCAAACTTAACGGTATCGGCATCGGCTCCCTCGCGCCACACGCGAGCGATTCCCAAATCGATAATCACCAGCGATGAAAACGTCATGCCTGTATCGGGCGTATAGTTTGCGCCCGACACGATGATATTCGAGGGCTTTAGGTCGCGATGGATCACCGGAGCGGCCATCTCCCCCGCCGACGCAAAGCCGGCATGGAGCTCCGCAACTGCATCACAAAGGGCGCCAAACAGCTCACAAGCATAATCGGGCGTCGCACCCAAACGCCCCGCCAGGGCCCCGAGCGTTTCGCCTTCGATGTATTCCATGACCACGCAAAGCTCGTCGCCCACGCGGCGGCAATCGACAATCCGAGGCAAGTGCTCGTAACGTCGCCCAGCATGCTGGGCCGCAAACAGGCGTTCATACGCCCCGCCAATCTGGGCCGACGCGTCGATGCGCTTGCGAACAAAGGGGCCAAGAGATCCTCCGCCGGAGCCCTCAAAGTACACGAGCTCGGTCGTCTCGACGTCGGAGTGCTTGAGCACACGGTCTACGCGATAACTGTCATCACGCTCAAGTGACGCCAGGTGTCCGGCGAGCGCAGCAGTCAGCTCATCATCGGAATATGTTGGGCTCTGAGTATCCATAGCGTCCATAATAACGCAGGGCACGGACGCCCCATGACGCCCGTGCCCTGCACGTTCTAAATATCGTGAACACCGCTTCCGCCGGCAGCTAGCTGTTAGCTCACCGTCTCTTCACCAAAGCGATACAGCTCCTCGTTCACCTTTTGCAGGCTGCAGCCACGATCGATACAGAAAATGATGATGGCGTCACGGCGGTCCTTGCAGTTGAGGACATTGACGCCCGCCGCCGTCAAGGCGCGGTTGGTCTCCTTGAGCGTCAGCGCCATGGCAAAGGCAATCTGCAGCACCTTATTGCGGCTCGGATGCCGCGCACCGGTAAAGATCTGATAGCCAAACGTCTCGTTGAGGTCGGCCATACGCACCACGCGCGAACGCTCCAGCCCCTTTTCTTCCAAAAGCTGTTTCAGATACCCCGAAAGCGACGGGGCGGTAAAGTCGTGCTCTTTGATATAGCCCTCGATACTCGGAGCATCGAGCAGCTCGTTGAGCAACTCTTCGGTTAGCTTCTTATCGGGCATATGGCCTCACCCCCCAGCTCGCATAGTAACCATGTTTTTAATTCTAGTTAAAAACCGCTCACGTCAGAACGTTCCCAGCTGGCAACCTGGTCGGGAGATACCGTGCTCATCGCTTCGAACTTCCAGGTGCCGCCCGCTTTGAGATGGTTGGTGTTCGCAAGAGCCGTTCCCACCTGATTGCCGTCTGCGTCATACAGAACATACTCAATCTGAATGTAGCTTTGCTCTTTATCCGTATTATTGGTCAACGTGCCAGTGATCTTATACGCGAACTGATTAGACGTATCCCCGGCCTCATCCGAAACCGTATAGGGTTCTTGTGCCTCTTTTTTCTCCTCGACTTGCTGGGTCTGTTCGGCAGGCTTTGCTGCATCACCCGTAGACGAATCAGACGAGTTACCGCCCATAGAACCCACGACGCCGGCAACAACGAGCACCACGATGACGCCCAAAACGATCTTGCCGATCGGCTTCTTTCCCTCTTTTGCCATTATGCATCCTTCCTACGATCCGGCTACCGTGCCGGCACACAGCACATCGTAGGAGGCAGCGAGCTCAAATTCATTAGCTGGGAGCTAATGTCGCAGCACAGCTTGCCACCTGGCACTCATTGAGTCTTTTTTCCTTCACCGAACTCATTCCTTTGTTGTTGACTATTAAACATTTAGACTTAAACTGCTTTGTTACCTTGTCAACATCTGAAAGGAACCTCATTGGGAAAAGACGTACTGGTGCAGCAACTCGTCGACTCATTCGACAGCTGGCCCGCCAAAAATTCCGGTTGCGGATCGTCCCGCATGACACAAGAGCTCTATCCTTTTGACAAGCTCTTCTCTCCCATCAAAATTAACAAGCTCACCGTCAAAAACCGCATTGTCATGGCGCCGATGGGCAATATCGACATGTGCGAGGAAACTGGTCGTCCCAGCGACATGATGCTGCAGTACTTTTTCGCCCGCGCCAAAGGCGGCTGCGGCCTCATCACAACAGGACTCGTACCGGTAAGCCACGGCATCGATACCACGGTCACCGAGCTGGACAAGCTCACCTATTTCCCGCGCATCGATCGAAGCCGAACCGTTATGGCAGGCTGGCGCGACCTTGCCCAAGGTGTCCATGCCTTCGGATCGCGCATTTTTGTCCAGCTTACGGCCGGACTCGGCCGCGTGGGCAACCCGCAATGCCTCATCACGCAAAAAAAGTTTCCGGTCTCGGCGAGTTTCTTGCCTAACTACTACATCCCCGCCATTCCATGCATGCGCCTCTCGGATCAAAAGCTGCGCCGTATCGTAAACAATATCGGCCAAGCGGCGGCCGATGCTCATGCCATGGGCATCGATGGCGTCTATTTGCACGGGCACGAGGGTTATCTTATCGAGCAGCTCGGAAACCCCGCCTTTAACCATCGCAAGCTCGGACGTTATGCCGATTGGCGTCAGTTTGGCCTCGATATGATCAAAGAAATCCGTCGCCGCGTTGGGCCCGACTACCCCATCATGTACCGCATCGACCTTTCGCTTGCACTCGAGGAAACCTATGACGAGCAGGTCATGAATTCGACCTATCTGGGACGCATGCGCGGCGGCCGCACAGTCGAACAGACCCTGGGTTATATGGAAGAGCTCGTGGCGGCGGGAGTAGACATCTTTGACGTCGACCTTGGTTGCTATGACAACTGGTGGATGCCCCACCCGCCTGCGAGCATGCCCGCAGGCTGCTTCGTTCCCGTGGCGCGCGCCGTTCGAGAGCGCTTTGCCGCCGACAATATCCGCTCCAATGCCGGCCTTCCCGTACCCGTTGTCGCGGTGGGTAAGTTGGGCTACCCCGACATTGCCGAACGTGCCCTTCGCAATGGCGACGCCGATATGATCATGCTCGGACGCCCGCTGCTTGCGGATCCCGAGTGGCCCAACAAGGCGCACGCCGGTCGCGTGGCAGATATTCGCCCCTGCATCGGATGCCAGGAAGGATGCCTCAACGAGTTTGTCGAAGGGGGCCATCCGCAGTGTGCCGTCAATCCACGCTGCAGCTTTGAATACCTCATGCCCCAGACACCCGCTCCCGCCAAAGAACCCAAACGCATAGCGGTGATAGGAGCCGGACCCGCCGGGATGGTCTGTGCGCTAATCGCCGCGCGTCGTGGCCACGACGTAAAGCTCATCGATGCCGAAGATGAACTTGGAGGAAAACTCCTCTCCGCCAGCGCCGCCCGGATCAAGTTCGACCTCGATAACTACCGATCATATCTTGTTCGACAGGTGCGCGAGCAGGCAGAAAAACCCAACGGGAACCTGACACTCGAACTTGGACGGGCAGCACGCGCCGAAGATCTTGCAAAAGCAGGCTTCGACGCAATCGTGTGCGCGAC
The DNA here is from genome assembly GCA_900540945.1 of uncultured Collinsella sp. Taxonomy (GTDB): domain Bacteria; phylum Actinomycetota; class Coriobacteriia; order Coriobacteriales; family Coriobacteriaceae; genus Collinsella. The sequence continues at coordinate 40,210 of UQHQ01000008.1, read as the reverse complement.
AGGCACTTCCAATGCAATACCGCCCATCCCCGGTCTTACGGAGCTTGCAGCATCGGGCCATGCCGTGCTGGCAACGCAGCTACTGCGCCAACCCGCGCTGCTTGGCAACGCCAAAACCGTCACCATCATTGGCGGAGGGGCCGTGGGCTGCGAGGTTGCCCAATGGCTCACCGTCGAACACGGCATACCACAAGTCAACGTAATTGAAATGCTGCCTCACATGATGCAGGGCGCCTGCACGGCAAATCGCGGCCACCTACTCCATACGCTCAGGGGACGCAATGTGCGGCTCCTCAATATGACACGCGTCGAGCGCGCGGAAGTCGACGGCAAACGCGAGTCTGGAGCCCCATCGAGGTGTGCGCGTCTCCACTTGAGTCGCAACTGCCACAAAAACGTTCCCGACCCCTACGTCTCGTGGTCACCGGTCTTGCCCGAGAACGTCGAAAACCCGCTTGCACCCAAAATCGGCAACGACTGGAAGTCACTCGAGCTAACCTGCGACCTGGTAATCATTGCCTGCGGCGGACACCCCGACGACGCGCTGTTCTACAAACTGCAGCAGACGCACGCCGCTGACGAGCTGCATAACATCGGCGATGGGTTTGCGCCCGGCCGTGTGCTCGAAGCGGTCCGTGCGGCATACCGACTCGGCACCAATATCTAACACGAAAGGATGGGCTCACAGATGAACCTGACCTCCCAACAACAAGCCCTGCTCGACGGCGCCAAGGGCCCCGCCATGGCCAAAGTGGTCAAGACCCTCGTTATGTACGGCGAATGCTTTGGCGCCGAGCGTATGGTTCCCGTGACCGGCGCAAACGGTCATCTTGTCACAAGTTTTGGCCTCTCCATGCTCGGTCCAGTCTATGACCTTATGGATGAGCTGCTGAAAGACGGCGCCCTGTCCGGTCAGTCATTCTCGGTCGACCCGAGGCCCCTCGACCCCGCCGTCCCGGCCAACCCGCTGCAAAAGCTGCTGTTCAAGATTATGTATTCCAAACAAGACGATTATGAGGCACAGCTGCGCTGCATGGGCCTATTGGACAACGATGCTTTCACCTGCACCTGCTACCAGCCCGAGGTTGGCAATCGACCTCGGCGTGGCGACATCCTAAGCTGGGCAGAAAGCAGCGCCGTGGTCTTTGCCAACTCCGTGCTGGGCGCTCGCTGCAATCGCAACTCCGGCATCATCGAGATGTTCGGCTCAATTGCCGGCTTTGTCCCGGAATTCGGCCTGCTCACCGATGAGGGCCGCAAGGCGACCTGGATCATCGAAGTCGACTGTAAGCGCAAGCCCGAAGCGCAAGTGCTTGGCAGCGCCATTGGCATGAAGGTGATGGAAGACGTCCCTTACATTAAAGGCCTCGACCGCTGGCTTGGCCGCGAACTCACACCCGGCACGCAGGACTACCTTAAGGACATGGGCGCCGCCAGCGCATCGAACGGCGCTGTCGGGCTCTACCACGTGGACGGCATCACGCCCGAGGCCGTCGAACAAGGCGAACACCTCATAGCACCAGACGCCCAAATCTATCGCATTGACGACGCCGAGCTGGAGCGCATCCGCTCGAGCTACCCCGTTATGTGGAAGAACCCGGGCGCGCGCCCCAAGCTTGCCTTCATCGGCTGCCCCCACCTCTCGTCTGCACAACTCGCCCATTGGGCAGACGCCATCTGCGATGGGCTGAGCGCCTCCGGCAAGTGCCGCGTGCAAGTACCCACCGTACTGACCGCCGCCCCATCCGTGGCAGACGCCTTCCGCAAGACTGCGGCATACAGACGCTTCTCGACTACCGGTGCCGTCGTCTCGAGCATCTGCCCGCTTATGTACACCAACAACCCGCTCTGCGGCAGCATGCCCATCATCACCAACTCCAACAAGTTGCGTACGTACTCGGCATCGCGCTACTACACCGACGACGAGGTGCTCGCCTACGTCACCACCGGAAAACCAATCAAATAGGAAGGCGACTCCTCATGGAAAAAATCTTTCACGGCCGCGTCGTTGTCCCCGGAACTGCCCACGCCAAGGCACTTGTCTCTCACGGAGGGCTCAACACACTCGCATCGTTTCAGAAGGCACTGATGTTTGGCGACAAAAAGGCCACGTGTTCCGACCAAAACAATCCCGACTTGTACGGCAAACCTTTGGCGGGATGTGCCTTGTGCCTTCCGCAGACTATCGGCTCCACCACAGGCGGCATGGTGCTCTTCTGCGCCACCAAAATGGGGCGCCAACCCGCATGCCTGCTGTTTTCCAAACCCATTGACAGCCTTGCCGCCGCTGGCGCGATCCTCTCGGGTGTATGGACCGACACCCCCATGCCCACCATTGACAACCTGGGCGATGAGTTTCTCGATGCTGTGTCGACGGGAGACGCCATCACCGTGACCGAAGACGGCACGGTCATCGTCGGCTAAGGCTATCCGACCCGCCGCCCGCAGATGAGCAACGTGTTTCGCCATTTCCCACGCGCGGTGCGGGCGATAATCTTGACGTATTCGATATACAACACGAAAGGAGTCCCACCATGGGAGCATCGGTATCGGTCGCACAGGGCGCGCCTCTTGATGCAGGCACCTACAAGGCAGACGAGGCAGCCGTCGAGCGCTTTTGCGAATTGCTGCGCATCCCCACCGTTTCGCGTGAGAACATCGCCGAGCGCGACGATGAGCCCTTCAGCCAGTGGATTCCCACGCTTCAGCGACTTTATCCGCATTTCTTTAAAGTCGCCGAGCTCACACGCGTCGACGACTTTGGCATGCTCCTGCGTTGGCCTGGCGCCGATTCCGCCTTGGACCCCATCGTCATGATGGCGCATCAGGACGTCGTGCCCGTCGAGGGCCAAGACTGGAAGCACGATCCCTTTGGAGCCGAGATCTTCGACGGCGAGATCTGGGCCCGCGGATCACTCGACACCAAGTGCATCGTCTCGGCTTTCTTCGAGGCCGCCGAGCATTTGATTGCCCAGGGCTTCGTTCCCCCGCGCGATGTCTGGTTCTTCTCGAGCGATGGCGAGGAAATCGCCGCACCTACTGCAACCCATGCAGTGCAGTGGCTTCGCGAGCATAACATCCATCCCTACATGGTGCTCGATGAGGGTGGCGCCGTGGCAACCGACGCCCCGCTCGGCGTCACCGAACCCGTTGCCATGGTAGGCGTGTCCGAGAAGGGCCACGTCGACCTTACCGTCACGGCGCGCGCCGACGGCGGCCATGCCTCTACGCCTGCGGCAAACGATGCCTGCCGTCTTCTCTGCCGTGTATGCGAGACTATCTCGGCCAACCCCGGCAAGCCGCAGCTCACGCCCGCCGTCGAGGCCACACTGACCGAGTTGGGTGCCCGTAGCAGCGCGACGTATCAGGCAATCTTTGGCAACCTGTGGCTCACGCGCCCCGCGGTTACCAAGATCATGGCCGCCAGCCCCGAGACCTCGGCCATGCTGCGCACAACCTATGCGCTCACGCAGCTCGAAGGCTCCAACGCGCATAACGTGCTGCCACCGATCGCTCGCGCCAATTTCAACGTTCGCATCGCTCCGTTCGAGACCATCGCCGATGCCGTTGAGCGCGCTCGCAGGCTCGCCGCTCAGCAGTGCCGCGCCTCGGGCGTAAGCCCCGACCATGTCACCGTCGAAATCAACGAGGCGATTCCCTACACCGAGCCCGCGCCCATCTCGCCTTACGAAGACGATGCCGCCTTCAACTACATCCATCGCTGCGTGTCTGGTGTCTATCCCGAGGCCGGCTTTGCCCCCTACGTGCAGAACTCCTGCACCGACTCGCGCGAGTTCAACGAGATCTGCGATCGCGTCTACCGCTTCTGCGGCTTTATCTACTCGGGCGAGGCGCGCAAGCTCATCCATGCCGCCAACGAACGCATCGGCGTCGACGTCTACAAGCGCGGCATCGAATTCTATGTGGCGTTTCTTTCCAACCTTGAACAACTGTAGAACGGGGGCCGATAGCACCCCTCCCCGCTTTTACCGACCAGGAGAACCAGCATGACCCAACCAAATCTTAAGCGGGCGGCCCGGCTCGACACCAAGGCCGTCGCCCTCGCCTCCCTACCCTTTATGGGCATGATCAGCTTTTGGCAGGTCTACGACGGCATCGTTCCCAAGATGCTCACAGGGACCTTTGGCCTATCCAACTCGCTCACCGGCGCGATCATGGCCATCGATAATGTCTTTGGCCTGTTCCTGCTTCCGCTCTTTGGCATCCTCTCGGACCGCTGCGCAAGCAAACTCGGGCGTCGAACGCCCTTTATCTTGGGCGGCTCCGCGGTGGCAATGCTCTCCGTCCCGCTCATCGCGATCGCCAACAACATGGGCAGCCTACCTCTGCTCATTGGCGCGATTATCCTCACGCTTTTTGCAATATGCGCCTACCGCACCATGACGGTTGCCATTGTGGCCGATATTACGCCTCGCCCACTTCGAACCAAGGCGGACTCAATCGAAAAGATCGTCGGCTATGCGGGAACGGGCCTTATGCTCGTCGCCATCTCGGTCATGGTTCCCAAGGCCGACAAACCCGATTATCTCCCGCTCTTTATCTTGCAGGCCGTCTTTATCCTCGTGTCGGCCGTTGTCTACGGCGTCTTTGTCCGTGAGCCCGCCCTCGTCGAAAAGATGCGCGAGAAATCGCTGTCCATGGGCATCGACGAGGATCAGATTGACAAAGATGACTCCCCCGAGGCCGGCGGTAAAAATCGCATTGCAGACGCCGGCGTACGCCGCTCCATCATCATGCTGCTCGCCGCAACGTTTTTCTATTACATGAGCTATAACGCCATGACCACCAATATCAGCCGTTATGCCGATATGTTCTACGGCATGGAGGGCGGTTCCTATGCCATCATCAATATCGTGACGATTGCAGGCGCGCTGCTAAGCTACGTACCCCTGGCAAATCTTTCGCTCAAAATCGGCCGTAAAAAGGTCGCCCTGGGCACCGCCGTCATCATGGTTTTATGCCCCGCGCTTCTTTGGCTGGCACCCGGTTTCTCGCCCGTGCTGTACGGCGTCTTTTTGTTGATGGGCGTTGCGCTGGGCGGCGTGGACCTGTGCGTGTACACGATGATTCTGGAGTGCTGCAGCTCCCAAAGCGTGGGCCGCTACTCCGGTTACTACTACACCGTGAGCATGGCGGCTCAGGTGGCGACACCGATTCTCTCCGGCATCGTTATGGACGTGGCGCCGTCGATGCTCTTCGCCTACATCACGGCAATGGGCATGTTTATGGCCGCGAGCATTGCCGCCGCCAAGCACGGCGATGCTATCTTGATCGACGAGGTCGCTCGCCGCGAGGCAGCCGAGTAAGAGACCGAATTAACTACCGTGCGAAAGGGGTCGGATGGGCAAAGCGCCCATCCGACCCCTTTTTCGTTTCATCCTCAAGAAGCTTGTCGAAGCCTACCCCACCGTGACGGATTCCCCAGTAAAGGTGCTGATGAGCAGCAGGATAAAGAACGCCAAGTAACCGATGCTCAGCGGGTACGCAATAATCAGGAAGACGGCCCAGCCGACATTGGTGTTACCGTCGGCACGGCGTTGCTCGCGATTGCGGCAGAGCCAAATCGTCACGCCAATGGCCACAATCAACAGCACAAGTGCCGCTGCCGCCAGTCCAGCAAGCACAAACATCACGCCAATGCTCACAGCAATAACCGGGAGCAGCAGCAAGCCGCACCCGCACCCACCAGGACTATACACGGCAGACTGCCGGCGTCGTTCCATCGTCACTCCAAGTCAAGCAATCGTTTGTAGACATCGAGGCCTTTAAGCAAGATTTCCTCGTCAAAGAGCATGGTATCAGTGTGAAGGGCACTCTTCGCATAAGCTGGGCAGCCGTCTGCGTCGATCGGGTTTTCTTGCGCCTCCGGCACGCCCGTGCCCAGCAAGAAGAACACGCCCGGCAGATAGCGCTGATAGAAAGCGAAGTCCTCGGCAATCAGCAAAGGCTCATCCACGAGCTGCAGCTCGGGCAAAGCCGGTGCAATGCGAGTGAACAACTCGGGGTCGTTGTCGACCGGCGGATAGCCCTCGGCAAAGTCGAGATCGTACGTGCAGCCCGTTGCAGCGCATGCCTCATCAAGCACGCGGCGCACGCCCTCACGCGCACGGTCGAACATGTCGTCCGTAAACACACGCAGACTGCCGGCAACATGGGCCTCCCCCGCCACCGCGTTGCAGACGGTACCGGCCTGCAGCAGACCAAACTTACCGATACAGGGCTCGTCGGTGCCCAGCTCGTCCATCAGTTCGCGCTCGGCAACCAAGAACTTGGCAGCAGCCAGCGCCGCATCGTGCGACTCCTCGACCGGAACGCCATAGGTCTTAGCGATATGGATGCTCGTCCCGTGAATATGAATGTGTGTCTCACTCGAACGCGCCAGCAGCGGACCGGAACAACTCGCCAACGTGCCGGCAGGCAGATCGGGCCACACATGGAAGCCAAAAATGCGGTCAGCCCCATAGCGCTCGAACACACCGCTCTCGCATACCGTCTTGGCACCACCGGTCGTTTCCTCGGCCGGCTGGAACACAAAGAGAACGTTGCGCCTCATGGCGCCCGGCTGCTCGCGAATCGTACGGTCGACATACGTCGCGGCGGCAAGTGCCATGGCCATGTGTCCGTCATGTCCGCAAGCGTGCATCTTGCCGGGATGGATCGAGGCAAAGGCCGCTCCCGTCGCCTCCGCGATGGGCAGCGCATCCATATCGGCGCGAATCGCCGTGGCACGCGCGGCACCAACGCCAGCGTCGAAGAAAGCGCAGACGCAGCTGGGACACGGATGGGTCACCTCGCAAGCGAGCGGCGCCAACACGCCCTCGATATAGGCGATAGTCTGCGGAAGATCGAAATCGAGCTCCGGAATGCGATGGAGATCGCGGCGATAGCGACGGAGTTCTTGGAGCTCGGTCATAAAGGATCCTTTCATGGGGCATTTCCATTCACACAATATTGTGATGCAAAATTGTGACGCCCTTGTTTCCAGCATATCCCTGCATTTTTTAAACGTTATATACGAATACTCTTGTTTGGTAAAGTGCAACGTGGTAGGGTCGTTACCACTTGATAGAGGCGCGGGCACGAAGAACCGCGGGCGAGCCGGCAGGCTTTGACCCCGTGGGGAGGCGAAACCCGCCGAACTGGGTTTTTCGGGCACGAACAACCTGGTGGGCCTGCGGGAAACACCCACAGGACTGTCTGCAGCAATGCGGGAGCGCTATCCGGACATTGGGTCCACGCTATGCGGATTCGATGCGCAGATGGCGCCGTCTGGATAGCGAGGTTTACGGGACATGGCATTGACCCCCAACGAGGCGTATGCGGCCAAGCAGCCGTTTGTGGACAAGGAGACGCTCGAGCATATCGTCGAGCAGTTCCCCACGCCGTTTCATCTATACGACGAGGCGGGCATCCGCCGCAACATGCAAGAGGTGCGCGACGCCTTCGCATGGAACCCGAGCTTTAAGGAATACTTTGCCGTCAAGGCCAATCCCAACCCGGCGCTCATCTCCATTCTCAACGAATACGGCTGCGGCTGCGATTGCTCGAGCTATACCGAGCTCATGATCGCCCGCTCGCTGGGTATCACGGGACACGACATCATGTTCTCGTCCAACGACACGCCAGCTGCCGACTTTGAGCTCGCCGAGAAGTTGGGCGCCATCGTCAACTTTGACGACATCAGCCACATCGAGTTCTTTGAGCGCGTCGCAGGCTCCATCCCCAAGACGGTCAGTTGCCGCTTTAATCCGGGCGGCCTGTTCCAGCTCTCCAACGGTATCATGGATAACCCCGGCGACTCCAAATACGGCATGACCACCGAGCAACTCTTCGAGGCCTTCCGCACGCTCAAGGCCAAGGGTGCCGAGGACTTTGGCATCCACGCATTCCTTGCCAGCAACACCGTCACCAACGACTACTACCCCAAGCTCGCGCGCATCCTCTTTGAGCTAGCCGTGCGCCTGGAGCGCGAGACCGGCGCACACGTCGCCTTCATCAATCTATCCGGCGGCGTCGGCATCCCCTACCTGCCCGAGCAGCAGGCCAACGATATCCATGCTATCGGCGAAGGAGTGCATGCGGCCTACGACGAAATTCTGGTTCCCGCCGGCATGGGCGATGTGGCCATCTGCACCGAGATGGGCCGCTTTATGATGGGCCCCTACGGCTGCCTGGTCACCAAAGCCATCCACGAAAAGCAGATCTACAAGGACTATATCGGTGTCGACGCAAGCGCGGTCGATCTGATCCGCCCCGCCATGTATGGCGCCTACCACCACATTACGGCAATGGGTCAGCCGGGTGGCGCCGACAAGACCGCGGCGCCTGTCACAAACACGTACGACATTACGGGCAATCTGTGCGAGAACAACGACAAGTTCGCCATCGATCGCGAGTTACCGCATATCGACATGGGTGATGTGCTCGTGATCCACGATACCGGCGCGCATGGCTACTCCATGAGCTACAACTACAACGGCCGTCTGCGCTCCGCAGAGGTGCTGCTGCGCCCCGATGGCTCGGCCGACCTTATTCGCCGTGCTGAGCGCCCGGGCGATTACTTTGCCACGCTCGACGTGCTGCCGAGCGGCCGAGAGCTGCTGGCCAAGTCGCGCGCCGAAAGTGCCCGCCGTCGCGCCCAAGACGAGCGCCTGGCCGTCGCCGCCCAATGGAACAAGCGCATCCAGATCGCGGAAGCGAAGGAGAAGAACATGGATATCCGCAACCTCGAGGGCTCAATCGTCGCCCTCGTCACGCCGTTTAAAAAGGACGGCAGCGTCGACTTTGACGCGCTCGAGCGCCTTATCGATTTCCACCTGCAAAACGGCACCGACGCCATCCTCACCCTGGGCACCACCGGCGAGAGCGCCACGATGACCGATGACGAGGACAACTCCGTTGTCGCCGCCGTGGTCAAGCATGTTGCAGGACGCGTCCCCGTCATCGCCGGCTCGGGCTCCAACTCCACGCAAACCATGCTCACCAAGTCGCTCACTTACCAAGGCCTGGGCGCCGACGGTCTGCTGCTCATTACCCCCTACTACAACAAGTCAAATGAAGAGGGCATCTACCAGCACTTTAAGACCGTCGCCAATGCCGTGGACATCCCTTGCATCCTCTACAACATCCCCGGCCGCTGCGGCTGCAGCATCAGCGAGCGCAACGTAGAGCGCTTGGCCGCGCACCCCAACATCATGGGTATTAAGGAGGCCTCGGGCAACGTCGCCTACGCGGCCAAGATCGCACACCTGCTGTCCGACGACTTCCGTATGTACTCGGGTGAAGATGCCCTCACCGTGCCGCTCATGAGCCTGGGCGCCTCGGGCACCATCAGCGTGTGGGCAGACGTTCAGCCGCAGCTCGTGCACGACATGTGTCGCGCCTATCTGGACGGTGACGTGGAGCGCGCCCGCGATATCCAGATTGCCGGCCAGCCGCTCATCAATGCCCTCTTTAGCGAGGTCAACCCCATCCCCGTCAAGGAAGCACTCGCCCAGATGGGTATGATCGAAGCCAACTACCGCATGCCGCTATGCCCCATGGCAGACGACACGCGCTCCGCACTTACCGATGCTCTGAAGGGAGCTGGTCTGCTTGATTAAGACCGTCATTATGGGAACGGGCCGCATGGGCTCGCTCATCCGCACCACCGCCGAGGGCGTTGTCGACGCCGCCGGTCAGCCCGTTTTTGATATCGTCGCCCAGATCGGCTTCGACTTGTCCGAGCTCGAGAACGCCCCGGCAGCCGACGTCATCATCGACTTCTCGAACGTCGTGACCTTCGATGCCGTCGTCGCCTATGTCGAACGCACGGGCGCCGCGTTGGTCTCGGGCACCACGGGCTACACACCCGATCAGATGGACCGCCTGCGCGAGCTGGGTCAGAACGCCCGCGTCATGCACTCGGGCAATTACTCCATCGGTATCGCAGCCCTGCGTCATCTGGTAGCACAGGCCACACACGAGCTGCCCGGCTTTGACTGCGAAATCGTCGAGACGCACCACAACCAAAAGGTTGACGCCCCGAGCGGTACTGCCAAGCTACTGCTCGACGCCATCGTCGAAGCCGAACCCCAGGCAGGCTACCACCCCGTCTATGGCCGCGAGGGCATGTGCGGCGCGCGTGACCCCAAGGAGATCGGCATGCACTCGCTGCGCGGCGGCACCGTCGCCGGCGTGCACGAGGTGAGTTTCTTTGGCCAGGACGAGGAGGTCACGCTCACCCACCGCGCCACGAGCCGTCAGATCTTCGTCAACGGCGCCTTGGCAGCAGCCCAAAAGCTCATCACCCGCGACCCCGGCTTCTACACCTTCGACCAGGTCATGTTCGCCTAACTAGTTATCAACCATACCCCCTCAAAGGAGAGACAGCATATGAGAAACGCAGCCGAGATGGATGCACAGGAGATTATCAACTACATCGCCACCGCGCCCAAAAAGACGCCCATCAAGCTGTACGTGCGCGAGAAGCCGGGCATGAAGGTCCAGTGGGGCAATGCACACGTCTACGGCGGTCGTCGTGGCAAGACCGTCTTTGGTGACTGGGATGAGCTGAAGGCCATCCTGGACGCCAATGCCAATTCCATCGATTACTACGACGTTGAAAACGATTGCCGCAACTCCGCCGTGCCCATGCTCGACCTTAAGGGCATCAACGCCCGCATCGAGCCGGGCGCGATTATCCGCGACCGCGTCGAGATCGGCAACCGCGCCGTCATCATGATGGGCGCCATCATCAACATCGGCTCCGTTATCGGCGAGGGTTCCATGATCGATATGGGCGCCGTGCTGGGCGGTCGCGCCACCGTGGGCAAGAACTGCCACATCGGCGCCGGCACCGTGTTGGCGGGCGTCGTGGAGCCCGCGAGCGCCACGCCTGTCATCATCGAGGACGATGTCATGATCGGTGCCAATGCTGTGGTCCTGGAAGGCGTGCGCGTGGGCAAGGGCGCCGTCGTGGCTGCCGGTGCCGTGTGCGTCGAGGACGTCCCCGCCGGTGCCGTCGTGGCCGGTGTCCCCGCCCGCGTCATCAAGATGCGCGACGAGAAGACCGACAGCAAGACCGGCCTCGAAGAGGGCTTACGCCGGCTCTAGAGGCGTGTCAACCTGCAAGGAAATGCAGTTCTAAGCAAAAAGGCCGAAGCTCCATTGGGGCTTCGGCCTTTGTTTTTTGCAGCGTCCAAGCGCAGTTTATCGATTCTCGATGCTGCCGATATTCTTGAGCTCGATGGAGATGAGGCCGTTGGGCTCGTTGACGAACTCGATGTACTCGGAGTTCGAACCCATCTCGGCCGGGAAGCTGATCTCGATACCCGTGTCGGTACGGATCTTGTGATTGCGCACGGCCGCGCGCTCGACCTGCTTGCGCTCCACGGGCACGCGCTCGGGTACCTTCTCCTCGGTCAGCGCCGCACGCACGCTCTCCTTGATGACCGGCTCGTCCTCAAAGACCTCATCGACGATATCCCAAGGCGGCAGTTCCTCGTCATCCTCAACCTTCTCGGCAACGGCAGCCTTAACCTTAGCGAGCGCTACGGCCGTGTTGGCGCCGTGCTCTTCAGCGACCTCCTCGACCACGCGCGTCACCGTGTCGATGACCTCCTTACCCGAAACGCCCGTGTCGCATTGCAGCAGGCCGTCGGGAATGAGCATGCGATCCTCGCCGGCAATCTTGCGCTTCTTGTCCACATAGCCGATCTCCATGGTGCTTGCGCGTACGATGGCATAGCTCGGAACCTTTTGCGAAGGGTTCGGCAGAATGGCATAGTGGCGCGCGATGTCGTTACGAACCTCGCCCTCTTCGCGACCTACCTCGTGCATGAATGCCTGCTTGGAGCCCAGCAGCATCACGGCAAACCAGCGGGCATCCTCATCATCGTCAAAGTCCGCCACAAGCACGTCAGTGGACTCGGCTTTCTCGGCCTTGGTGAGTTCGGAAGAGATGAACTCCGCAATCTGCTGCGACAGGTCCACGAACTCACGCTCACCAAAGAAATAGCCCTTGAGCTCGCCGCCGAATGCGGAGTTCTCGGCAAACGTGGCACGCTTGTTGTCGGCCGAAGTACGAGCGCGGCGCAGATGCGTGGTCACGAAGTTGCGCACGGTACGGCTCTCGATATCGAGCTCGCGCTGGCTCATGACGTTGACGGCAGAGTCAAAGTCCAGGATATGCAGGATCGCGTGATTGATTTTCATATACGGCATTCCGTTCTAGATCGATTTCGGCACGAACCAGTATAGCGGTCGAGCCCGCCCCAGGCGCATCGAAGATTGGTGCATCGGGGACAGGTTGCTTTGCACCAATGGTTAGCGCAGGAGCTCGGACTGCCAAGCCTCGAGCTGTTCTGCCAGGCTCTTACCACTAGAAGGCACGCTGAACTCTGGACGCTTGGGCAGCAGCGCACACTTAAGAATCGCAACGATGGTCTGCGAGACAAAGCGCCGCGTATCCTTGTCAAAGCCTTGCGCAGCCTGGAGCATCACGGGCAGGCTCTCGCGCAGATTCCCAGCGATATCCGCAAACCGTTCGGCGCCCGTAGCCTCAAACACGGAGAACAACGCATCTACAAAACGCTCGCGCTCGCTAGGTGACACTGCAAGCAGCATCTCGCGAATGGAGCCATCAACGTATCGAGCACCGGCGGACAGGCGCTCACAGTACACGAAGTCGCAACCATCAACCACCCAGCTAAAGGGATTGTGCTGCAGCAGGCTGAACTCGGTGCTCTCAACGATGGCATAGTCCTCTTGTGTCTCGAACATCATGCCGAAGATCGACGACCGAGGTAGCGTCTTGTCGATTCGACCGGAAAAATCGGCAAAGGCGTTGCCGTTCAGAAACTCCTCGACGAACCCTGGACCATCATGGGAATACGCCCGTTCGATTCGCTCACGGGCGACATCGGAGCACATCGCCGCACCGTACACCGCAAGGTTTCCACCCTTGGAATGACCTCCGCACAAAAGCGGCCCGTCGATCGCATCCGCCGCCTCGTCCACATAACGCGCCGCGGATTCCTGGGCCGGCACAGGACACCGGAACGCCATGTTAAAGTCCTCTTTCCAGCCCACAATCGTGCTGTCGGTCCCCCGGAAGGAAAGATAGCTAAACCCCGCCGGAAACCGGAACGCCATGGCTGCAAACTGCTCTGTCGCCACCACATCGCTCACGGCACGATAGCCGCAAACGTGCACGCCACGGTAGCGAGGGCTTGCTGCCACGGCCTCCAACAAGGCCCTGCTCCCCTCTGGGTCCCACAAGTCGTCAATCATGTCCCGGTAGCACTCGGCACGCAGCAGTTCGCGTACGTCTAGGCCCTGCCAGTTCGTCAGCCCCGCCATATCACCCGGCAAGCGCAAATAAGACAACCACGCAAAGACCAGGCTATCCACCGCGCAGAACGGCCGCTCCTCAAACGGATCAAACGCCGTCTGGGCATAGGTCAAAAAATTAGGCGAATCCGACATGGCCCTCCCATCAACTATGGTGCATTGGGATGGTGCATTGGGGTCAGGTTACTTTGCACCAAAAAGGCGCCCGGGCCGTATGAGCCCGGACGCCTTCATTGTAGCTTTTCGCTCTAGCGAGCTTAATTTAGCAGGAGAAGTCGACGCTGTCGATGATGTCCTTGAGGGCCTTGGCGGAGGCGGTAAGCTCATGCTGCTCGTCATCGTTCAGCGGCACGGGGACGCGGCAGACAACGCCGTCGCGGCCAACAACGGTCGGCATGGAGATGGCAAGATCGGACAGGCCATACTCGCCCACCATGAGCGAGGAGACGGGCAGAACGGTCTGCTCGTCACGCATGACGGCAGTGCAGATGCGCTTGACGGCCATGGCGACGCCGTAGTAGGTAGCGTGCTTCTTCTCGATGATGGTGTAGGCGGAGTTCTTGACGTCCTCGGCGATGCGCTTCTCGGCGGCCTCATGCTCCAGGTGGCCGTGAAGCTCGCAGAAGGTGTTCAGCGGAACGCCGGCAACCTGAGCGCTGGACCAAGCGACAAACTCGGAGTCGCCGTGCTCACCCATGACATAGGCCTGGACATCGCGCGGGTCGACCTCGACGTGGGCACCAAGCATCTGCTGCAGACGGCCGGTGTCGAGCACGGTACCGGAGCCGATGACATGGCCCTCGGGCAGCCCGGACATCTTGATGGCAGCATAGGTCAGAACATCAACCGGGTTGGAGACGATGAGCAGAATGCCGTCGAAGCCGGACTTCTTAATCTCGGGGATAATGGACTTAAAGATGTTGACGTTCTTGTTGACCAGGTCCAGGCGGGTCTCACCGGGCTTCTGGGCTGCGCCGGCGGTGACGACGATCATGGCGGCGTCGGCGACATCGGAATAATCGCCGGCGTAGATCTTCATCGGCTCGGCAAACGTCATGCCGTGCGCGATATCCAGGGCCTCACCCTCGGCACGGTTCTTGTCCACGTCGATGAGGACCATCTCGGAGAACAGACCACTCTGCATCAGTGCGAACGCCGAAGACGAACCGACGAAACCACAGCCGACAATAGCGACCTTCTTCTCGTTAACCATTAGAAACTCCCATCTCTCTCCACAAACAAGCCGCCCGGGAACGACCCGAGCGGCTTGTCGTAATCCCAATACATCCAATCGGGACTTTGATTATGCTCCTATTCGCAGCCAAAAATCGACCGTTTACCGAAATTGTTTGCAGTATTCGTAAAATAACTGCACGAAATCGGTTTCGAGCTATTGACGAGTCGAAATAGGTTTCTAATACAGGCCCGCCTCGCGAATGGCCTCGACAGCCAAGGCGATCTGATCGGGCGGCAGGACCAGCGCCATGCGCACGTGCCCCTCGCCCGAAGGGCCAAAGCTCGCGCCCGGCGTCACCACAACGCCGGCCTTCTCCATAAGCTCCTCGCAAAACGCCATGGAATCGGTGCGACCACCGGGAAGCTTGGCCCACACAAACATAGATCCATGCGCGTTGGGACGCTCCCAGCCCAGACCCTCGAGACCGTCGCACAGGGCATCACGGCGCTCCTGGTACTTCAGACGCTGCGCCTCGACCTCATCGCGCGGACCGTTCAGGCAGGCGATAGCAGCCTTCTGGATCGGGAAGAACATGCCAAAGTCGATCTGGCCGCGCAGCTTGGCAAAGGCAGAGACCACGTCCTCGCGGCCAACCAAAAAGCCGATACGCGCACCGGTGACGTTAAACGACTTGGAGAGCGAGAAGAACTCAACGCCCACCTCGAGCGCGCCGGGATACTGCAAGAAGCTGCCGCCCGGCTCGCCGTCGAACACGATGTCGGAGTATGCGTTGTCATGGACGATGAGCAGGTCGTGCTCGCGGGCGAAAGCGATGATTTCCTCGTAGACCTCGGGTGTGCCCACCGAGCCGACCGGGTTGGCGGGCAGCGACACGATCATGTACTTGGCGCGATCGGCAACCTCGGGATCGATGCCCGCCACATAGGGCAGGTAATTGTGCTCGGCAACCAACGGATAGTACTCGAGCTTGGCATCGGCGATCTTGGCACCTGCCTCAAAGACCGGGTAGCACGGATCGGGAACCAGAATGGTGTCACCCGGATCGAGCAGGGCCAGGCCCAAATGACCCACGCCCTCCTGTGTGCCGTTGCACGACTGCACCATGGACGGCGTAATGCCCGAAACGCCAAAGCGGCGCTCATAGTAATCGCACACGGCCTGCTTGAGTTCGGGCAGGTCGCGCAGGGCATACTTCCACATCTCGGGATCTTGGGCTGCCTGCGTGAGCGCCTCGACCACATGGTCGTACGGCTTAAAGTCGGGCGTGCCCACGCTCATGTTGTAAATGGTCTTGCCCTGAGCCTTCAGCGCGAGCAGTTTGTTGTTGAGCGAGGCGAAGACCTCCGCGCCAAAGCGGTCGAGACGCTGCGATGCCTGCATGGTGCCACCTTTCGATATAAAAAACGCGGCGCTCCGACAAGAGCGCCGCGCGATACGGGCCATCAGATTTCAAAAGTGTAACGCTTGCAACCCCCGTATTGGTTCAATTTAGCCAACCTTAGTCAATTGGATTGAGCGCGTCGATCTGCGCAAGCCACAGACGCGAGCTGGCGTCACTCGGCATACGCCAATCGCCGCGCGGGCTGAGCGTAACCGAACCCACCTTGGGACCATCGGGCAGGCAACTGCGCTTAAACTGCTGGGCAAAGAAGCGACGATAGAACGTACGCAACCACGTGTGGACGGTCCCGGCGTCGTAGACGCCCTCGAAACTCTTGAGCGCCATGCGGTAGATCTTGCCCGGCTCAAAGCCAAAACGCAGCAGGTAGTAGAGGAAGTAATCGTGCAACTCGTACGGGCCCACCAAATCCTCAGTCTTCTGCGCAATCTCGCCGTCGCCCGTGGGCGGCAGAAGCTCGGGGGACACCGGCGTGTCGAGGATATCGAGCAAGACCTCGGCGATACGCCCGCCAAAGACATCAGCCGCATAGCGCACCAAGTGGCGCACAAGCGTCTTGGGCACGCTCGCGTTGACGGCGTACATGCTCATGTGGTCGCCGTTATAGGTAGCCCAGCCGAGCGCCAGCTCCGACAGGTCACCCGTACCGATGACAAAGCCGCCAGCCTGGTTAGCCAAGTCCATCAGAATCTGCGTACGCTCGCGGGCCTGGCTGTTCTCGTAGGTCACGTCCTGCACGGCCGAATCATGCTCAATGTCCTTGAAGTGCTGTTCCACGGCCGCGTGGATCGAAACCTCGCGGAAGCTCACACCCAGGTCGCAAGCGAGCGACTCGGCATTCGACTTGGTACGATGCGTCGTGCCAAAGCCGGGCATGGACACGGCAGTGATGCCTGTGCGCGGCAGCCCCAGCACATCAAAGGCGCGCACGGTCACAAGCAGTGCCAACGTGGAGTCCAGGCCGCCCGAAAGACCGATGACTGCAGCCTTGGTACCCGTATGGGCAAGGCGGGTCTTGAGGCCAGCGGTCTGCAGGTCGAGGATGGTCTCGCAACGCTCGGCCAGGTCACCATGGTCGGCCGGCACAAAGGGCGCGCGGGGGAAGACACGGTCGATGTCGAGTGCATCGCGCAGGACAGGCTCGTCTGCCAGCACGCCCTCAAACGAAAACTCAACGGTCGTGGCCTCCGGCGCATCGTCCGCGCGCGTCCACGTCGTCGAGCGACGGCGCTCGGCAACCAGGCGGTCAAGGTCAACGTCGGCGACGGCCATATCACAGGTAAGCAGTTTGGTAGCGGCGAGCTTGGAGCCGTTTTCGTAGATAAGGTTCTCCCCCGCAAAGACCATGTCGGTCGTGGACTCGCCCTCGCTCGCGTCCGCGTAGGCATAGGCGCAGTACAGGCGCGCGCTTTGGTTAGAGATAAGGCTGCGGCGGTAATCTGCCTTACCGATAATCTCGTCCGAGGCCGACGGGTTGAGAATCACCGTCGCACCGGCAAGCGCCATCTCGGTCGAAGGCGGCGCCGGCACCCACAGGTCCTCACAGACCTCAACGCCCAGCACCAGGTCCTCGGCGCCCTCATCACAGCAACGGTAGACAAGCCCCGAACCCAGCGGGACCGGACCCTGACCGGCAAATTCAACCCACACGGGATCCGCAGGCGCCGGAGCAAACCAGCGGCGCTCATAGAACTCGCCATAGTTGGGCAGATGCTTCTTGGCCGTGAGGCCCAAAAGCTCGCCCGCGCAGCACACGGCGGCGCAGTTGTAGATATTCTCGGCAACTGCAACGGGAAGGCCGATGGTAAAGACAATCGGCAGCTCGCGGGTTTCATCGAGAATATGTGCCAGTGCGGACTCGCAGGCATGCAGTAATGTGCGGTTATGGAACAGATCGGCTGCGGTATAGCCGCACAAGTTGAGCTCGGGCAACACCAGCGCGCGAACGCCGCGCTCGGCAGCATCGCGAACAGCCGCCAGCGCAACCTCGGCATTGCCCTCGACATCGGCAACGCGAATCTGCGGCGACGCCGCCGCCACACGCAAAAAGCCATCAGACTGAGAAAGGTGAAGATTCATAAGAATGCTCCCGTGCGTAGACGCCATTCACAACAATTAGCAAGCCCTATTGTAGTTCAACCGCCGGGTGCAACCGCATCCCACCAACTTGGTGAGCTATTGATGAGTTGATGGTATCTGTTAAATGTCACGTACGATTCACATCTGGTGGGTACCCTGATGGCTACACGAAACGAAGCAGATTTACGCCGGGAGGACCCCGTATGACAACCAAGTACACCGACGCGCCGCGTACGCGCGTCATGACACCGGCATCGCTCAACAACGGCGTGCACGAGAACCATTCCATCGGACAGACCATGGCCATCGCGCCCAAAAAGGGCCTGTTCGATGACATTTCCATTCCCCAGATCATCGCCGGCGCCGCAGCCGCCGCCACGAGCGTCGCGCTTGCTTCCAAGATCGGTATCGCCGGTTCAGTAATTGGTGCCGCCGTGAGCTCGGTCATCACGGTTGTGTCCTCGCAGGTCTACCGCCACTTTATCTCTGCCAGTGCCGAAGCCCTCAAAGGTACGCACACCGCCGTCGACTACCCCGCCGGCGTCTATGAGCCCGTTGAGCTTAATGCCGAGGAGCACCTGGGCGGCGCCGCGACTACGCAGGAGATGCGCCAGGTTGCGGGGCGCGCGACCACGGCTCGCGTCGCCCCCAACAGCCTGCGCGCCAAGGCGGCGGCAGAGCGCAGCCAGACGCAAAAGAAGGTCATCGTCTTCTCGATCGCCATCGCCATCGTCGCGGTCATCGCCTGCGCTGGCGCCATCCTTATCACTACGGCCGGTGAGGGCCTGGGCGAGCGTCCCGAGCCAATCCTTTCGTCGCGCACGACCGAGCACGACGCGGATAGCTCCGGTCAATCGCAAAGCCAGCAGGACGACCCGCAAGGCACCCCCGCATCCACCGACTCGTCCTCGAACACCCCCGATCAATCGCAGGGCGTCGATTCCTCTGCGAACAACAGCGGCACGCAATCCGGCACGACCGACTCAAGCCAAACGACTGACGGCTCTCAGCCGAGCACGGGCGACCAGACGGGCGGCAATACATCGAGTACGGGATCTACCGACAACAGCAACACCAACAGTTCGAGCGGAACCGCGTCCGGCACGGCATCTGACAGCTCGAGCCAAGGCACGGCATCGGGCAACTAAGCACGTTTGCCTCTCATAGAGAACCGACCTGTATAACGGGCGCGAACCGGCAACGGTCGCGCCCGTTTGCCTTGGGCGCCGAGGTGGCACGTCCCGTGCGATGGTAAGATGCTTTGGTGTGTAAAGAGGAGATTTGCCATGAGCAAGACAATAGTTACGCCCACGCTATCGTTGGGCAACCACATCTATCTGTATCGCCTGCTGCGCGACGCGATTGGGTGCGGCAAGCAAACGTTTATGACGCAGGTCGAGGAGGCGCTCGCCGATGGTGACATGGCCGCTTATGACCTGGGCTTTGAGTCCACGCGCGAGCTGCTCGAGGAGCTTGATGACTGTATTAAGCTGACCGTCTTTAAGGGCGGCCGCCTGTATGCCACGGTCATCGCCAACGAGGCCTGGGATGCCGCCCTTGCCAAGGGCGAGGACAAGCCCAAGGCAGCCAAGGGAGCCAAGCAGTCCTACAAAAAGAAAAAGCGCGGTGAGAAGGACCTCAAGGCTGTGCGCCCCAAGCACGTTAAGCGTCCCGAGCCCGAAGCCATGGTTGAAGCCGTGCCAGAGCCCGAGCCCGAGATCGAAGTCGCTATTGAGGTAACAGCAGAAGCCGAAACCGAAATCGCCGCCACGACTGAGCCCGAGGTCATATCCGAGCAGGAAGCCACTGCTGAGCTCAACGAGGCTCCCAAGTCGACAACCGAAGAAGCCGCTAACCAATCCGAGACGTCTGTGTTCCAAAACAACGATGTTTTTGGCGACGAGGCCGAGGACAATCAGCCCGACGATCAAGACGCTACCGAGTCGGCGCCGGAGCCCGAGACGCCGCAGCCCGCCATCTCGCTCACGGTCGTCTATGACCCCGAGAACGCAAACGCCGGCATCACCACCATGGCCTCCACGCCGGTTGAGGCAAAGTCGAGCGTCGAGAACGAGAGCGCGACGCAGGTTGAGGTTGAAGCTGCAGTTGCAGACGCGCCCGTCACCGTGGAGCCCGCAGATTCCGCGATCAAGCCGGAAGCGACGCCAGAGCCCGCACCCGTCATCGAGTCCGTGCCCGTCGCTGCTTGCGACCAAATTCCCGCACCGGCACCGGCTTCGGTACCCGTAGCGGCCCCAACCCCCGCGCCCACAGCACCGACCATCCCCGAGGACTTCCCCATCGATTTCGCAACCGAGGTCTTCTGCCCCGGCCCGCTTCTGCACCAGCTGTCGACCTATCTCCCCTACGGCGCCGACACGCTCGGCATCGTCGGCGAGTACTACTGGATCGCCCGCGAGCGCGGTACCATCGAGGCCGCGCGAAACCGCGCAAGCTTCCCCCTGCGCTACACGCAGGCCGGCGAGCGCCACGAAGTCACCGTGCGCATCCGCCGCAACACCACCGGCGGCCTCGGAGCCGCCTGGACCATCGACAAAGTCGAAGAGCCCGAGCAGTAACGACAAACGGCTCAAATCCAAATCAGGATTTGAGCCGCTTTTATTAGCATTCATCGATGTTTCGTGACCAACAGCGAGCGGGCCGCAAGTGCCCCAGGTTGCCGTGAAAGAGGAGCGATGCGTACTTCGGTACGCGAGCGACGGTTTGAACGGCAAGATGGGGTGCTTGCGGCCCGCGCAGCGTCGAGCAGTTACGCGGTTTGGTAAAACCGCGTAACAAATTAGTCGCGCGTCAGCTTGCGGTGGATACGGTGCGGCTGGGCTGCGTCCTCGCCCAGGCGCTCGATGCGGTTGGCCTGATAGGCCTCGAAGTTGCCCTCGAACCAATACCAGTTGCCCGGATTCTCGTCGGTGCCCTCCCACGCCAGAATGTGCGTGGCGACGCGGTCCAGGAACATACGGTCGTGGCTAATGACCACCGAGCAGCCCGGGAACTCGAGCAGCGCCGCTTCGAGCGAGGACAGCGTCTCGACGTCGAGGTCGTTCGTGGGCTCGTCGAGGAGCAGCAGGTTGCCGCCCTGCTTGAGCGTGAGCGCCAGGTTCAGACGGTTGCGCTCGCCACCGGAGAGTACGCCAGCGCGCTTCTGCTGGTCTTGGCCCTTAAAGCCAAAGCTCGCCACGTACGCGCGGCTGGGGACCTCGGTCTCGCCCACCATCATGTGGTCCAGGCCATCCGAGACGACCTCCCACAGGTTCTTGTCGGGGTCGATGCCGGAACGGTTCTGATCGACATAGGAGATCTTGACGGTCTCGCCCACCTCGAGCTCGCCCGAAGTCAGCGGCTCCAGGCCCACAATGGTCTTGAAGAGTGTGGTCTTACCGACACCATTGGGGCCGATGACGCCCACGATGCCGTTGCGCGGCAGGGTGAACGAAAGGTCATCGATGAGCACGCGACCGTCGAACTCCTTGTGCAGGTGATGGGCCTCGAGCACCTTATTGCCCAGACGCGGGCCCACAGGGATGCGGATGTCGGTCCAGTCGAGCTTCTGGCTTGCGCGGGCCTCGGCCTCCATCTCCTCGTAGCGAGCCAGACGGGCCTTGTTCTTGGCCTGGCGAGCCTTGGGCGAACTGCGTACCCACTCGAGTTCGGCCTCCATGCGCTTGGCGAGCTTGGCATCACGGTTACCCTGCGCCTCGATACGGGCGGCCTTGGTCTCCAGATACGTGGAGTAGTTGCCCTTGTAGGGATAGAGGTGACCGCGGTCGACCTCGCAGATCCACTCGGCAACGTTATCCAGGAAGTAGCGATCGTGCGTAACGGCCAGAACGGCGCCCTGGTAGTTGTGCAGGAAATGCTCGAGCCACAGGATCGACTCGGCGTCCAGGTGGTTCGTGGGCTCGTCGAGCAGCAGCAGGTCGGGAGCCTCGAGCAGCAGCTTGCACAGGGCCACGCGACGGCGCTCGCCGCCGGAAAGCACGTTGACCGGCATGTCGGAATCGGGCAACTGCAGGGCGTCCATGGCCTGGCCGAGCTTTGAATCAATATCCCAGCCGTCAGCGGCGTCGATCTCATCCTGGAGCTTGCCCATCTCGGCCATGAGGGCGTCCATGTCGCAGTCCGGGTCGCACATCTCCTCGCCGATCTTATTGAAGCGATCGACCTTGGCGATCATATCGCCAAACGCCATGCGCACGTTCTCGATGACGGTCTTGTCGTCGTCGAGCGGCGGCTCCTGCTGCAGGATGCCCACGGTGTAGCCGGGGGTGAGCTTGGCATCGCCGTTGGAGACCTCCTCGATGCCGGCCATGATCTTGAGCAGGGTCGACTTGCCCATACCGTTGGGGCCCACGACGCCGATCTTGGCACCGGGGTAGAAACTCAGGGTCACGTCGTCAAGGATTACCTTGTCGCCATGGGCCTTGCGAGCCTGATACATCTGGTAGATAAACTCTGCCATTTGCTTGTTTTATCCTTTCTACCTGCTGTTTCCCTATTCTTGTTTCGCTTTAGTGGAAACGAAATAAGGAAATCGGCTCTGAAACGTAACGAAAAAGGGGCATGGTTGCCCACACCCCCTAATACTACCCGGGAAAAATCCCCCGGAACATACTATGAACTGCGTACGCTAGTTTTCCGCAACCTTAACGAACGGCTCGCTGCGATTTGCGCCACAACAGATACGAGTAGACGTAGACGGCTCCAACCGAACCAAACGCCAGAACCGCAATCACCGCGGCGACGACTTCACTCGAAAGCACGCTGCCTGCCACGCCCATCACAATCAGGCCAATACCCAGCACCATAAAGCAGGCGCCGCCAAAACGCTGCGTACGGCGCCAGTTCTCGGGATCGGCAAGCGCCCAAGGTGTCTTGATACCGAGCGTATAGTTCTGCTTCACACGCGGCAAGTAGTTGCCTACGCCGATGAACAGCAAACCGACAACACCGGAAATCAACACGTTAACCGAACCGACCGCCGGCACCACGCCCCAGACCGTAAGCTCTCCCAGCCAGCTTATGGCGCACATGAACAAGGTGAAGGCGATTACAAAGCCCTGATAGAACTTGCCCGAGGTTCGATATGCCTCACCTTTGGGATCGATGCGCGGCACCACGCAGAACATTGCGAGAAGCGCCAGAGGCAGCACGCCGAGCGCGGAGGTCATCCAGCTAGGACCCCAACCATCGACGGCGCCGTTCGCGCCCCAGTGCGTGGGAATCTGTGCAGGCAAGCTCGGCATCACCATGAGGTGCGCTACGACATTGGCGACGCACAGAACGACCAGCGCAATCCACACGCGCGACGATACCCCCGTGGGGTGAATGCCCTTGTTTTCGTTATTCATCCTTATCACCTTCCGTGTCTGTAAAGCCCATAAACCAACCGATCAAGTCCTGCATGATAGTGGTGTTTAAGCTGTATACGATGTTTTGGCCATGACGTTCGTCGGTCACCAACCCGGCGTTTTTGAGCGTCGCCAAATGATGGCTCAATGACGGCTTGCTGATATCGAAATGCTCAGCAAGCTCCCCGGCCGTGCAATTGCCCTCGCGCAGTAGTTCCAAAATGCGCCGTCGCGTAGGATCGGCCAGCGCCTTAAAACCCTCTCCCGGCATAAGACCTCCTCTCATCATCTCTCATGACGCGCACACTATACTCGATATTTAGATGTTTGTCTAACTATCTAATACAGGAACATCTATAGAACATTCGTTCGTATTTAGCTACAATGGAAGTTGAAGCAGATGGGCCAGCTCCCTCTACCCGAGAAGGAGATGGACTATGAGTATTGGCGATGTCCTGACGTTGTTATTGCTTGTAATCGCGGCCGTGGAGCTCGGCATCCACATTGGAGGTCGAATGAAATAGCCGCCCCCGCGTAATGCGAAGACGGCCACTTCTCACGCTACAAACGTGTTTTGGAGTTGGCTAACCCGCTGCAACGGGTGCCATCTGCTTCAATCTTATGCGAATCCCGATCCCATTTCAACAAGCCCAAGGGCTCAAATGGAATCGCGATAATACCTATAATGGCGATAGCTAAAACACGACCCGCTTCCCCATCGGAGGATGTCTATGCCCGAAACCACAGCCGCAATTCCCAACGAGACACGCGACACCAAGCTCGAGATCATCATGGGCCGCGAGGCACTCGATAAGCTCGCCGATGCTACGGTGCTGGTGCTCGGCTGCGGAGGTGTGGGCTCCAATTGCTGCGAGGCACTCGCCCGCGGCGGCATCGGTCATTTCGTCATTCTGGACAAGGACGTCATCGCGCCCAGCAATATCAACCGTCAGGCCATCGCCTTTCACAGCACCATCGGAAAGCGCAAGGTTGACGTGATGGAAGCCATGATCCACGACATCAATCCCGCCGCTGCCGTCATCAAGCGAACTGAATACTTGCTGAGCGACAACATCGATGATTTCTTCGCGAGCGTTTTGGAGCAGACGGACGGCAAGCTCGACTACGTCGTCGACGCCATCGACACCATCTCGGCCAAGCTCACCATTGCCAAATATGCTCAGGACCACGACATTCGTTTGGTTAGCTCCATGGGCGGGGCCAACAAGCTCCATCCCGAGTGCCTCCGCTTTGCCGACATTTTCGATACGGTACGTGACCCCATGAGCCGCATTATGCGCAAAGAATGCAAGAAGCGCGGAATCAAGAGCCTGCATGTACTGTTTAGCTGCGAGGAATCGGTTAAGACACAGCCTCGCGACCCTTCCAACATCCACGAGCGCACCGAGCTGGGAACCGCCAGCTTTATGCCGCCCATCATGGGCCAGATGATTGCCGGCGAGGTTATCCGCCAGATCAGCGGCCGCGGCACTGAGCGCGTACGCTCCGATGGCCAACGTCTGGACTAGCGGAGCGCACCGAGATGGAGCCCCGGTTATTTGATGCACACTGCCATCTTGATTTAATGGCTCACCCGGACGCCGTTGCCGATGAGGCGACAGCACTAGGCTTGGGTCTATTTGGCTGCGGCGTCAATCCGCGCGACTTTTCGGCCGCAAACGAGCGCGCCTGTCGCCAACCAGGCATCATCGCCGGCGTTGGGCTTCACCCCTGGTGGCTCGCCGATGGCCACTGCGGTTTTGTCGAAGTCAATCTGCTTTGCGAAGTTGCTGCCCAAGAACGCTACATCGGCGAAGTCGGACTCGACTTTTCCGCGCGCTTTGCTGGAAGTGAGCCGCTACAAATACAGGCACTTAACCGGCTCTGCGATGCGCTCGTGCAGCATCCTCTTACCGGACGCGTGATATCAATTCACGCCGTTCGTTCGGCAGGAGCCGTACTGGACGTCCTCGAATCGCATGGGCTACTCACCCCAAACTCCGACTCCCCCGCTATCATCTTCCACTGGTTTAGCGGCACCTCGGACGAACTCGCCCGTGCGCGTAATGCAGGCTGTTATTTTTCCGTCAACGAACGCATGCTTACGTCAAAACGTGGACGCGAATATGCCCGACAGATTTCACTCGACCGTCTACTGCTCGAGACCGATGCGCCGGCCGAGTCAAACACAGAAACAAGCGCGCAGTCGCTCATCAGATCGCTCACAAGGACCTTAGAACGCATCGCCACGCTCAAAAACTGCGATGTACAGCACATTGAGTCGGCAGTTTTAGCAAATGCGCGCTCTGTTTTTGACCTTCGCTAACCCCTGTGGGCAAAAATGCCAAGGGGCATGCGAATCGCACAACGCAGCCCCTATTGGAAGGCAGTACAATTCGGCAGCATTACACCAATTCGTGCATGAAATCACGGTTGCGTTCATACAATTCGTCAAAGATATGACGACGCGACGCATATAACTCGTGGGCAGCCATATCGGGCACGATTGTTTGCGCAACGCCAAGGACTTGGGCGAGCTCATCCCATGATGCATAGGCGCCACCTGCGAGAGCTGCCATGATGGCATCACCGAAGCATGCGCCCACCGTAACCTTGGCAACCGAGACCTCGCGCCCGCATACGTCGGCGATAGCCTGCATCCAAACTGGATTCTTGGTTCCACCTCCGACAAGCATAATGCGCCCAATTGGCAGTCCATGCTCTCGCTCGATAATGTCGACATGGGATGCAACGGTATACGCGACGCCTTCCAAGGCGGCGCGAACCATATGGGCTCGCGTATGCCTTCCGGTCAAGCCAAAGAAGACGCCACGCGCCTCGGGATCGTTGAGCGGAGTACGCTCCCCCGCAAAGTACGGCAGACACAGGAGCCCATCGGCACCCGGCGCCACATCGGCGGCATCATGCGCCATAACCGAATAGGCATCGGGGCCACCGTGGCCCTCGGCCTCTACGGCGTCGCGATACAGCTCTTGGCGCAGCCACGATGTGAGTGCGCCCGCCGTATTGGTCCCCGCGCAGATCCCGTAAGTTCCGGGAATGATAAACGTCCCCGGCCACAGGCGGACATCATCGATCATATGATCAGCTAGGTAGATGAAATACGCCGTACTCCCCAACTGAACCATCATATCGCCGGGACGGAATACACCCGTCGAAATGGCCTCGGCACCAGAATCGCCCGTTCCCACTAAGACAGGTGTCCCTGCCGCGAGCCCCGTCGCCTCAGCCGCACGCCGCGTAATCACCCCGGCAATATCGGTAGCCGACATTACCTCCGCCATCTGGTCAGGCCGGCAGAAACGAGCACATTCCCGAGCATCAACCTTCCAGGTGTAGCGGTCGTATAGGGGAAGAAAATCCTCCGCCAAATAACGGTCCACCGTAAAACGCCCCGTCAACTTTGCGCATAGAAACGACGACGCCGTCAGGAACTTTGCGGCACGTTCGTGCACCTCGGGCATATTCTCCTTAAACCACAAGATCTTGGGAGCAATATCTGACGAACAGGGATCGTGCCCGAAAAGCTCGCGTGCGCGGTCTGACCCATATTCGGAAAGAAGCTCGTCAATCTGCGGCTTCGAACGTGCATCGACTCCATACAAAATCGCGGGCGCCAGCGCGTTGCACTCGGTATCGACCGGCACACAGTCGCAACCCAATGCGGAAAGGCCCACGCATCCGATCTGTGCCGCGTTAACCCCCGATCGCGCCACCAGCTCGCGCGACAAGCGGCAAAAATCGCCCCACCAAACTGCCTCCGCATCATGCTGGTACCATCCGTCACACGGGTTGTCCGTCTCATGTCCACAAGAGGCTTGGCAAACGATGTTGCATCGATCATCGATTAAAACGCCTTTAGAGGCGCTTGTCCCAATATCAATACCCAGATAGAGCGCCATAGGTGCCTACTCCCCTCGCGCCGTACGAGCGGCAGCCATAAAACGAGCTACCCGCTCAACATCAACCGGGGCATCCAGCTTTCCGTCGCGCTTTAAGCAGGTGCCGACAAACGCGCCATCGTAGTGAGCAAATACGTCAGCCACGGTATTTTCGCGACAACCGGTGCCACATACCACAGGCACTTCGCCAACACGCTCGCGAACCCCATCGGCAAGCTCGCCCGAAGCGCCACGACCGGCAGCCGAACCGCCGATGACCATTGCATCCGGAAGGCAATTAAAGAGAAGTGAATCGGCAATGTCCGCAGTCGTGCGGTCGTTGAGATAAACCTCCCCCTCGCTCGTGATGAAGTGAAAAAGCTTGAGGTCGTCCAAGCGCAGCGCCGCCTTGCGACGCATGGTGTGAGCGAAATCTCGGTTGATCAGCCCAAGATCACCGGCCCAGGCACCGCAAAAATTGCAGCGTGTGAACTGCGCGTCGACAGCAGCGCACAGCTCGATTGTGGCATCACCATCGTAAATAGCCTCAGCTCCCCAAGGGGTCGACAGATCATGGGATAGAGCCCCGATTACATAGCCCATCGATGCAAGGGTTGAGGG
This sequence comes from uncultured Collinsella sp., assembly GCA_900540945.1. Lineage (GTDB taxonomy): Bacteria > Actinomycetota > Coriobacteriia > Coriobacteriales > Coriobacteriaceae > Collinsella. The sequence goes on along the minus strand of UQHQ01000008.1, from coordinate 12,289 downwards.
AGAAACGTGCTGCTCATAGGGCATCGAGAGCTCATTGGTAATCAAAATGCCATCGACACCGCCCTGCTGCAACGCCTCGAGATCGCGCTTGGCGGCTTCCGCGACCTGCGACACGCTTCCGCCCGGGTAATACAGTGGATCGCCCGGCAGAGGACGCAGGTGCAGCATTCCGATAACCGGCTTTTCGGTCTTGAACATCGAGGTTAGAAACGACATAACGTGCTCCTTCATAGAGTTATTGCAGGGACGTTACTCCCCCAGCACCTCGACGTACACTTTTCGCTTCTGCGGACCGTCAAACTCCGCAAGATAGATGTTCTGGGCACTTCCGCACACGATGTGGCCATCTTGGACGGGAAAGAAGCAACTGTTTCCACAAATCATGCTCTTGATATGCCCACAGGAGTTGTTGCCGGTGGCTCCATAGCTCGGCAGGAAGTGTGCATGCGCATAGGGGGCATCGAGTGGGGCGATGCGATCAAGCGTCTCCATAAGATCCGTCTCCACGCAGGGCAGCCCCTCGTTTACCACGATTCCACAGGTCGTATGCGACAAAATAATCGCTGCCAAGCCATTGGTCACCGAGCTGCGTTCGATGGCAGCGTGCACGTCTTCGGTAATATCGATGAACTGGTCCGGAGCAGTCGATAGATAGCTCAATGTCTCGAGCGTCACCATGTTTACTCATCCCCTTCAAGAAAACGCAGGGCATTACCCCAGTAGAGCCTTTCTCGCGCATCATCGCGCATGGGCACGGTATCGAGCGCCCGCTTGAGTTTGAATGCACGGAAGCGCGGCGTATTGCTGGCGAACATCACTTGGTGCGATAGCGCGCGCTCATACCACAGCGGCCCCATATCGACCGTGAAAAGACGCTGCATCATCTCCTCGGGCGAATCGATGTAAGTGATAGAGGTGTCCGTGTAGCAGTTGGGATACTTGAGCAGCATCGCCACGGTCTCGCGCACCCAGGGCCAGCCAAAGTGAGTCAAACTAAAGCGCACATTTGGATGCGTTGCGATTGTGTGCTCAAATGCAAGCGGGTTACTGCGCGAGAGCTCTGCGCCAGGCTCCCAAGACATACCGGCATGGAAAACCACCGGCTTGTTATAGCGCTCGCACAGCTCGTAAAGCGGCTCGGCCACAGCATCATCGGGGGCAAAACCCTGCTTTGCAGGATGCAGGCAAAGCCCCTTTGCCCCCAACTCGGTAAAGGCGCGCTCCAATTCGTCTGCGGCACCGCTCACCTGCGGGTCTACGCTCGCAAATCCCCACAGACGATCGGGATGCGCGGCAACCAGCATGGCAATCTGGTCGTTGGTGCCAAAGTGCCCTCCGCATGCCGTGGTTACATCGAGCGGCATGAGCACGCTCTTCTGCACATCGCAGACGTCCATCTCGACTTGAAGCTCATCCCAATCCATGGGGCCCATATGCCCCATACCAAATTCTCGTGACCAAAAGCCGAATCCATCAGGCTCATCACCCGGCTTACAGATCTCGCCGTAGAGCATAGGATGGACCAACATGTCGATAACCATTTCGTACTCCTTTCCAGGCATTTGACCCTAGTACGGCTCAAACGAACCAATCACTCGGGACGACAGCTCAGCGCCCGCCTTCATACACGCCGGAATATCAAGGCCATCGATCACGCCCTTGGTAAACCCGGCAATATACGAGTCGCCGGCACCCACGGTATTAACGACCTTCTCCGCCGGTACGATCCCGCACTCATAGAAGCACTCACCGTCATAAGCAATGCTTCCCTTCTCGCCAAGCGTGGCAACCGCAACGCGCGGTCCCAATTCCTGCACGTGGCGTACCCAGTCTCGCAGCTCCGGAGTGTCCTCTTCAAACGACATGAACGCATAGTCTACGTAAGGAAAATGAGCCTCGCATGCATATTCGGGATCCTGGCTGAACACCGAAAAGTCCATAACCACCGTCTTGCCCGCATCATGCCATTCGGGCAGGAGGTCCAAACAATTGCCAAACAGGTCGGTATGAATGATGTCATGCTCTAGGATAAACGCCCGGTCATCTTCATTCGGACGATATGTCTCCATTACGCCATCGATTGCCTCGAGATGCACGCGATCGACGCCGTCTTTCAATGCCATGAGCATCACCGAGGTGTCGCCATCCTCCACCCGCAGATGAGAGATATCAAACCCCTCAGCGGCCAGTGCCTCTCTCATCTTGTCTCCGTACTCGTCCTTGCCGACAACCGACACGGCGGATACCGAAACGCCCATTCGTGCAAGATGGATACCCCAGTCAATGCCGTTACCAGTCGGATAGAACACGCCGATGTTTTGATAGACGTCCGCACAGCAAAAACCAGCCGCACACGCTTTAATACCCATGGTCTTCTCCAATGTTCAAAAGGGGACCCACCACATGGCGAGCCCCCTTTTTCGCGTTTCGCTTATTGTTTTGCATCGGCTGTCCAAGGCCTCATAGCCAGACCGCCGCACGCTTTCTTAAGCTATTCGACGATTGGTGCTCCGTGGCCCCAAGAACCTTCCATGCCGCACACGGTCGAGGCAAACCCGGCAGCAAAGTCGAGCGCGCGCTCGATGGCCTCGGCGCCATCCTCACCGCGCTTGGCGGAATCGAGATAGCACATCAAAAACGAGGTGAGGAACGAGTCGCCCGCCCCCATGGTGTCCTTCATGTCCGTTACCGGTTTAGCCAGCTGGCGGTAATAACGCTCGCCGTCGTAAGCAATGCAGCCCTCGGCGCCCGCCGTAGCCGACACAAAACGCGGACCCAGGCCCTTCACCCATGCCAGACGCTCGCGAATCTCGTCCTCACTCGCGGCATCCGCCGCACTAAAGAAAGCGAAATCGACGTAGGGCGCAATCTGCTCGTAGTACTCGTCGGTGGAGTCGTCCGAAAAGTCAAAAGAGACCGTGACGCCCGCAGCCTTCAGCTTGGGCAGCTCGCGCTCGGTAAAGCAATAGTTGCCCGAATGAACCACATCGAACTGCTTCATGTACGAAAGGTCAAAGCGATCGAGGACATAGCGCGCATCGCCACGGATACCGCCCTCGTTGGAGCCGAGGAAGACACGGTCACCGTCAACGACGGTCACGCGAGCCGCTCCGTTCTCGCCAATCATCTGCTCGCACTTGTCAAGCTCGATACCTTCATCCTCGAGGCTTGCAATGACATGCTCGGCAGCGGCGTCATTGCCAAAAATGCCCATGTATGCGGAGCGTGCGGCACCGCATTTCTTGGCATAAACGGCGAAGTTCACCGCATTGCCGCCGGGATACATGGTGTGGATATGCTCGTAGCGATCGACGACGTTGTCGCCAAATCCGAGCGCGTTAACGTTAAATGCCATGGCCTTTGCCCCTTCTAGTACTCGACAACACCCATATAGCGACGGAAATCGGGATCGTGATCAAACACCTTGCCGCGTGCAGCACGCAGCTCGCAGTTCATGGCGTAGAACAGCACCGGGTCCAGATAGGCACGGACGCTCGCCGGCACGGCTTCCATACCGTACTCCTTGGCATCGAGCACCATCAGCGTATCGGTATGCGTCTTAAGGAACGCCAGGGCGCGCTCGTCCATAGCACGGCACTCGCTGGAGCCCATCTGCAGGAAGTAAAAAACGCCATCCTGAGTAGCCTCGAAGGGACCGTGGAAGTACTCGGCAGAGTGGATGTAGCTACAGTGCTGCCACTGCATCTCCATAAGAGAGCAGATAGCGAAACCGTAGGTCTGGCTAAAGTTGGGACCGCTGCCCAGAATGTAGAAGAACTCGTGCTCCTGGCAAAGCTTGGCAAAGCGATCGCCCAGCTCGGCATTTACCTTCTCGCGTGCCGGGGGAAGAATCTTATCCATCTCGGCGATACCGGCATACATATCGGCAAGATCGGCGTAGCCCTCCTGCTGATCGAGCAGCTCGGCCGCAAGCGACAGCGAAATGCCAGCGGGGACCTCGGCCTGCGGCACGCCCTCGCCCCACGGGTAGACCCACGTGGTCCACTTGCCGGAGTCGATCTTGGATCCAGCGTTGTCGGTCTGGGCGATCACCGTAGCGCCGGCAGCAAGGGCAATCTCGCAGCCCTCGACGACCTCGGGGGTGTTGCCACTGTGGCTGCAAGCAATGACCAGGGACTTCTCGCCCAGACGACGCGGACGCATGATATCGAACTCGCGAGCCGTATAGATATACGAAGTTAAGGTGGTTGCCTCGCGCTGCAGAAGCTCATGAGCCGGAATCAAATCGATCATGGAGCCACCGCAAGCAATCCAGTAGACGCTGTCGAACTTGCCCTTCTCGGCAATTGCCTCTTTGATCAGATCGTGTGCGTTCATATCCAGTTCCTTTCTTATTTTGGCCCGCAATCAATGACGTTGGTTGCGTGGCCGATAGTTGTTTTAGTCAATCAGATATTTCTCGAATGCGGCCATGTTCTTGGCATCTGCCGCCGCCGGGTCATCGTAGTAACGACCATCCGTGATTTCCTGGCCCAGCATGCCGTCGAAACCATGGGCGTTGAGCGTGGCGACGAAGGCGTCCATATCGTGCTTGCCATCGCCCCACACCAGATGGCCATACGGGTCACCGTCGATAAAGTGCATCTCGTGAATTGCCCCATCACCAAAGGCGGCAAACCAGTCCTCGAGCGTCTCGCCTGCAACGCCCATCGCGGTTGTATCAACCATGGGCTGTAAGTACGGGCTCGCGACCTCGTCAATCATGCGCTTCGCATCGGAAACCGTCGTCACAAGGTTGCTCTCCTCGGGACGCAGACTTTCCATCGTAAGCACCAGACCGTGCTCGCCGGCATACTCCGCCAGAATGGACAAGTGCTCGCGGCTGCGCTTCCAGGCTTCCTCGCGGTCCTCGTCCCAGTCGCCCCAGCCCGAGTTGACGGACATACGGTCGCACCCAAGTACCTCGGCAAGCTCAATGCCGTGCTTAAAGTACGCCAGGCTGCGCTGTTCATGCAGCGGTTTGCGTGCGCAGTACTGCCAAGGATAGACAACATTCTCGGGGCACAGAGTACGATACCTAAGCCCACGGTCTGCAGCCTTTTTCGCCAGGACCTCAGCCTCAAAGTAGCCCGTGTGGTCGAGCGTCACATGCGGCTCCGCACACCACAGCTCAATGGACTCAAAGCCCAAACGCTGCTGCACATCAAGGAAGTAATCGAGCGACCACATGATGTAGTGGATATTCATGCCCGCAATCTGCTCGCGGTGCAGCGTCGGTTTGGATTCAGACATCTTATGCCTCCTTATTTCGATCGAACACGATTTGTCCGTCCGACATCGTCATATCAACCGCAAGATCGCGTGCGTCGCGATAATCGAGGTCAAACACATCCCGATCGAGCACGCAGATATCGGCAAGCTTGCCAACCTCAAGCGTACCCAGCTCGTCTTCGCGCATCAGATCGTACGCGCCCCCGGCAGTCCAAGCGCGCAAGAGCTCGACAAGCGTCAGCGCGTTGGCCTCATTCACGGGCAGTCCGTCGGCGAAGAATCCGCCGCACGCGCTGTAGATTGACTCGCCCAGGCTCGGAATCAGCAGCGGTAAATCCGTGCCACAGCACACTGTGCATCCGGAATCTTCCATGCCGCGGCGATTCCAGCTGTGCAAAAGTCGCGTCTCGCCAATTTGTCGACGCATCATCGACAGGCAATCCTCGCGCCGGTCCAGCGTCAGAATCTGCGGATAGACCTCGCAAATTCCACCCAACTTGCCAAACTCGACAAGATCGGTCGGGTCAGAGTTCTCGAGATCGGTAATCGCATGGCGACGAAGCATCCGTCCATGCTCGTCTCGAGGCAGCGAGGCATAGAGCGCCACGGTGCGACGAACGGCGCCATCGCCCTGGCAATGCAAGGAATATCGGAAGCCGTCAGCATCAATTGCACGCAGCTCGTTCTCAATCAGATCCCACTCTGGCTCCTCGACGACCGTCTTGCCGGCAGCGCCCGCATCGGCCGAGTCCTCATAGGGGTCTATCATCTCGGCAAGCCCCGCCCATACGCCGCGATCGGTCATACGGTTGAAGCCAGAAAAACGAACGAACGGTCCCCGGAAGCGCTCTCGCGCCTCGCGGGCATATGCCAGATTTGCACCGGCACCCACCGGCTGCGACATCATAGAGACGCGAACCGTCAGCTCACCAGATTCCTCACGGCGAGCCATTTCGTCGGCAAAGCCGTAATAGTCATCAAACGCCATCTCCTTGATGGCGGTAACGCCGCGCTCGTTAAGCATGTTCATGTAGTCCGAATACCCGGCACGCACCTCGGGCAGCGCGAGGAAATCGCTCATCATGCGCCAGATTTTCTCGGCATAGCACGCCTGGGGTGTAAAGCCGTATCGCGCACTAGCGGCAGCATTGAGAACGCAGGTCTCCGCACCCGATGTAAAGCATGCGACGGGGATATCGCCAAAACAATCGTCAAACACAGCTGCCGTATTTGCGTTCTCGGCATCCGATGCCAACGTTTCGGGTAGGTTGTGGCCAAAAGCCGCCGCGCAATCCGGATGATCTTCTTTCCATGCACGCAAGAGCGACACGGCCTCTTTGGCATCGGCGATGCCGGACAGATCAGACCCCAATGTCCGCAGCGCCCAGCCTGTATAGAAGGTATGCACGTCGATCAGGCCAGGCATGACGGTGCGGTCGCCCAGGTCAACTACCTCGTCCGCCTGGGTCAAATACGAAGCTACCTCACACTTGGTGCCAACAGCCTCAATTCGATTGCCACGGACCGCTACGAAACCTTCAAACGGCAGGTCCCCCGTACCGGTAAAGACGCTCTTAGACGTCAGGACCGTCAAACGATCAGACATCACAACCACCTACACCGGAAGCATGCCAGAGATTGCCGTTACGATCAGGCCAAAGACGACCATGAAAATGAAGAACTTCCAAATGGTCTTCCACCATTGGCCAAACGAAATCCTAGCCACGGCAAGGCCGGCGACCGTCATGCCCGCCACGGGGCTGATGGTGTTGATGGTCTGGTTGGCAAACTGGAGCGCGGTGACGGCTGCCTCGGGATTGAGGCCCATGAGCTCGGTCAGGGGGCCCATAACGGGCATGGTGAGCGCCGCCAGGCCAGAACTCGAGGGAACCAGCAAAGAGAGCAGGCCAAGGACGATATACATAAACGTGGTGTAGACGGCGGCGGGTGCACCGGCGAGCGCGGTAGCGAGCGCCTGGAGGATGGTGTCGATGATCATGCCGCCCTCGGCGATGACCAGAATACCGCGAGCGATACCGATAACGATGGCAGCGTACGCAAAGTCGGCGAGACCCTTAACGAACTCCTCTGCGATTGTCTGCTGGTCAAGACCGCCCAGGATACCGGCAAGCAAGCCCATGCCAAGGAACACGGCGGAAATCTCATTCATGTACCAGCCCTGGGTAACAAGACCCCAGACGATAATGCCCATACCGCAAGCAAAATCGATAAGCACGAGCTTCTGACGGATAGTGAACTCTTCCTCGATGGAGGCATCGGTCACGGAAAACTCAATACGCTTGAGCTTATCGTCCTCGTACACAATGGACGACTCGGGGTTTTTCTTGACGCGCATGGCGTAGCGCATGGCCCATGCGATACCGACGGCAGTGAAGATAACCCAAGAAACGGCGCGCAGCCACAGTTGCGGATTACCCTCGATGCCAATGATGCCTTGGGCGATCAAAACATTAAACGGGTCGATGGTCGAAGCACAATATCCCAGGTTAGGACCAAGGAAGCAGATGATGAATGCCGTCATCGAGTCATAACCGATACCCATCATGATGGGAATGAAGATGGCATAGAACGGCAGGGCTTCCTCAGACATACCAAACGTAGTGCCGCAAATGGACAGCAATGTCATCGTGATGGGAATGATGAGGATGTCCTTGTTCTTGAGCTTTTTAATCACACGGCTCATGCCGGCATTCAAAGCGTTGGTCTTGGTGATGATCGCGAACGATCCGCCAATCAATAAGACGAACGCAACGACGTCGGCAGCCTCTTGGATACCCTTGGTGGGCGCTTGCAGAACCGCGAAGATATCCTGGCCCAGATTGATGGTCTCGCCGGTCTCGGAATCGGTGTAGTTCTTATCGACCTGTTCATAGGTTCCAGCAACGGCGACTTCACGCTCGCCCGCCGCTGTCGAAATCGTCTTGCGCTGATACTGACCAGAGGGAACGATCCAAGTCAGGACCGCAAAGACAACGATCAGCAAGAACATGATCGTATAGACATGCGGTAATTTGAACTTAAAACGTCTGTTTGTCTTCTTCGCCTTCGTATCTGACATAGATACCTCCAAAGAACTCGAGACTGCATCGCATCTCGCTTCAACGTTTGCATAAGGCAAACGTTCTATGACGTCCCATAGATTACCAGCAGCTTTTTCCTTCATCAAGATAATTTCAAACTGGTTGCCGCAACGCGGTTGAACGGTTGTGTTCGCGCCGTGAACGGTATGGAAACGCCCGGTGAGATGATCCACCGGGCGTTTCCATTCGCAATGTCCTAGATGTCAAAAACGTAGCGAGACCCAACGATCCGCTGACGACCGATGATAAACGGCCGCCGCTGCTCATCGAAAAAGAAGGCTTCCATATAAAACAAGGGTTCGCCAACGGGAACTGCCAACAGCCGAGCGACCTCGGGCGACGCGCACGCGATCTCGAGCGTGCACGGGTCGGTAAACGCGGGCGCGCGGCCCGTTCGGTTGCGCACGAACTCAAAAATGGATTGGTTAGATAGAGGTGCCGTTGATAGATAGGCGTTGTCCTCGTAAACGTATATGTTGTTCTCGAGCATGACGGGGACTCCATCGGCAGTACGTACACGCTCAACGCAAATCAAATCAGTTCCAACGGGAACACCAAAGAACTGCGCTTCGGTAGAATCTGCCGGCAGTATCTTTCTCGAAATGACGCACGCCCCCGGCTCCATTCCGTTAACGCGGCATGCGTCCGAAAAACTCTGGACGTCATCCTTCTGGCGAATCTTGCGCTTAAGCTTGGGGGCATTGACAAACGTGCCTTTCCCCTGCCGCTTCGTTAGATAGCCCTGCTGGACGAGCTCCTCAATAGCGCGTCGCACGGTAACGCGGCCAACTTTATAGTTCTCAGCCAATTCGAATTCGTTGGGTATCCGCGCGCCCGCCTTGTAGGCACCGGAATTGATTTCGTTTTTAATGATATCGATAACCTGTTGGTACAGCGGTATCGCTGCTTTACCGTCAGTTAGTCCTTCAGTCGGTGGCATATACCCTCTCCCAGCCCAATTAAGTCAAAAGCGGGCTTAAGGGCATTCAACAAGCCCTTAAGCCCGCATTAGCATAAAGTATGCTTGCTGCCGCACCAAAATGTTGGCTATTTACTCATCAGACCCGAAAAACGCGCAACTACCGCGCTCCTAAGAAAGCGTGAGCAGCTCCGGCAGCTGGTCGATAATCTTGTCCGCGGCATCCTGGCTAAAGCCAAAGCGTTCCTCGCGCTTGGCAATGACTGTCAGGCCGGCTCGCTTGCCAGCGGTGATGCCAGGCACCGAATCCTCAACGCAGCAGCAGCGATTCGCGGGCAGTCCCAGCAGGTCCAGCGCATGCAGGTAGATGTCGGGCTCGGGCTTGCTCTCCTTAAACTGCTCGCCGCTCACCACATACTCAAAGGCATCCGACAGCCCGCACGCATTGAGCACTTCCTCGATGCTAACCATGGGAGACGAGCTGGCAAGCGCCACGCGAACGCCGCGGCGCGGCAGCTCTCGAATCGTATCCACGGCGCCTGGGTTAATCAAAGCCTGATAGTCGCGCGGACGCTTATGAGCCCATTCGTCCCAACGGGCCAACGCTTCCTCGCCAGTGAAATGCCCCTTACCGGCACGCTCAAACCAATCGACCAGCATATGCAGGAAGAACTGATGCGAGGTACCGACCTGCCCGTTCAACTCCTCTTGAGTCAGATTAAGCCCAAGCTCCTTGGCAAACGCGGCAGTCTCGCCCAGGTAGTAATACTCGGTATCGACAATGACGCCGTCCATGTCAAAGATAACGGCGTCGAACGGAAATGCGGACACGGCACCCTCCCTAACAAAAGGGCGCCCGCAAGCGGACGCCCGAGCCATGCACTATCGGCGATTCTAACCCAGCAGCTTATCCAGCGCCACCGCAATGCCGTCTTCGTTATTATTGGCGGTCACCATCTGGGCCACAGCCTTGACCTCATCGATGGCGTTGCCCATGGCAACACCGGTTCCGGCCCACTCAATCATAGACTTGTCATTCTGGCCGTCGCCAAACGAGACGACCTCGCTGGCATCGATGCCGAGCTTGGGCAGGGCACCCTCGAGCGCGCGGGCCTTGTCAATACCGGGCGCCGTGTACTCAAAGTACCAGTCGGCCGTAAACATACCCGAAAGCGTCTGGGTAAAGGGCGCGTACATGTCCTCGTAATGCGCCTGCAGGTAGGCCGGATCGCCTGCCGTCAGCAGCTTGTCTACGGGATAAGTGTCCACGACCTCATGCAAGCTCTCGACCTCGCGGATCTTAAGGTCGCAGGCATCGCGCTCGTATTTGACGATATTCTTCTGCGAGCCGTCCGGCAGTGTAATCATGCAGCGATACGAGTCCTCTACATGCAGGTCGCGCCCGAGCGAGATCATGGGGATCACATCATAGTTTTGCAGGTGATCAATCAGACGGTGCAGTTCGTCAGCTGGCATGGCCTGGTCAAAAAGGACCTCATCGGTCTGAGCGTCGACAACATGCGCGCCATTGAAAGCGACTAGCAGACCGTCATGGTTTTGGAGGTCGAGCTCCTGTGCCAGAGCATGTAGCCCCCATGCGGGACGACCCGAAGCCAAGATGAGCTTAATGCCCGACTCCTGCGCCGCGAGCAGCTTCTCGCGCGTACGCGGGCTAATGACCTTTTGGTCGTTGGTGAGCGTACCGTCGATATCCATTGCGATGGCTTTAATTGCCATATGTGCCTCCTTGCATCGTTTTTATCGCGCACTATCTTATCCGAGCCGGGGCACGTTCGCACAGCGCACGTATGACGGTTGCAAAACCACCCCATTTGAAACAAACGCAAAAAAAGTACTTGCAAAGACGCGTTCCGACATATAAGTTGATAAAAGACCGCCGTTGCGGTTTTAAGTAGATCGAGCATATGAAGTTTGAGTTTTAGCGTGTAAGAGAAGGAAGATCGGCAAAGTACAACCCCAAACGCAATGACAACTTAATGAGGTAACTGCCACATGTGAGGCACCCAGGGCATTGCTGTCTCGATTTTGAGCACGATGCCTTCCGCCTTGCATGGGCCGTTCCATCCCGCCCCTGCAGCAACTGCCTCACGGGCTCATTGAAAACCGCATAGCACCCCAACGTCAGCACATCACCCACGGCAAGCACATCACTCACGACAACCAACACATCAACAAACAGCACGAACATCAACCGATTGGAGAAGCTATGACAAACCACCACGCAGAAGACGGCGATAAGAAAAGCATTCTGGATGCCCGCATTGAGCGAGCATATGCAAACGAATATGACGCCGCCTTTGCCGCCGCGACCATCAAGAACTACGCGTCGCTACCGCTCGCGACGATCTTGGCCGACCACCCTCAACTGCTGAAGCGCTGCGCAAAGATCATGGGCGACCCCGACATTCGCAAGCTGACAGACCCCTATGCCCCAAAACGCGACAACGATTCGTGCGTTCTTACCGTAGGCTGCCTAGCCCATATGCTTACGGCGCTCGACACGAAACTCAAGCTCGAATGGGAACCCGACGAGCGTCATGAACTCGAAAGCAAGCGAAACACCCTGCGCACCGCACTGTTCCTTCCGTTGGACGGCCTCAAGCGCTGCAACGTCGAGCTCAATACACAGGCGCGGCAAAAGCCCGGGACCACGGGGCAGAAAACTCCAAGACCCCATGCGACCATCGTCGACCGCAACCGATATAACCGCATGACCGCGCGCTTTTCCGCCGAGGGAGCAGCCATAAGGACGCTGATCGACCTGCTGTGCCTCCTGAACATCAACGAGCTATTTGAGGGCTATCTCGCCCTTGTTCCCGCGACGGCACCCAAGTCGGTAGCAAAGATCATCGAGACCTGCAGACGCCAGTTTGAGCGCCATCGCAATGGCAGCGAGATGAGCGCCAGCATCGCGCAGTACTACGCGGCTCATTACAAAAATGACGGATGTGCCCCTGTCGAGCATCAGCTGCGGCTCGCCTACACCACGCCCCCCCCCACCCTCTCGAGAGCTCGC
>UQHQ01000007.1 GCA_900540945.1 uncultured Collinsella sp. | reverse complement strand
CACGGCAGAAGCGCGCGCGGACCGCGGCCGCGGGGGGGGCCCGTTCCTGTTTATCGGGGGAGTGCGGTGGCCGGAGCCGAACCGGTCGGGCAACAAAAAAGGCGGACGCCGTAGCGTCCGCCCTATAGCAATCGAAAGCTCAAGCCAGCAGATCGGTCTAGTACACCATGCCCATGGCGTCCCGAACCTCGGCCAGGGTCTGCTCGGCGATCTCGTTGGCGCGACGGTTGCCCTCGTGCAACACGTCCTTCACATAGTCCAGATCGTTCTCGTAGCGCTGGCGACGCTCGCGGATCGGCGCGAAGTACTCGTTGACGGCCTCGGTCACGTACTTCTTGAGCTGGCCGGAGCCGCCCATGCCAATCTCCTCGGCAATCTCGACCTCGGAACGGCCGGTGCAGATGGCGGCCGTCGAAAGCAGGCCGGACACGCCGGGACGGTTCTCGGGATCGAACGTGATCATGCGCTCGGAATCGGTCTGGCTCTTCTTGATGCGCTTGGCCGTCTCCTCGGCGGTCATCGAGATGTTGATGGCGTTGCCGTAGCTCTTGCTCATCTTGCGACCGTCCAGGCCGGGCAGCAGCGGGGTCTCGGACAGCAGCGCGTCGACCTCGGGGAACACCTTGCCGTAGCGGTTGTTAAAGCGGCGGGCGATGGTGCGGGTGAGCTCGATGTGCGGCAGCTGGTCGCGGCCGACGGGCACCACATTGCCCTTGCAGAACAGGATGTCGCAGGCCTGGTGCACCGGGTAGGTGAGCAAAAGGCCGGTGAGCTCGTGGCCCGAGGCCTCCATCTCGGCCTTAACCGTGGGGTTGCGCGCCAGCTCGGCCTCGGACACCAGCGACAGGAACGGCAGCATGAGCTGGTTTGCGGCGGGCACGGCGGAGTGCGCGTAGATCATGGTCTTGTCGGGGTCGATACCGCAGGCAAGGTAGTCCATGACCATGTTGTACACGTTGTCCTGGATATGCTCGGTGGTGTCGCGGTCGGTGATGACCTGGTAGTCGGCGATGAGCACGTTGGTCTTGGCGCCCATGTTCTGCAGTTCAACACGGCCCTTGAGGGTGCCGAAGTAATGACCCAGGTGCAGGCGCCCGGTGGGGCGGTCACCGGTAAGCATGGTGAACTTCTCGGGTGTCTTGGCCAGGCCCTCGCGAATGGCGTTGCTCTTTTGCAGCGCGACTTCGTAGCTGTTCTCGTTTGGCATGATTGCTCCTAACGTATATTCATGGGTCAAGATGATAACGCGTTTATTGGAGGGGCGGGAGGGGAGGCGGCTTGCGCGCTGGGTGCGGCCCGGCCGCGCTTGGTCAGCGGCGCCTGGGCGCATCCTCGGCAGCTTATCCTAGAGCTTGTGGTGTCGCTCTTCTTTACGTTCCTCGGCTGCTTGCTCCTCCTGCTTAAAAGCGGGGTCGTCGGGGGTTACCAGCTCGTCCTCGTGCGTGCGCTTGTTGTAATGGTGACGTAGCACGGGCTCAAACAGGTGCAGGTGCTTGGCGAAGGCCGCCGAGCCAATGGCGAGCACGGTAAAGATGAGCACGCGCATGGGGACCTCGACCTGATTGATGGCGGCGGCGCCGGCCGAAAGCATAATGCACCAGGCGTAGATGAGCAGTACGGCCTGCTTTTGGTTGTAGCCCTCTTGAATGAGGCGGTGGTGGATGTGGCCCTTGTCGGCCTGCCCGATGCTAATGTGGGCGCGCTTACGGCGCACGATGGCGCTAAACGTATCGATGATGGGCACGCCGGCCACGATGAGCGGGATGATGAGCGAGGTGAGCGCGGCGGTGCGGCTCACGTTGAGCAGCGAGATGGAGCCCAGCGCAAAGCCCAGAAGCAGCGACCCCGAGTCGCCCAAGAAGATGCTCGCGGGGTTGAAGTTATAGCGCAAGAAGGCGAGGCACGAGCCAAAGAGCGCGATGGAGAGCGCGGCGGCGTCGATGCGGCCCGAGAGCACCGCGACCGAAAACATGGTGAACGACGCGATACCGCAGATACCCGTGGCCAGACCGTCGAGGCCGTCGATAAGGTTGATGATGTTGGTGAACGCCACCAGGTAGACCACAGTGATGGGGTAGGCGAGCCAGCCGAGCATGATCTCGCCGGGAGCAAACGGGTTGACGATGACGCCGATGCGCAGGCCGCCCACGCAGGCGATGAGCGCGGCGAGGACCTGGCCGGCGAGCTTTTGCTTGGGCTTGAGCTGGAAGACGTCGTCGATCGCGCCGGTCGCAAAGATGACGGTAAAAGAAAGCGCAAGTATGGGGTAGCTGATGTGCAGACGGGGGTGGGGCACCAAAGCGGGCGGCCAGCCCAGGTACCAGGTGCCTAGGATCTGAACAATGCAGGCGACGACGAGGCCCAAAAAGACTGCCGTGCCACCCATGCGCGGGATGGGTTTAGTGTTGATGCGGCGCTTGGAAGGATAATCGACGGCGTCGAGCTTGATTGCCAGGCGCTTGACCAGGGGCACCGCAAGGAAGGTCGTGATAAAAGCCGCGACCGCCACGCAAAGGTACGGTATGAAGCTCGTGGAGGAAGCCATGAATCGATAAACCGCCAAGCGTCGAAGGAAAAGGTCAAAGGATGCCATGCCGCAAAGGGTATAGCTGACCCATGATACTCGACCAAGGAGGGTGTGAGGAATTGCACGGGGCGATAATCACGCGCTTACCAGATATTCGAGTGATAGTGGGGCTCTGCCTGGTGCCTTTTGGGAATCATGGCGGGATTTGCAATGGCGATTTTCGGCAAAAGAAAACCACCCCCCACGTTACGAAAATGAACCCACCTAAAACAGGTGGGTGCCCTCATCGACTGTTCCAGCGTCCTTAACAACGAAGGATACCTGTACTAGGTACGACTGTGTGGGCTCCCTAAATAAACGCGACGGTTCACCCAGTTGCTCCGCGGGGGGCGGAATACCTACATCATAAAGCGGCACTTTGTGGATTCCAGTCTTGACATTACAAAAATCGTGTCGGACGATTACGGCGCCTTGGGCTCGAGCCGTCTGTGCGGTTGGCCCTTTTGCGTTTGAGCTGCTGAATCGTTGTTTTGGAGCATGTTTTTATGCCGACGTCGTTGACCGAACTTTTTTCGCCCGCCTGCCATTTGTGTCCGCGCCGCTGCGGTGCGGCGCGCGATGAGGGCGCGCACGGCGTATGCGGTGCTAATGACACGCTCAAGGTGGCCCGCGCCGCGCTTCATATGTGGGAGGAGCCGCCTATCTCGGGCGAGGCCGGTTCGGGCACAATCTTCTTTAGCGGCTGCTCGCTCAAATGCGTCTATTGTCAGAACTACGAGATCTCGACGGGCAATTTTGGGCTTGAGATTTCGCCCGAGCGTCTGGTCGAGATTATGTTGGAGCTGCAGGACCAGGGTGCGAACAATATTAATCTGGTGACGGCGACACACTACGCGCACCTGCTGCCTGCTGCGATTGCCGCGGCACGGGCGCGCGGGCTGGCCATCCCAATCGTCTACAACACGAGCGGTTATGAGCGTGCGAGTGCCGTGTCGGCGCTCGGCGATCTGGTCGATGTGTGGCTTACCGACTTTAAATATGCCGATGCGGCGCTTGCGCAGTCACTGTCTCATATTCAGGACTACCCGCGCGTGGCCGTGTCGGGCTTAGCGCAAATGGCGCGCGAGATTGAGCGCCGCGGGGGAGAGCTGGTGGACGAGGACGGGCTCATGAAGCGCGGCATGATCGTGCGCCATCTGGTACTGCCGGGACATGCAGACGATTCGTGTCGCGTGCTGGACCTGGTGTGGCAGACGGTGGGCGATGTGCCGATTTCGGTCATGAACCAGTACACGCCCAATGCGCTCATGCGCGAGCAGGGCGGCGACCTGGCGCGTGCTGTGACGCGCGAGGAGTACGAGCAGGTGCTCGACCATGCCGATGACCTGGGTTTTACGACGATGTTCTGGCAAGAGGGCGGCGCGGTAGACGAGAGCTTTACCCCGGCCTTCGACACCACCGGTGTCCTCACCAGCGCAAAGTAGCGCGTTCACCGATGATTTTTCTGGGACGGGGATTAAAAATCATTCGGTTCACAATGATTTTTTAATCCCCGTCCCAGAAAAATCATCGAGAGGATTGTCTGCTCGAAAAGTAGTCAAAATGGCTTCGTCCCAAAAAGACTGGGTATTGGGCGTTGACAGTTGGCGAGCCGTAGGTAAAATATCAACTTGTCCTGG
The DNA here is from genome assembly GCA_900540945.1 of uncultured Collinsella sp. Classification (GTDB taxonomy): domain Bacteria; phylum Actinomycetota; class Coriobacteriia; order Coriobacteriales; family Coriobacteriaceae; genus Collinsella. The sequence continues at coordinate 79,925 of UQHQ01000007.1, read as the reverse complement.
GGACGTAGCTCAGTTGGGAGAGCGCTGCCGTCGCATGGCAGAGGCCGAGGGTTCGACTCCCTTCGTCTCCACCCTTGGATTTGATAAGCCGCTGACATTGTGTCGGCGGCTTTTTTTAAAAAGAAAGGGCGGTACCATGGCCGAGCTTGAGTCCCAACCATTGTCTGACGAGGAGCGCGCCGAGTTGGAAGAGCTCCGCGCCGAGAAGGCCCGCCGCGAGGCTCAGGAAGAGGCTCGTCGCGAGCGTGAGGAGCTGGCTGCCCTGCGTGCCGAGCGCGCAAAGGCCGAGGAGGCCGCCGCGAATGCCGCATCCGAGCGCAAGCCCATGCCCGCACCCAAGTCCGCCGCCGCGAAGCCTGCGCCTGCCGCACCCAAACCTCAACCTAAAAAGGTGGCTCATCCCAAGCCCGCCGAGCCCAAGCCGAGTCGTGACGAGATGACCTTTGCCCAGCGCATGGTCACCTCCAAGGAGCCTACGGCCGAGGGCGAGATCCCCGGCATGGCTCCGGCTCAAAAAATCATCATCGTGCTCGCCCTCATCGCGTTTATCGTCTTTATGGTCTACACGATCACCGGCAGCATGGGCCTGCACTAACCTGTTCGCGCCGGGCTCCATGCCCGCACGTCCGCCTCGTCCAACCGTCAACGTCTGTACAACGTATTCGAAAGGTCGCCCCATGGCTTTGACCGACATCTCGTATCCCACCGACATCGCAATGCTCACCGATCTGTACGAGCTCACTATGGCCCAGGGCCTTTGGGAGAGCGGTAAAGCCAATGAGCAAGGTTGTTTTACGGCGTTTTACCGTGACCATCCGTTTGGCAGCGCGTACGCCGTCATGTGCGGCACCGCCGAGCTCCCCGAGCTCGTCGAGAATCTGCGCTTTACGCCCGAGGATATCGAGTACCTCGCCTCGCTTCAGGCTCCCGCCGGCGGTGCGATGTTTAAACCCGCATTCCTCGACTACCTGCGCAACTTCCGCGCGCACGTGAACATTGACGCCGTGCCCGAGGGCGAGCTTGTTTTTCCGCGCGAGCCCATGGTGCGCGTCACCGGTCCGGCGCTGGAGTGCCAGCTGCTCGAGACGGCGCTGCTCAACATCGTCGGCTTCCAGACGCTCGTCGCCACCAAGACGGCACGCGTGGTGTTGGCGGCGGATGGCCGTCCCGTCGCCGAGTTTGGCCTGCGCCGCGCCCAGGGCCCCGATGGCGGTCTGGCCGTCGCCCGCGCGAGCTATGTTGCCGGCTGCTCGTCCACGTCTAACGTGCTTGCCGGGCGCCGTTACGGCATCCCCGTCTTTGGCACCCACGCGCACAGCTGGGTGATGAGCTTTGACTCCGAACTCGAGGCCTTCCGCGCCTTTGCCAAGTCGAGCCCCAAGAATTGCACGTTGCTCATCGATACCTACGACGTGCGCGAGGGCTGCGAGCATGCCATTACGGTTGCCAAGGAGATGGAGGCGGCGGGCGAGCGCCTGTCGGCTATCCGCATTGACTCGGGCGACCTGGCCAAGCTCTCCAAGTATGTCCGCGGTCGTTTCGATGCCGAGGGCCTGCCTTATGTGGGGATCTCGGTGTCCAACGACCTGGACGAGTACACGATTCAGTCGCTGCTCGACCAGGGCGCGCCCATCGATAGCTTTGGCGTGGGCACCAAGCTCGCGACTTGCTACGATCAGCCGGCGCTGGGCGGCGTGTACAAGCTTTCCGCCCGTCGTGCGAGCGATGCGGAACCGTGGACGCCGGTGGTGAAGCTCTCCGAGCAGCCCTATAAGCGCACGATTCCGGGCGTGCAGCGTGTGCGCCGCTATTACGACGGCTTTGGCGGCCCGGTCTGCGACATGATCTATGACGAGGACCATCTGGCGGGGGAGGGCGCCGCGCGCGGCAATACCCTCGTGGCCGTGAACGATGCCGCCCTGGTGACCGATGTGTCGGAGCTTGAGTATCGCGAGCTGCTGGTGCCGGTCGTGCGCGATGGCAGTGCGGTGGCTCCGCGTGAGAGCATCGAGGATGCGCGCGAGCGCTGTGCTTGGGCGCTCGACCATCTGGACGCGGCTTTTAAGCGCTTCCTGTATCCGCAGACCTACGTGGTGGGTATGGAACAGGGCCTGGCCCAGGTTCGCGACGAGCTCGTGCGCAAGAACATGGCCGCGGCATCGGCTTTCCCCTGGGCAAAATGATCCGCATGCGACGGAGGAAAGCGGATTATATTCTCGCTCACCCGTTCGCTCGCTCGCTCAGCATTCGATTGGTTTGACGTATGACGACTTCTTATAAAACGATGGTGGTAAAGATCGGCTCGTCCACGGTGGTGGGCGCCGATGGCAAGGTTAACCGCGCCTTTATCGGCGGGCTGGCCGATCAGGCTGCTGTCCTGCGCAAGCTCGGCTGGCGTCTGGTCGTGGTGAGTTCGGGCGCCATCGCCTGTGGCTATCCCGTGCTGGGCTTCGACCGCAAACCGGTCGGTGACCTGCCGAGCCTGCAGGCCTGCGCCTCGGCCGGTCAGTGCATCATTTCGTCGGCCTACGACGAGGAGTTCCATGCACGTGATCTGCTCACCTCGCTCGTGCTGCTCACACGTCACGACACGGCGCGTCGCACGTCCTATCTGCATGCGCGCGACGCCCTGCTGCGTCTGGTGGAGCTGGGCGTGGTGCCGGTCGTCAACGAGAACGACACCGTTACCGTCGACGAGATCAAGTTCGGCGACAACGACACGCTGGCGGCGCTCGTGAGCTGCCTGGTTTCCGCCGACCTGTGCGTGACGCTTTCCGACATCGACGGCCTCTACACCGCCAATCCGCACGAGGACCCGACGGCCGAGTTTGTCCCGGTCGTGCATAAGATCGATGCCAAGATCATTGCCTCGGCGGGCGATTCTTCGACCTCGGTGGGTACGGGCGGCATGATCACCAAGATTCGCGCGAGCCGCATTTTGATGACGGCCGGCATTCAGAGCGTGATTTGCTCGGGCGAGGAGCCCGATGCGCTCGTGCGCCTTGCCCGCGGCGAGAGCGTGGGCACGCTGTTCGACCCGCCGGCTGAGCGCCTGGATATTGCGCCCCGCAAGCTGTGGATCGCGCTGGGCGACAAGGCCCACGGCTCGGTGACGGTTGATGACGGTGCCGCGAAAGCTCTGGTCGGCCACGGGTCGTCCCTGCTTGCGGTTGGTATTCGTGAGGTCGATGGCGAGTTTGCCGAGGGCGATGTGCTCGACGTATGCGACCCGAGCGGTATGGTTGTCGCGCGCGGTATCGCCGAGGCCGATTCGGACGTGCTGGAGCTTGCCGCCGGCCGCCGCCAGGACCAGATCGCCAGCAACCGCCTGCTCGCAAACCTGGCAGAGAAGCCCGCGATCCATCGAGATAATTTAATCGTCTTCGCCTAACCAATTGACGCTGCAAACGCCCCTAAGCGGCAATCTGACGTTCAATCGTCGGGCATGACCAAAAGGTCAATGCCCTCCTCTTTCACGTCACCTTGCTCGCTTAGGGGCGTTTTCGCTTTCCGTCCTCTACCTGCGGCATCGTCATTGCCGGTACTTGTCCGGCATTTGGGGACGTTCCTTTTGTGCCGGCACTTTGGGACACTCCTTTGCTAGAAGATCCGGCGCAGGTCTCCGCGGTTGAGGGCTTCGTCGAAGAGGTGCTTGAACACCACGCTGCCGTGCAGGCCATCGTGCTCAAACTCGTTCGTCACCCAGGCATGCGAGTTGCCTACGCGGCTGAGCGTGTCGAGCTGCATGCCCGAGTCCACGTACATGTCATCGAAGTACACGGCGGCCTGGAGTGGTACCTCGTTGCATGCTAGGCGCTGCGGGTCGTAGATCTTGTCCCAGCTCGTGTCTTCCATCAGCAGATCCATCGCGGGCTTGAAGGGCTTAAGTTCGGGCATCTGCTCAAACATCCATGGGAACATGGCCTCGCCGGTAAACATGAGCGGGCGCGCGAGGGTGTCGAACTCGGCACGGTGTGCCTTCTCTTCTGCCGCGGCCCAGCGAATGGGCATGGTGTCGCCGTCGGCGTAGATGAACTCCTGCAGCGTCCAGTACAGCGGGTTTGTGCGCGTGTTGGTGCGCTCGAAGGCGCGCATCAAAAAGCTATCGGATACCGAGGCGCCGCAGCTCAGCGTGCCGTCGCCGTCAACAAAAGCATGGTCGATAATCCAGTGCATGCGCTCAAAGCTCGGCTTCATGCCAAAGTCGCTTCCCATGAGCTGCAGGCGCTCGACCGTCATCGGCGAGCCGTCGGGCAGTGCGGGCTTTTGCTCCTCGATCGCATCGGCCAGCGCCGCCACGCGCTCGACATCGGCGGGGTAGCGGTCGTAGTACTGCTGCGTCTTGGCTGCCATGCGCGGGAAGGTGTGTGCGTAGACCTCGCTGGCGCTCGCCGGCACGTGCGGAATGCCGCCGCAGGTAAAGCTTGCCGCCACGCCCTCGGGGAAGAGCGACAGATAGCTCAGCGTCAAAAAGCCGCCGTAGCTCTGCCCGAGTGTGACCCAGGGCTTGCCGCCAAAGCCCACCAGGCGCAGGTACTCAAAATCGCGCACGATGGAGCTGGCGAGGTGACGCTTGAGGAAGTCCGCCTGCGAGCGTGCGGCATCGGAGCCGGCTGCCGTCGCGCACTCGCCCAGTGCGGCAATCGTGCGCCCGTCTACACAGCTGCTGCGTCCGGTGCCGCGCTGGTCGGGCAGGACGACGCGGAAGTGCTTGACGGCTTCCTCGATCCAGCCATCGCTGGTGGGCGACAGCGGACGCGGGCTCTCGCCGCCGGGGCCGCCCTGCAAAAAGAGCAACAGCGGCAGGTCGTCGTTGATACGGTCGGGCGCGCAAACCACGCGGTAGAAGAGTTTGATGCTCTCGGGCGCGCCGGCGATGGGCGCCGGCATGGCGCCGCGGCGCATGGTGCTGCCGACGGCCAAAAGCATTGGCTCAAGGCCGCGCCAGTCGAGGGGAACATCGATGCTGTGGTCCTCGACATACAGGCCGGGGACGTGGTACGAAGTGATGAGCGCCATGTAATGCTTCCATTCGTTGTGGTGTTTCGGGTTGACCAATTCTACCGCCGTCGGCGAGGATGCGTGCAAATCGGCTACCATGGTTGGCAAACATCTAAGAGAAAGGGCCGTCCATGTCGGTCGATATAGCCACGTATGTCCACGATCTTGCCGTCGAGGCCAAGGCCGCTTCTGCCGCGCTTGCCACGGCGAGCGATGCCCAGCGCCAGGAGGCCGTGCGCGCCATGGCCGCGGCGCTGCGCGATGGTATCGATTGCATTATTGCCGCCAACGAGCTCGATATGTCTGCCGCGCGCGATGCAGGCACCTCGGCCGGACTGCTCGACCGCCTGCTGCTGACGCCCGAGCGCGTTGAGGGCATGGCCGCCGGCCTGGAGAAGCTCGCTGAGTTGCCCGATCCCGTCGGCCGCGTGCTCGATCACCGCGTGCTTGCAAGCGGTGTGGACCTGACCCGCGTGAGTGTGCCGCTGGGTCTGGTTGCCATGGTGTATGAGGCGCGCCCCAACGTGACGGCCGACGCCGCGGGCATCTGCATCCGCACCGGCAACGCCTGCATCCTGCGCGGCGGTTCGCTGGCGTATCACTCTTGCGCCATGATTGCCGAACTACTGGCCGATGCGCTTGAGGCCCAGGGTTTCCCGCGCGCGGCCGTGTCGATGATCGAGTCTACCGACCGCGAGGCCACCGGCGAGCTCATGAAGCTCCGCGGCATCGTCGATGTGCTCATCCCGCGTGGCGGTGCGGGTCTCATTCAGCGCTGTGTGCGCGAGTCGCTCGTACCGGTGATCGAGACGGGCACGGGCAACTGCCACATCTACGTGCATGAATCCGCCGACTTTGACAAGGCGCTCAACATTATCGTTAATGCCAAGACGCAGCGCGTAGGCGTGTGCAATGCCGCCGAGTCGCTGCTTGTGGACCGCGCCGTGGCCGACGCGTTTTTGCCCGCGGCCGTGGCCGTACTGCACGACCATGGCGTGCTCATTCACGGCGACGAGGCCACGTGCGCCGCATGCGCCGATGCCGGTCTTGCCGAGGGCGACGACTACGTGGCCGCGACCGAGGAAGACTGGGGCCGCGAGTATCTGGCGCTCGAGATGAGCGTGAAGGTCGTGGCGAACGAGGATGAGGCCATCGCGCACATCAACCGCTACGGTACCAGGCACTCCGAGGCCATCATCGCCGAGGACGCCGATGCCTGCGAGCGCTTCTTGGATGAGATCGATGCCTCGGCCGTGTATGCCAACGCCAGCACGCGCTTCACCGACGGCGGCGAGTTTGGACTGGGCGCCGAGATAGGCATCTCGACCCAAAAGCTCCATGCCCGCGGCCCCTTCGCCGCCGAGGCCCTCACCACCTACAAATACAAGCTCCGCGGCACCGGCCAGGTTCGCCCCTAAACCTCTCGCAAACGAAAAACCACCACAAAGGGGACAGGCACCTTCGTGGTGGTTTTGGCTTGTTGGTCGCTCGTTCGTTGTCTAACGGTATCTAAGCATATTTCCGCCATGCAATAGCTAACATTTCGGCAGGTGGACGGTTTAATCGGCGAGTAGATTCTCACCGCTTTGCGTGCGGCTCGGGGTTATTTTTGGCATGAGAGCAAGGAGATGCCCATGTCGAGAAAACCGCGGCAGAAATCACAGATTGGCCTGTATCACATTACGATGAGAGGCAACGGCAAGCAACTTCTGTTTGAAGATGATAAGGACAGAAGGCGGCTACTGTCGCTTGTCCGGACCTCGATAACGAGATTCAACATTACATTAATTGCTTGGTGCCTGATGGGCAACCACGTTCATCTTGTCATGAGCGATCCTGGCGACAACGTGAGCGATGCCATGCATCTTGTCATGTCTTGCTACGCAACTTGGTATAACCGTCGCCACGGACATGTTGGCCATGTTTTTCAGGATAGGTTTTCAAGCGCCCCTATTTCGAGTGAGGAATACCTTCTCGACGCTATTCGATATGTTCATTTCAATCCGCAAAAGGCCGGGGTTTGTCCATACGGCGCGTATCGATGGAGCAGCCACCTAGATTATGTTGAACGCGATCCAAAAATCGCAACGGTCGATTTGGCGCTCGTTCGTCTTGCCTTTCCCCGTGTGCGCGACTATAAGGCCTTTATGGATGCATCGAATGGGACAGTCGTTCGTCCGCCATCGGGTGGACGTATCGATGAAGATGAGGCCTTAGATGTAGGGACGGCGCTGGTCCGCTCGCTCGGCTTGAGTGGGCTCTCCGATGTCAAATCCCTCAACAAGACTAAACGCAACGAGGTGCTTGCCGCAATGCGAGGCGCGGGCCTTTCCATCCGCCAGATCCAGCGCTTGACGGGCGTGGGGGAGTGGTCGATCCGCAAAGCGGGCTAGTCTCCCTCCTGTCGCAAACGAAAAACCACCACAAAGGTGCCTGTCCCCTTTGTGGTGGTTATAGGTGGCGTGGGCGGTTAGGCCTGGAAGGTGTCGCGGTCGGGGGCGAAGGACTGCATTGCTGCGATGGTGCGGTCGAAGAGCTCGGGGAGCTCCCAACCCAGCATCTCGGCGCCCTGCGAAATCACATCGCGTGAGCAGCCGGCGGCAAAGCGCTTGTCCTTGAACTTTTTCTTGAGCGACTTAGTCGTAAAGTCCATGACGCTCTTGCTCGGACGCATGATCACGGCAGCACCGATCAGGCCGGTGAGCTCGTCGCAGGCAAACAGGATCTTTTCCATCTGTAGCTCGGGCTTGGGCAGCGAAGAGTTGAAATCGGACGTGTGCGTCTGGATGGCGCGGATGAGCTCAGGCGATGCGCCCTCGCCCTCAAGAATCTCGGCCGCATAGATAGTGTGGTTCATGGGGTCGTCCTCATGTTCCTCCCAATCCAGGTCGTGTAGCAGGCCGACGATGCCCCAAAACTCCTCGTTCTCGGGGTCGAACTCGCGCGCAAAGTAGCGCATGGTGCCCTCGACCGTTTCGCCGTGGGTGATATGGAACGGGTCTTTGTTGTGCTCGTTGAGCAATTCGAACGCACGGTCGCGGGTGATTCCGGCGGAAAGCAGCTCTGCCATAAAAGACTCCTTGTGTTCGTAGGTATCGCTAAGAATGAATACTACTAGAACGACTAGAACGAAAAAACCACCACAAAGGTGCCTGTCCCCTTTGTGGTGGTTTTGGCGTGGGCAGGTTAGTTGAGGGCGGCTTGGGCTAGGCGGGCTTCGGCGGCCTCTTCGGTGACGCCCAGGGCCACGGCGAACTCCTCGATGGAGCGGCGCTTGGCTTCCTTGAGTACGCGCATGTAGTAGGAGCTGGGCTTTTTATCTGCTTCCTCGGCCTGGCGAATACGGTGCATCATGGTTTTTGCCACGCGAACCGTCTCGGGCGCGCCCAGCTTGAGCTGCTGCTTAAAGTGCGTCTCCTCGAGCGAGCTATTGCGCTCGGTAAAGGTGTCGCACTCCAGCTCATCGTAGTGGCTCAGCAGGTGCTCTGCATCTTGCTGGGAGATAGCGGCATGCAGACGGTCGGCCTGCGCCACGGGGTACATGAGAATCGTCTGCGCATGTCCCTGTTTGGTCTCGAGCAACAACATGGGCTGCGGTGTGTCGTCCCTAAAGCCGACGACGGTGCAGACTCCCTGACCCGGATGAATGACGTGTTGACCGATTGAGAACATGCTACCTCCAACTTATACGAATTTACGTATGTTAAGAATACCACGCTGACGTGCGCAAACCATCACTTTATGCAGGAAAAGCACACAACTCCGATAGGTAAGAGTATTCGATAACAGACGCAGCTCATTCACACCTTTATGCATTTTCAACGCCTGCATAATCTGCAGGCAGACCGGCATCTTTGAGTGACTCCATACAAGCGGTAGTCATTTTTGTGCATATGCAATATCTATTAGCTTTACCCTGCGACAGTAGTTACCGCTTGTGATAGAGTGCTACAAACTCTGGCTTTTGCCCTACGAGTGATCAAGAGCTCGGGGGCTTTAACACAAGGAGGATCTATGCCCGAGAAGATTGAAGAGCTGGTACGCGCTGCGCTTGCTGCGGCCCAGGAGGCCGGCGACCTTTCCGCATTTGAACTTGACGATTGCGCTATCGAGCGACCGGCTGATACTTCTCATGGCGAGTGGACCTCCACCATGGCCCTGAAGTCCGCCAAGCTGGCTCACTGCGCCCCGCGCAAGATCGCCGAGGCCGTCGTCGCCCATATGCCCGAGGACCCCGCAATCGAGAAGGTCGAGATCGCCGGTCCTGGCTTCATCAACTTCTACCTCTCCGTCGCCGTCAAGAACGCCATCTTTGGCGAGGCCCGCGAGAAGGGTATGGACTTCGCTAAGTCCAACGTCGGTGGCGGCCTGAAGACCCAGGTCGAGTTCGTCTCCGCTAACCCCGTCGGCCCCATGCACATCGGTCATGGTCGCTGGGCCGCTCTGGGCGACTCCCTTTGTCGTGTGATGGACCACGCCGGTTACGACATCCAGCGTGAGTTCTACATCAACGACCACGGCTCTCAGATGAACACCTTCGGTAACTCCATCAGCACGCGCTATATGCAGCTTGCCGACATCATCGCCAAGCAGGGCGTGGATATCGACGAGGCTCACAAGCTTCTGATCGCCGACCGCGACGCCTTTGTTGCCGACGAGAGCGACGAGCATCCCGAGACCCATCCGTATCAGGACAACTTTGCCGAGACTCTGGGCAAGGACTCCTACGGCGGCGACTACATCATCGACGAGGCTGCCGAGTTCTGGCGCACCGACGGCGATAAGTGGGTCAACGCCGATCCGCAGGAGCGCATGGAGAGCTTCCGCGAGCGCGGCTACGTAAAGATGGTCGACAACATGCGCGACCTTTGCCACGCCGTTAACTGCGACTTCGATCGTTGGTTCTCCGAGCGCTCTCTGTACGTGAAGGACACCGAGGGCGAGACCGCCGGCACCTCCGCCGTCGACCGCGCTTTTGAGAAGCTCGACAAGATGGGCTACCTCTACACCAAGGACGGTGCCCTGTGGTTCCGCTCCACCGACCTGGGCGACGACAAGGACCGCGTCCTGATCAAGTCCGATGGCGAGTACACCTACTTCGCCTCCGACGTTGCCTATCACTGGGATAAGTTCCAGCGCGTCGACCACGTCATCGACATCTGGGGCGCCGACCACCACGGCTACATCGAGCGCGTCCGCTGCGTCTGTGACGCTCTTGGCTATCCCGGCAAGTTTGAGGTTCTGCTGGGCCAGCTCGTCAACCTGCTGCGCAACGGCAAGCCCGTCCGTATGTCCAAGCGCAAGGGCACCATGGTGACCCTGCAGGAACTCGTCGACGAGGTCGGCTCTGACGCCGCCCGCTACACGCTCATCTCCAAGAGCTCCAACCAGATGGTCGACTTCGACATTGAGGCCGTCAAGAAGCGCGACAACTCCAACCCGGTGTACTACGTGCAGTACGCTCACGCTCGCGTGTGCTCCATCCTGCGTCGTGCCGCCGACGTTACCGCCGAGCAGGCCGCCGAGATGGGCATGAAGGCCGTCGCCGAGAAGGCTATTGGCGAGAACGTCGATTACTCGCTGCTGACCGACCCGACCGAACTTGCCCTTTCGCGTAAGCTCAACGAGCTCACCGACCTCATCGGTAGCTGCGCTCGCGATCGCGCCCCGTTCCGCCTGACGCACTTTGCCGAGGAGCTCGCTGGCGACTTCCACAGCTTCTACGCCGCCTGCCAGGTCCTTCCGAGCGAGGGCCGTCCCGTCGACCCTGAGCTCTCGCGCGCCCGTTTGGCCGCCTGCGACGCCGTCCGTGTGACGCTCGCCCTGGTGCTTACCCTCGTTGGCGTTTCTGCCCCCGAGCAGATGTAAGCGCTGGTCGTTTGACTGCGTTGGTTTGGTTTGACTGAGCCTCGAAAGCCCGATCTCCCATGCGGAGGTCGGGCTTTTTGCGTTTAGCGAGACAATTTGGCTTGCTGGAAAATGCTACCAAATCGCAACTATACCGGTTTACTACGATGAATCGAGGGATTCCAATCACACGGGCTTTTCACCGAAAAGTGCAAGCCATCTAGCTGGGGTTTTATTTTTTCGGTTTTTGGCGTGGTCGTGGTTGAGCGATTCATCGTAGTAAACAGCCATAGTTTTGAAAATGACCCTAGGGGACGGAGGAAAACGGATCATTTTTGTCCCGTGGAGGAACGGTGGGATACCTTCTGCCAAGAATCGGGGGCATCTACTACGTTTAAGTGCGTACCCCGAACCACGCCGAAAATCGCAATATTAAAACCGCAGGTAGCAGGTCTGCGACTTTCGAAAAATAGTGAGTATGGTCAGGGGTGCGGGGGCAAACGTAGTAGATGGGCGCGATTCGTGGCACATCGATCTTGGGGCCGATGCCCTTGTCCCTTAGCTGTTCCGTTTTCTCGATGCTTGAGGCTTGATCTGCCTTCTTCTTATGAGTTGCGGTGGAATGGTTCCTGCTTGAGAGGTGCCGGCCGGGATTTGGGAACTATTTCACCGCAGCTTTTGATGTGGCGATGGTGTACGCCGGAACTTTGTAAAGAGCATCCCTTTTGACTAGTCGTTTAAGAACGTCCCCGATGACTAAGTTGCAGGTGGTTGCGGTTGTGTTACACTAACGCTGCGTATATAACGCAATCATCTCTATACAGATCAATGATGTCCGTCGGTATTTGACGGAGCTAGACTGTTTAGCCGCCCTGAAGGTTTATGCAGGGAGCATGTGATCACAGGGCTTGAAAAGAAAGTTGAGCAAACACTGTGTCTGATCAACAACAAGAAAACGAAATAACGACGACGCAAACGGCTCCCGCTGCACCGGTTACGTCGGACCAGGCCGTGCTTTCCGCGCCGGCGCAGGTCTCGGCTCCCGAGGCGCTTAAGGCCGCCGCGCCCACCACGCCCGTTGCTAGCGAGGAGGCTGCTCCCGCTAAGCCTAAGCGCACGCGTCGTTTGGCCAAGCCTGATGCGGACGGCGAGGATGCCGAAAAGCCCAAGCGTCGTACGACGCGCACCACGCGCGCGAAGCGCCCCGTTGCCACCGATGCTTCGGCCCCCATTTCCGATGAGGTCGCGCAGGCCCGTGCACTGGCGCAGATTAGCGAGGCCCAGGTTGTGCGTGCCCGCCGTCGCGCTGCCGAGCGCGAGGCCGCGGCATTGACTGAGCTCGCTGCGCCGGTCACCCCCGAGGCTCCTGCTGCCGAACAGTCGGCCGAGAAGACGGCACCGCGCACGCGTCGCCGTGCGGCAGCCAAGACGCAGCAGCCCGTCGAGCAGCTGACTCCTGAGGTCGCTGAAGCTCCGGCTCGTTCTGCGGCAGGGGAGGGCGCTTCCTCCGCTGAGCCCGTCGTGCACGCTGAGGTCAACGAGGTTCCCGTCGTTGATCCGGCTCTGCGCCCGCATCGTCGTGGCCGCAAGCCCAAGGCGTATGTTGAGGCCGAGAAAGCCGCTGCCGCAGCAGCTGCTGCCCAGGGCGCAGCGGTGACGGCCGAGCCTACGGCCACGGTCGATGCCCCGGTCCAGGACGCTCCGTCCACCGAGGCTCCCGCATCTGCCGATGCCGAGCCCGCCGATGTCCGTCCCGGCCGCAGCCGTCGCACCGCGGCAAAGCGCTCGACGAAGGCGAAGGTCAAGGCTGAGGCTAAGCCCGTCGACGACAAGTCCTCCGAGGCAAACGCCGATGCCGCTTCCGAGGCCGAGAACGTCGACCAGCCGGCAACTGAGAAGCCCAAGCGCACGCGCAAGAAGTCCGCGAGGGCCAAGGGTGCCGAGCAGCAGGGCGACGCCGAACCCAGCAACCATGCCAACGTCGATGCCAAGGCAGAGGGCGAGGCCCCGTCCGGCACCGATACGCCCGCAGCCGCGGCTGACGGGGGCGCCGAGGCCGAAGCGGGTGTCCGTCCCGGCCGCCGTCAGCACAAGCGCAACGACGAGCGCAACGACCGCAAGGACGATCGCAACAACGACCGCCGCAGCCGTCAGCGCGACCGCAAGCAGCGCAACAAGGAGCGCAACGCCGCCCCCACCGAGCCCACGCTTTCGCGCGAGGAGCTTGCGGCCATGAAGGTCGCCGAGCTGCGCGAGAAGGCAAAAGAGTTCGAGATCGAGACGACCGGCAAGAAGAAGGCCGAGCTTGTCGAGGAGATCTACACGACCGCCGCGAAGGCCGAGGGCTTCCGCGATATTAAGGGCATCCTGCAGATTCGCCCGGACGGCTCCGGCATCATCCATGCCCACGGTTACATGAAGTCCAACGAAGACGCCTTCGTCCCCGCTTACCTCATCCGCTCCGCACGCCTGCGCACGGGCGATGTCATCGAGGGTTCGCTGCGCCCCTCGCGCGGCGGCGACAAGCGAGCCGGCCTCGCCAAGATCACGACCGTTAACGGCATGGATCCCGAGCAGATCCGCAACCGCCCCAAGTTCGGCGACCTTACCCCGGTCTATCCCAACGAGCCGCTGCGTATGGAGCACGGCAAGGACTCCATTACCGGTCGCGCTATCGATATCGTGTCACCGATCGGCAAGGGCCAGCGTGGCCTGATCGTGTCGCCGCCCAAGGCCGGCAAGACAACGATCCTTAAGAAGATCTGCCAGTCCATCTCGATCAACAACCCCGAGGTGCACCTCATCTGCCTACTCGTCGACGAGCGCCCCGAAGAGGTCACCGATATGCAGCGCTCCATCAAGGGCGAGGTCGTGGCCTCGACCTTCGATATGCCTGCCGAGAACCACACCCGCGTGGCCGAGCTCGTCATCGAACGCGCCAAGCGCATTGTGGAGCTGGGCGGCGATGTCGTGGTGGTGCTCGACTCCATCACGCGTCTTGCCCGCGCCTACAACCTGGCGGCACCCGCCTCGGGTCGTATCCTTTCGGGCGGCGTCGATTCGGCAGCTCTCTATCCGCCCAAGCGTTTCCTGGGTGCAGCCCGCAATATCGAAAACGGCGGCTCGCTCACCATCCTCGCCTCCGCCCTTATCGACACCGGCTCCAAGATGGATGAGGTCATCTTTGAGGAGTTCAAGGGCACCGGCAACATGGAGCTCAAGCTCGACCGCGATCTTGCCGATCGCCGCATCTTCCCGGCCATCGACCCCGTTGCCTCCGGTACGCGCAACGAGGACCTGCTGGTCGACGAGCAGATGCGCCCGTTTGTCTTCGGCCTGCGTCGCATTCTCGCCGGTATGAACAACACCGAGCGCGCGGCGGCGTCGTTTATTAAGGGTCTTAAGGGCACCAACACCAACCAGGAGTTCCTGGTGCGTTCGGCCAAAAAGCACAGCGACTACGAGCAGACGTTTTAGACCAAAAGCCGCACGCTATATCGCCATAAGAACGGGCAATCGGGCCGGGGTTTATGCCCCGGCCCTTTCTTTACGGCGCCACTCGGCAACATTTTTTGACCTTATGACCGACAAGCAGCAGTTTTCGAGCCATAATCCGGCCTCATCGCTTGCAATCGGAGGGTCGGTTTCGCATAATAACTTTTAAGCTTCGCGACGGAAAACGCAGATGAAACGAACTATATACCGTTGCTTTGGGACGCATGTCCCGCTTCATCTTCTCTCGCGCAGCCAACTAAATGATGCGATTTGGGTGCTGGAAGATGGGGAGAGCTCATGGCTTCTTCTGATGCAACACAACGAGCAGTCCTTGCCGGACTTTCCTGCGGGATCGGCCTTGCCGCCCCCGTGGTGATGTATGCCGCGACGTTGCCGTTCTCGTCGGTCAACGAGACGGTTGTCGCGGGCGCGGTTCCCTTCGCCGTTGGTGCGGTGGCGGGCGTGGGCATCTACGCAGCCTCGCTGGGCATCTCCGAGTATCGTGCCGAGCACGATGGCCGCCTGTTTGAGCCCGATGCCGTGGGCGGCGCCGCTCAGTTTGGCCGGACCCACAACGAGTTCAAGACCGCCTCGATTCCCGCACAGCAGCAGGGGGCGGCGCCTCAGCCTGCGGCTCCGGCTGATCAGGCCAATGCCGCACAGCCTTCTTCCGCATTTCTCTCCGGCCTGACCGGTGCGTTCCAGCGCCGTCTCGCCGACGATGGCGTTCCCACCATCGCGCGCGCGGCTAACGCCATGGATGAGGCCGAGGCCTGGTCTATGATCGACAGCATGCTCGATGACGATTCCCCGGTCAGCTGCGATCCCGTGCGTTCGCGCGATGTCTACCAGGTCGCAATCGATGAGCTCACCAACGGTGGAAAGACCGGTTCTTACAATCGCGATGACATTGCCGCTGCCGCACGCGCCGTCTCGGGCTCTCACGCCGCCCCTGCGGGTAGTACCGCAGCCTTCGTGGCGCTTGTGGCCAACGCCGCCAACAATGCCGCCTATAGCGGCGCGTCGTCGGCTGCGTACGCCTCTGCCGCGTCGGCTGCTTCGGCCGGCCAACAGAGCGCAGCTCAGGCGGCTCCTGTCGCCGACCCCTTTGCCGATGAGCCCCTGGCTGTCGACGAGGAGACCATTGCCGCTCGCCGAGCTGCCGAAAGCTCGCTTTGGGGCGTTTCGGCCCAAATGCAGGCCGCGGAGGCGGCGCCGTACAACGCCAAGCTCGCCAGCATGCCCATCATTTCCGATGCCAAGGGTGTGGATCTCTCCGATCTGGACGAGCCTGCTGCCATCACTGCGTCTATCGACGCCCAGGATCGCGTGGATACCGACAGTCTCCCCGATGCCTCTCTTGAGGAAGATGTCCCCATGGCCGATTATTCGGGCCACGAGGACATGTGGGCCGCCGCCATGGCGATCATGGCCGAGGCTGCCGAGCCCGCCCCTGTGGCGGTGCCCACGCCTACAGCCTCACCTGTCTCGGTTGCTCCCGTCTATGTCGGCCGCCACAGCTCCGTGCTTCCCGAGGATACCGCGCGTATCTCGCGCGAGGGCATCGAGCGCGCCGAGGCTATCGCTGCCGGCGTTATGGAAAACCGTCGCCATGAGCGCGTCAATCAGATTCTCGAGGAAGAGATCAACCGTCTACAGTCTGCGGCCGTCAAGCGCACGGGCCGTGCCTATCTGAGCGTTATCGAGGGCGGTACCGCCAGCTTTACACCGCTGCGCGCGGAGGCATAATTGCCTCATGGTTAAGCTCGATCGAAAATGGGCGCTTGCCGCCTGCGCCATGGTGCTCGTCATTTGGGGCAATTCGCTGGTTCCCGGTACGGGGTCTGGTTCGTTGAGCCTGTCGATCATGGAATCCATTCGCGGCTTTTTGCAGGCCCTGGGGCTTCCATACGAGTGGGTGACCAACTTCGTCGTGCGCAAGTGCGCTCATTTTACCGAGTACATGGTGCTTGGCATCTTGGCGACGCACGCCTTTGACCTCGAAGGCCGGCGCACGTTTGATGTGTTGCTGCCCACGGCGGTGTTCTTGCTGCTTGTTCCCTCTATCGACGAGACGATCCAGCTTTTTGTGCCCGGTCGCGCCGGCATGATTACCGATGTGATGATCGACTGCTGCGGGGCGACGACAGGCGTCGTGCTCCGATATCTCTTACGGTCGCTGATTTACACCAAAAAGGCCGCCTAGGACGTTTTGCTTGGTCCTAGGCGGCTTTGTTCGTTTGAGGGCCTCTGCGGGGCGTGACGGTTTTGTCCGGGCGTTTTGCGAGCTTGGCTACGCCGTGCGCCGTTGATGCACCCTTTACTGGAGCGCCTGGGCGCCCAGGGCCAGGCAGCCCATGATGCCCTGCTTGCCCTCGAGGCTGTTGTTGACAATGTAGGTATCGATGTCGTTGACCTCGGGCGTGACGATATAGCCGTTGAGCATCTCGGCGCACTTTTTGCGGGCGAGCGGCACGATGGGGGTGTGGTCGGCCACGCCGCCGCCGATGATAATCTTTTGCGGTGCGTAGCACAGCGTGTAGGTCATGAGCGCCTGTGCCAGATAGCCTGCGAGCAGGTCCATGGCCTCCGGGTCATCGGCCATGTCTCCGGCGCTCTTGCCATCCCAACGCTTTTTAACGCCGGGACCGGCGATGAGGCCCTCGAGGCAGTTGTCGTGGAAGGGGCAGGCGCTGTGCTCGCCAATGGTGTCGCGCGGGTCGCGCGTGACCAGGATGTGGCCTGCCTCGGGATGCATCATGCCGTGCACGAGCTGGCCGCCCGAGAGCACGCCGGCGCCCACACCGGTGCCGATGGTCAGGTAGACCACGTCTGTGAGGCCCTGGGCGCAACCAAAGGTGACCTCGCCCAGGCAGGCAACGTTGACGTCGGTGTCGTAGCCGCAGGGAATATTGAGCTCGTTTTGGATGGTGCCCAGCAGGTCGAAGTAGCGCCATGCCGTTTTGGGCGTCTCCAGGATCTTTCCGTATTGGGGCGAGGCGGGGTTGACCGCGGTGGGGCCAAAGGCGCCGATGCCCAGCGCGGCGATGCCCTTGTCGGCAAACCATGCATTGACGGCCTCAACGGTCTCCTGCGGGGTCGTGGTCGCGATCTGCTCGCGCTCCAGGACCGTACCGTCTGCATAGCCCGTGGCGCAGACCATCTTGGTGCCGCCGGCCTCGAGCGCTCCGATAAGCTGCTGTTCTGCCATAGTATTCCTCTCACTGGGACGAGTTGCTCCGTGACTAAAGTATAGGGCTCTAAACCATTTAAGAAAGCGCTATAAAAAGAAGCCTCGCAACGCGGCGGGCGGTGCGAGGCTTCTTTGGTTGCTTTAGTTGCTGGGCCGTCCTTACCCGCGCGGCTTGATTTTATCACGTAACGACTTGAGGTTCTCCAGCGCTGCGTTGAGCGTCTCGTCTCGCTTGGCAAAGTGGAAACGAATCAGATGGTTGACGGGCTCGCGGAAGAAGCTCGAGCCGGGCACGGCGCCCACGCCCACCTTAGACGCGAGATCCTCGCAGAATTCGAGGTCGCTGTCATAGCCAAACTCAGAGATGTCCATCATGACGTAGTAGGCGCCCTGCGGCACGTTATGCACAAGACCGATGCTATCGAGCCCCTGGCAGAACAGGTCGCGCTTGGCGGCGTAGAGGTCGAGGACCTCCTGGTAATAGCTGTCGTCGAAGTTGAGGGCGGTGACAACGGCTTCCTGCAGGGGAGCGGCGGCACCCACGGTGAGAAAGTCGTGGACCTTCTTGATACGCTCGGTAATCTCGGCCGGGGCAATGGTGTAGCCCAGGCGCCAACCGGTGATGGAGTACGTCTTAGACAGCGAGCTGCAGCTGATGGTTCGCTCGAACATGCCGGGTAGCGTGGCCATATAGACGTGCTCGTGGGGCGCGTAGACGATGTGCTCGTATACCTCGTCGGTAATGCAGTAGGCGTCGTACTTTTTGCACAGGTCGGCGATGAAGGTGAGCTCCTCGCGCGTAAAGACCTTGCCGCAGGGGTTGGACGGGTTGCACAGGACGATGGCCTTGGGATCATTGTCACGGAAGGCCGCCTCGAGGACCTCGCGATCGAATTCGAACGTGGGCGGGTTGAGCGGCACGTAGATGGGCTCGGCACCCGAAAGGATCGTGTCGGCGCCGTAGTTCTCGTAGAACGGCGAGAAGATGACGACCTTGTCGCCGGGGTTCGTAACCGTCATCATGGCGGCCATCATGGCCTCGGTGGAGCCACAGGTGACCACGATGTTCTGGTTGGGGTCGACCGGCATGCCCATAAAGTGCTCCTGCTTGGCAGCGAGCGCCTCGCGCATGGCCTGGGAGCCCCAGGTGATGGAGTACTGGTGATAGAGCGGCTTGGGGTCGCTGGCGATGGCGCTCAGGCTGTTGAGCAGCTGCGCCGGGGGATCGAAGTCAGGGAAGCCCTGCGAGAGGTTGACGGCGTCGTACTTATTGGAGATGCGTGTCATGCGGCGGATGACTGAATCGGTGAATGTTGCCGTGCGATTGGAGAGTTCTTTCATGACGGTCCTTTCGAGGGTTTGCAGTGGGGCAAGTTTACTCCTATGAAAAGGGTGGGAATTGCTCGAAACGCGCTCGAAAAACTCTTTTCAAAATTCTTGAAAATTGGGGCTTGCATCGCATGGCGTTCCTTGCAATAATAGTCGAGCGCGAAGCGCACAGGACACGGTGGGTGTAGCTCAGTTGGCTAGAGCGACGGGTTGTGGTCCCGTAGGTCGAGGGTTCGAGTCCCTTTACCCACCCCAGTTCTTGCTTCGTGTTGATATCGGGTCGTTAGCTCAGTTGGTAGAGCAGGGGACTCTTAATCCCAAGGTCCAGGGTTCGACCCCCTGACGGCCCACCACACGATATCTCCTCTAAAGTCCGCCATAACGGACTTTAGCTTTGGGTCGTTAGCTCAGTTGGTAGAGCAGGGGACTCTTAATCCCAAGGTCCAGGGTTCGACCCCCTGACGGCCCACCAAAGCATGTTAAAGCGACTGGCTTCGGCTGGTCGCTTTTTTCGTTGACCTCACATTGGGTCGAACCCGAAAGGGCGCGGAGCTGAGCTGTCTGCACCGTGATTCCCTTAGGGAAAACACAGCTCAAGCCCCGTAAGCGTGTTCTCCTTGGGGGAATCATACTTACGGGGCTCGATGCATGTTGAGAAATTGTGATCAAACTCAAAGTGTGAATCGATTCAGTCTGCTCGATAGTGCGAACCGAGGCTTTCAGTCCGTTTGCGCATGGCTTTGACCATCTCCGTTGCCAGCTGAATCTGCGACTGTAAGCGGGCGAGGGCAGCGATTTCGCTGTCATAGGCGTGCGGATTATGCAGCGACGTCGCCTCGTCTTGTAGGCTTTCAAGCTCTTGAAGCGCCTCGGATAGGCCTGGTTCGGTCCTGTTGATCATGCAGTAGGTGCTCATTGTGTGTTTGAGGCAGCGGGTTAGGCGCTCGGCGACTGCTGTAGCGATGCCATGCTCGGGGAGGGCGACATCCACCGGTGCGTCAGCCTCGGGAGCGTCCAGTGCTGCTCGAGCCGCTGATGCGCCCGCAATGCGCCCGAATACGATGCCATTGGCGCTCGACAGCCCTCCGATGCGGTCGGCGCCGTGCATGCCGCCTGTTGCCTCGCCACAGGCGTAGAGGCCCTCAACGCCCGTGTACGCGGTCCTGTCGATCTTGATGCCGCCGTTGGCCGCGTGGGCATACATCGCCACACGCATCTCGTCGCTCGGAGCGATACCATGCTCGTCTTGTAGCCAAGTGGCAAATGTCTGCACGAACTCGGGGACATTCTCTCGCGGGAAGTCGTAGTGGAGCGCCAGACCTTCGGCACCCGCTTGATCGACAGCAAGATCGATGGCGCGGGAAGCTAAGCGCGAAGTGAAGGGGCCATATCCTGAGCGTTGCTCAAGCAGATCGTCTAACTTTTCGTTGGCAATGTCGACCGGTTGGTCAAACGTGACGTAGCGCCAGGTCTTTTCGTTAAAGACCAGGTTGCGCTTAGGTTCAATGAAACCGGGCATCATCTGCATGAACTCTATATTAGTAAGCGATGCACCGTGCGCCAGCGCGATGGCCTGCGAGGAGCTGAGTACATCGGCCGAAGTGAGGCTGCGTTCGAACAGACCGCCCGTGCCGCCCGCAGCGATGACGGTGGCCTTTGCTGTAAAGGTCACGATGCGCTCGTCTGTTTGGTTGTAGAGCACGGCGCCGGTAATCTTTTCGGTTGTGCTTTCAACAAGGTCTATAAGCTCGTGTCGGGGGAGCAGACGAATGCCAAGAGACTTGATCTGGGCCGCACACGCGTCTTCAAGAGGCTTTCGGGTCAGGCCGCGCCAATTGCGCGTCTTATGGTCAAAACAGGGGATAAATTGCTTTTGTTGGGCGCTCTCGGCGCTTTGCGGGCGCTGGAGTTCTACGCCCAGATCCTGTTCGAGCCAGTCAATCGCTTGGGGGATACCGTGGACAAACGTCTGGACGAGCGTGGGGTCGGCAACGCCGCCGCCGACGGCCTGGATGGTGTCGATAAGGTCCTGTTCGTCGTCTTCGTCGACGGGCCCAATAAGCCCGAGGCCCCAGGTGCCCGGGAAGAAGCTCGATCCGCTCATGGTCTTGCCGGCGCTTGCGATGGCAACAGTCGCACCCGCGCTTGCTGCTTCTATGGCGGCGCAAAGGCCAGCGATGCCCGATCCGATTACCAGTACATCAGTTGATTCCATGGGATTCCTTTCTCGTTCGCGCATTGTCGCACGGGAGATTGGCAAAGGTATCGCAAAGATGGGATAAATCGGCAAAGGGCGAATATGGCACGTGGACGTTAGGGGCGCTTGGCGGCTCCTTCTCCTCACACTTCATGTTCCATCAGAACTGATATATCGGCTCTCGAACGCTTTGTGGCGACAAAAAAGAGCCGCTACCCGGGTGGGTAGCGGCTCTAAAGCTCAACTACATGAGCATCGCGCTGACGCGATTAGGCCTTGAGGGCCTCCTCGACGGCGACAGCGCAGGCGACGGTGGCACCGACCATGGGGTTGTTGCCCATGCCGATGAGACCCATCATGTCGACGTGCGCAGGCACGGAGGAAGAACCGGCGAACTGGGCGTCGGAGTGCATACGGCCCATAGTGTCGGTCATGCCGTAAGAGGCAGGGCCGGCGCCCATGTTGTCCGGGTGCAGGGTACGGCCAGTGCCGCCACCAGAAGCGACGGAGAAGTACTTCTTGCCAGCCTCGAGGCGCTCCTTCTTGTAGGTGCCAGCGACGGGGTGCTGGAAGCGCGTCGGGTTGGTGGAGTTGCCGGTGATCGAGATGTCGACGTTCTCGTGCCACATGATGGCAACGCCCTCGCGGACGTCGTCGGCGCCGTAGCAGTTGACGGCGGCGCGGGGACCATCGGAGTAGGGGATGGTCTCGACGACCTTGAGCTCGCCCGTGAAGTAGTCGAACTGGGTCTTCACGTAGGTGAAGCCGTTGATGCGGGCGATGATCTGAGCGGCGTCCTTGCCCAGACCGTTGAGGATAACGCGCAGCGGCTTCTTACGAGCCTTGTTGGCGTTCAGAGCCAGGCCGATAGCGCCCTCAGCGGCAGCGAAGGACTCATGGCCAGCCAGGAAGGCGAAGCACTCGGTGTCGTCGGAGAGCAGCATGGCGCCCAGGTTACCGTGACCCAGACCGACCTTGCGGTCCTCGGCGACGGAGCCGGGAACGGTGAAGGCCTGGATGCCCTCGCCGATGATGGCGGCAGCCTCAGAAGCAGTCTTGGCGCCACGCTTGACAGCGAGAGCGCAGCCGAGGGTGTAGGCCCACTCGGCGTTCTGGAAGGCGATGGACTGGGTGTTGTTGACGATCTCACGCGGGTTGAAGCCCTTGTCGGTGCAGATCTGCAGAGCTTCCTCGAGGGAGGCGATGCCGTTGTCGGCGAGGCACTTGTTGATCTTGTCAGCGCGGCGCTCGTAACCTTCGAACGTAACAGTCATAGTTATTTCCCTCCCTTTCTACTCGTGAACCGGGAACACGCTGGCGACGGAGTGAGTCTCCTCGTCGGTGCGCGGGTCGATGTACTTGGCAGCGTTCTCCCACTGACCATAGTGGCCCATAGCGCCAGCGATGGCCTCCTCGGGGGTCTTGCCGGCCTTGACGGCGTCGGTGAACTTACCGAGGTTCAGGAACTCGAACGCGATGATCTCGTTCTTGTCGTTGAGAGCCATGCGGGTGACGTAGCCCTGAGCGAGCTCGAGGTAACGAGCGCCCTTGGCCTTGGTGCCGAACATGGTGCCGACCTGAGAGCGAAGGCCCTTGCCGAGGTCGTCGAGGGAGGCGCCCACGGGCAGGCCGCCCTCGGAGAACGCGGTCTGGCTGCGGCCGTAAACGATCTGCAGGAAGATCTCGCGCATAGCAACGTTGATGGCGTCGCAGACGAGGTCGGTGTTGAGGGCCTCGAGGATGGTCTTACCGGGAAGGATCTCGGAAGCCATGGCGGCAGAGTGGGTCATGCCCGAGCAGCCGATGGTCTCAACGAGGGCCTCCTCGATGATGCCGTCCTTGACGTTCAGCGTGAGCTTGCAGGCGCCCTGCTGAGGTGCGCACCAACCCACACCGTGCGTAAGACCGGAGATGTCGGAAATCTCCTTAGCCTGGACCCACTTGCCCTCCTCGGGGATGGGTGCGGGGCCGTGGTATGCACCCTTGGCAACGGGGCACATGTTCTCCACTTCCTGTGAGTACTGCATGCCTCTCCTCTCTATCGTGTTGGCGTCCCGTCTGGGGGTCGTGGCTGGCGATTGCCGGGCGACCCTTCGAAAGGGACATGACATGCAGCCCCTATAATACCGCGAAATGCACGGAATATTCGGCGAACGGCTCAGTTTTCGTAGCGAGAAGCGCGGAACTTTCAATTGAAACGATTTAACTAAACTGTTTGTGGTTGTGCGGTCCGTTGAAGGGGCTCGGTTGTGGTCAAGCTTTTGGCAAGGCTGCGTTGCCTGACCTGTGGCTATATTGCCGTTCGCCATCGGATTGCCGCCTTTTACCGTCGACGGGTGCCATTTTGCGTGAATGTTTTGATGGCACGTTTCAATCGTGATGTATTGGATGGTAAGCAGATCCCGGCGAAGGGAGCGCCATGCAGCGCGTTTGGAAAACGATCACCGGTTTTTACCATGTTTGTGCCCGCGGTATGGGCGGGCAGTTGATCTTTGAGAGCGACGAGGACCGGTGGGAGTTTTTGGAACTGATGCGCGACTGCTGCCGCGATGCCCAGGTGACGATTGTGGCCTGGTGTCTCATGAGCGACTACGTGGATCTGGTGCTTTTGGATTACGAGGACGAAATGAGCGCTGCTATGCAGCGGCTGCTGTTGACGTATGCTCGTCGGTTCAATAAGCGCGCTGGGCGCGCGGGCTGCCTATTTCGTGAGCGTTTTGAGCGCCGCTCGCTCGATACCGACTGGCAGGTGATGGAGGCTATTCGCTCCGTACACGCCGATCCGCAGGAGGAGGGCATTAGCCTAATCGAGCGTTATCCCTGGAGCAGCTTTGCGGAGCATCTGCGCGCTTACGACAGCGACGCGGCCGATGTCACGAGGGGATTTTCCGATCCTTCTTGTGTACTTGAACTTTTTGGTTCTGCCGAGGGCTTTATTGCCTATTCGCTAGCGATGCCCGACGGCGGCGAACCGGTGCTGTGCGATATGAAAGAGACGGAGTGGGAACGCCACGCCTTTGCCGACAGGTTGGCGAAGAGCCTCGGGGCTCCGCTCCACGGGGTTAAAGCCGCACCGCCGGCGCGGCGCGATGCCGTTATCGTTGGATTGCGCGATGCCGGATTTACGGTGCGTCAGATTGAGCACTATACCGGGATTGGCAAAAGTACGGTTTCTCGTATTGTGCGGACCCGCACGGGGACGGCGATGCGGGCTGGCGGAAACGTGATGTAGGGCTGCCTGTGCACCGCGGCTGGGGTCGTTCATGCGCCGCAACCTGCGTTCTAAATGCTTGATACGCTGACTGCACTTCTTGATATGCATAGAACGATTGCCGTCTTGCATAAAAATACGGCTCAGTCCGGTTTTACCCGCGCCTACCCCCGTCCACACCGTGCAAAAAGCGGAGTTTTCAGCATCGTGGTGCTGTCGGCACCGCCGTAATCTTGAAATATATGGGTCCCGAAGCCATTTATGCCTGCCGATGTGCCTCCAAAGCGCATGCTTGTGACCCCTGAGACCACTATGCTTGTTCTAAAACGATATAAAAGGGTGCCTGGAGACGTTGATTAACGCTTTCAATGCGTATACACGCAACTTGGCGTGCTGAAAACTCGCAAAAATGCACGCCGTACCCTATGGGACCCGTCTGTGGCGGGCGCGAAGCGAACCGGAGCCCAGCAGGACGGGGCATGGGGCGTTGCTTGGGGTGCCCGTGGCTCTGTCGCTAGCCGTTGGCACTGTGGAAAACGTCCGTGTTTGCGGCTGGCTGTTCGGTAAATGACAGGGCGAGCGCCGGACGCGCGAACTTTGTGTGTCCGAGGCGTTATGAAAAAGCCGAGCCGCCCGTATTGCGCGGCTCGGCAATCAAACCCTTTGATCTGGGGCATCCGCTACTGGCTAGTTTACCCTTCGAGCATGCCGTCGAGGGTGCGCCAGGCTAACTCGGCGCATTTGACGCGGGCGGGCATGTGCGAGATGTCCTGGAGCTGGGCGGCCTCGTCCAGGTCTTCCAGGTCTTCCTCGGAAAGCTGCTCGCCACGGATCATGGCGAGGAAAAGCCCTGCCAGACGACGAGCCTCCTCGACCGTCTCGCCGGTGATGAGGTCGGCCATGATGTCGGCGCTGGCCTGGCTGATGGCGCAGCCGTGCCCGGTAAACGAGGCCTCCTCGATTACATCGTTCTCGACACGCAGCTGCAAGGTGAGTTCATCGCCGCAGCTGGGGTTGATGCCGTCGTGCTCGTGCGTGGGGGCATCCATCTCGTACTTGTAGTCGGGGTGCGAGTTGTGCTCCATAAACGTGGTAGAGGTGTACAGATTACCCATTGAACGTGCTCCAAACGTGATGCAGGCCGGCGATGAACTTGTCGATATCGGCCTTGTCGTTGTAGAAGGCCACGCTGGCGCGGCAGCAGGCAAGGTTCTCGACGCCCAGCCAGGTGAGCAGAGGCTGCGCGCAGTGGTGACCGGCGCGGATGCAAACGCCGTCCATGTCCATGATGCTCGCGACATCGTGCGGGTGGATGCCCTTGACGTTAAAGCTGACGACGCCGTGGTGGTTGTCCCAATAGATGGAGCCGATGATCTGGACAAAGTCGAGCTGCATGAGCTCGCCCATCAGGTAGTGGACGAGTGCCTTCTCACGGGTCTGGATGTTTTCGTAGCCTACCGTGTTGACCAGGTAGTCAAGCGCCGCGCCCGTGGCGAAGATGCCGGCGGCGTCCTGCGTGCCGGCCTCGAATTTCTCGGGGACGGGCGCCCAGACGGCGTCCTGCTCGGTGACCGAGTCGATCATCTCGCCGCCGGTGAGCATGGGCGGCATGGCGTTGAGCAGGTCCATCTTGCCCCACAGCACGCCGATGCCCATGGGGCCCATGGCCTTGTGCGCGCTAAAGGCAAAGAAGTCGGCGCCCAGATCGGCCACATCGACCGGCATGTGCGGCAGCGACTGCGCGCCGTCGACGACCAGATAGCCGCCGTACTTGTGCACGAGCTTGCCGAGATTCTTGACCGGGTTCTCGACGCCCAGGACGTTAGAGACCTGACCCACAGCCAAGATCTTGGTCTTGGGGCCCACCTTGGACAGAACCTCCTCGGTCGTGAGCTGACCGGTCTTGGTGGGGTAGAGGTAGACGAGCTTGGCGCCGGTCTCGCGGCAGACCTGCTGCCACGGGATCAGGTTAGAGTGGTGCTCCATGATGGTGATGACGACCTCGTCGCCCGGCTCGAGGACCGTGGGCGCAAAGCTCTTGGCGACCAGGTTGAGCGACTCGCTCGTGTTGCGGGTGAAGACGACCTCGTTGGCCTGGGGGGCGCCGATGAGGTCGGCGATCTGCTGGCGCACCTTCGCGATGGCCTCGGTGGCCTCGACGGACAGCGAGTACAGGCCACGCAGGGGGTTGGCGTTCATGCGCCGGTAGAAGTCGCGCTCGGCGTCGAGCACGCAGGCGGGACGCTGCGCGGTGGCGGCGCTATCGAGGAAGGCGATCTCGGGGTGCTGCTGGAACAGCGGGAACTGCGCCTTGTAGGGGTTGGTCTCGATGTCGACGGTAGGCCAGCCGCGCGAGGCCTCGTCGCTGGCGTCGAGCTCCATAGGCTCCGGTGCGGTACAGGTGTCGCATTTAACGTGCTCGGTGTCGATCATGCGAGCTCCTCCTCAAAGTTGTCGATCAGGTTATTGCCCAAGCGGACGACGGCAGCGCGGGTGCGCTCGTCAGTGGCGGAAAGCGCGGCGTCCTCCAGCTTGGCGCGGATGAACAGGTCCTCGGCGGCGTTTTGGTCAAGGCCGCGGCAGGCGAGATAGAACAGCTGCTCGTCACGGACGTGACCGATGGTGGCGCCGTGGTTGCCGGCGACGTCGTCCTCGTCGCAGAGGATGACGGGAACGGTCTTGTTGTCGACGCCCTTGTTGGCCAAGAGCACGGTTTCGCGCTCGGTGCCGACGGCACCCTTGCAGCCGTGCACGAGGTCGATGGTGCCGCGGTAGACCTTCTTGGACGTACCGGTCAGCACGCCGTTGGCGTCGATCTCGCACTCGGTCTTGCGGCCGCGGTGGCGCAGCTCGTAGTTAAAGTCGCGAACTTGTTCGCGGGCACCCAGGTAATCGGTATCGATGGTCACCTTGGCGGTGTCGCCCAGCAGGTCGCCGGCAAGGCCGGTGGCGCTGGCACCGGCACCCAGGACGGTGTGCTGCACGTTGACGCGCGCGCCCTCGTCCAGGAACAGACCGGTGTCGTCGAGCGCGATCCAGCTGTCATCGAGCGTCTGCGTGCAGGTTACGTTGACAGTGGCGTACTCGTGAGCGCACACCCGCAGCACGGAGCCCACGACGCCTTGGCCGTTGACGGGGGAGTCTAGGGCTAGAGCGAGGTCGAGCGTTGCCTGCGGACGGGCGACGACGTCGATGGCGGCAATCGCAGCGGCTGCGTCGACGCCATTCACGCGCACAGTGGCCGTGGCGTGCTGGTACGCGGGCACATCGATGACGATGTGCTTGGTGGCGTGCTCGGCCAGGTAGGTATAGGCGGCCTCACCCATGCCGGTCTCGAAGGCCTCGGCAGGGGAGAGCTCCTCCTCGAGCTTGATGGCGCCGGCCTGGTAGACAGAGGTGGCGGGCACGTCGAGCTCGGTCTCGGGCGTGATGCGGGCACGATCGGCGGCGTCGCCGGGGGCGGAGGCGCGGCGCTCGGGGAAGCGCTCGGCCATGGCATCCATGGCGGCGTCGAAGGCGTCGGCCGAGCCGGCAAACTGCTCGTCCAGCCCCTCGATCTCAACGGCCTCGGCGGGAGCGGCGGCAAGCTCGTCCGAAAGCTCAAGCTTGGTCTGGTTCATACGCAGCCAACCCCAAGTGGCGGCAGGCATCGCATTAACCTGCTCGAGCGTGGTGGCAGCGGTGTTGGTTTCCTGTTTCATTATCCGATCGCTCCTTCCATCTCGAGCTTGATCAGGTTGTTCATCTCGACGGCGTACTCCAGCGGCAACTCCTTGGAGACCGGGTTGGCAAAGCCGTTGACGATCATGGTGCGGGCCTCTTCCTCCGAGATGCCGCGGCTCATCAGGTAGAACACCTTATCGTCGCCGATGCGGCCGATGGTGGCCTCGTGGCCGATGTCGACATTCTTGGCGCGGATGTCCATGGCGGGGATGGTATCGGAGCGGCTTTGGTCGTCGAGCATCAGCGACTGGCAGCTCACGGTTGCCTTGGAACCTTCGGCCTTAGGCGTGGCCACGATGGAGCTGCGGAAGGTCTGGATACCGCCGCTCTTGGAGATACCCTTGGTCTCGACGGTCGCAGAGGTGTCGGGCGCGTTGAGCACGACCTTGCAGCCGGTATCGAGGTTCTGGCCGGCGCCGGCAAAGGTAATGCCGGTAAAGCTCGAGCGGGCGCGACGGCCGTTGAGCACGCTCATGGGGTAGAGATAACCCACATGGCTGCCGAAGGAGCCGCTGATCCACTCGATATCGCCGTCCTCGTCCACGCGCGCACGTTTGGTGTTGAGGTTGTACATGTTCTTGGACCAGTTCTCGATAGTCGAGTAGCGCAGATGCGCGCGCTTGCCCACAAACAGCTCGACAGCGCCTGCGTGGAGGTTGGCCACGTTGTACTTGGGCGCGGAGCAGCCCTCAATAAAGTGTAGGTCGGCATCGTCCTCGACGATGATGAGCGTGTGCTCAAACTGGCCGGCGCCCTTGGCGTTGAGGCGGAAGTAGCTCTGCAGCGGAAAATCGAGCTTGGTGCCCTTGGGCACGTAGACAAACGAGCCGCCCGACCACACGGCACCGTGCAGGGCCGCAAACTTGTGGTCGGTGGGCGGGATGAGCGTCATAAACTTCTCGTGGATGAGCGGCTCCCACTGCGGATCGTGCAGGGCCTCCTCGATGCCGGAGTAGACGATACCCATCTTGGAAGCCGTGTCCTGCATGTTGTGGTAGACGAGCTCGGAGTCGTACTGCGCGCCGACGCCCGCCAGGTAGCTACGTTCGGCCTCGGGGATGCCCAGGCGCTCAAAGGTGCTCTTGATGTCGTCGGGCACCGACTCCCAGTCGTGCTTTTGGTCGGTGTTGGGTTTGACGTAGGTGACGATGTTGTCCATGTCCAGGCCCTCGATGGAGGGGCCCCACGTCGGGTCGGGGAAGCGGTTGAAGATCTCGAGGGACTTTAAGCGCAGGTCGAGCATCCACTGCGGCTCGTCCTTCTTGGCGCTGATCTCGCGCACGATGTCGGGCGTGATGCCGGCGTCGAGGCGCTCGAATCCCTCCTCGCCATAGGTGAAGTCGTAGAGGCTGCGGTCGATGTCCGCGACCTCGGTGCGGTTCTTGGTCATTGCGTCGCCCCTTTACGCCTGCTGCTCGGCAGCGGCGGCCTCGGCCTGGACGCGCTGCTCGGCGGCCTCGCGCTCGAAGGTCTCAAAACCGTTCTTGTCGATCCAGGGGATCAGCGAGGCGTCGTCCTCGCGCACGATGTGGCCCTTGACCATAACGTGGACGCGGTCGACATCCAGGTGCTCCAGGATGCGCGTGTTGTGCGTGATGATGAGCATGGAGCCGTCGCAGCTCTTGCGGTAGGCGTCCATACCATGGCTGACGGTGGACAGGGCGTCGACGTCCAGGCCGGAGTCGGTCTCGTCGAGGATGGCGAGCTTGGGCTGCAGCAGCAGAAGCTGGAGCATCTCGACCTTCTTTTTCTCGCCGCCCGAGAAGCCCACGCCCAGCTCGCGGTTGAGGTAGGCAGTGTCCATGTTGAGCTCGGCCGCGAGCTCCTTGACGCGACGGCGGAACTCCTTGCCCTTCATCTCCAGGCCGGGGCGGCCGGCGATGCTGGCGCGCAAAAAGCTCGACAGCGGCACGCCCGGGATCTCGACCGGGGCCTGGAAGCTCAGGAACAGGCCGGCGCGCGAACGCTTGTCGGTGGTGAGCTCGGTGATGTCCTGGCCGTCAAAGACGATGCGGCCGTTGTTGACGGTATAGACGGGGTCGCCCATGACCAGGTGGCCGAGGGTGGACTTGCCGGCGCCGTTGGGTCCCATCAGCACGTGGGTCTCGCCGGCGGCGACGTTGAGGTTGACGTTGTGTAGGATGGTCTTCTCGTCCACGGAGGCAGTCAGACCTTCGATGGAAAGCAGCGGATTTGCGCTCATGCTGTCCCTCTCTGTATATGGTGTACTCATAGGTGTACTAAACCCTAGGAATCTTCTCGGAATAAAGTTACTATGGGTTCGGCGTTAGTCAAGGGAAAACCCGACTAATCCACTCGACTTTTTAGATGTGGGACATAATAATCAGGCTTGTTTGCCCCGCGTGCATAAGATTTGGGACAAACAAGCCTGGTATTTTGTCCCGGCAACGATGAGAGGGTAGGTATGCTCATTTCTTCTAAGGGCCGCTATGCCCTCCGGCTGATGATCTATATCGCAGCGCTTGGTGACGTCGAGGGCAAAATCGCCCTGCGCGAGGTCGCCGACCGCGAGCATATCTCGCAAAAGTATTTGGAGCAGCTGGTCCGTCCGCTCATGAAGGCGGGCCTGCTTAAGAGCGTGCGCGGCAAGGGTGGCGGCTACATGATGGCCAAGGACCCCGCCGAGGTGCGTGCCGGCGACATCCTGCGTGCCGTCGAGGGCAGCACGGCTCCGGTGGCGTGCGATGGCATCGACAACAGCTGCACTCGCAGCGATCTTTGCTCGACCGTCAAGTTCTGGCGCGGTCTGGACGACGTAATCGAAAAGTACGTCGACGGTGTGACGTTGGCCGACCTAGCCGCCGTCCCCGAGATCAACTTTGACATTAAGCTGTAGGGGTGCAAATGGCATCTCTCGACAAAGTGTACAAGCAAATCGAAGTTTTTGCTCGGGAATGTGACGCCGAGAAGGTCGTGCTGTTTGGTTCTCGTGCTCGAGGCGACAATTTGCCCAAGAGCGATATTGACATCGCCGTAGCAGGTTGCCGGGATTTCGGCCGTTTCTCATATTTGATCGAGGAGTGTCTTGATACTCTTTTGGATGTAGATGTCGTCAATCTCGACGAGTCCTTATCGCAGCAATTGCTCGATGAAATTGCCAGGGATGGTGTGATTCTGTATGAAAAAATATGAGAACTTTGCCAGCGCCTTGGCGAATCTTGAGGATGCGCCCAATCAGGATCTCAACAATGATTTTGTTCAGAGTGGATTGATTAATAAGTTCAATCTTCAATTTGAACTGAGCTGGAAGCTCCTTAAGCGTCTGCTCGAGTATGAGGGTGCTACGCTTGCCGCGTCGGGGTCTCCTCGTGCCATCTTGAAGGAGGCCTACCGATTCTACGACTTTATTGATGAGGCGGCCTGGTTAGATATGCTCAGAGACCGCAATACGAATGTCCATATCTATGACAATAAGCTCGCTCAAGATTTGATTCAGCGCATCTTGAACGCCTATATCCCCGCTTTCTGCCAGTTGAGGGACGGGTTGATGGAGCGTTACGGCGAGCTTCTGCTGGCTCCCGACGACCAGTTTGTTTAATTCCTTAAGATTTCGCGGAGGGTTGTTGCCGTTTACCGAGGGGTTGTTGTGTAACAACGGGCGAGCTGCAATACTTATTTTTATCTTTGCAAACTGAACTTTAACTACACCAATGCAGGGAGGATTTTATGCAGCCCAAGCATTCCGCGATTGTCGCGGGCCTGACGCTGGCGCTTTCGTTTGGCGCCGTTGCCGCGCCTGTGACTGCTGTTGCCGAGGAGCCCACGCCGGGTGTTGCCTCGGATGCCACCGATATCGATAAGGGCCTTTACACCCAGCAGTCCTTCTCGGGCGTGCTGAGGTCGGTTCAGGGTGTTTCGTTTGTCAACGTGACCGCCGAGATGAAGTACTTCACCAAATATGAGAGCCACGGCAACTATAACCAGGGCTTTTCGTATGGCGACGGCTACAACGCGCTTGGTTATTACCAGTTCGACCGTCGTTGGTCGCTCGTTCCGTTTATGAAGCAGGTCTACAACTACGATTCTGTTAAGTACGGCATGCTTAAGGCTGCGATCGATCGCGGCAGCGAGATTTCCAACGTGAACAACCCCATGTATGCGAACGGCCAGCTCACCGAGCTGGGCCGTATTGCGCAGGAGGCCTTCCAGGGTGCTTATAACGCCGACCCTGCTGAGTTTTCGGCTCTACAGGATGCGTATGCGTATAACTCGTACTATGCGGTGACCGAGGCGTGGCTCAAGAGCGCCCTTGGTATTGACATTTCCGGCCGTGCCGACTGCGTCAAGGGTATGGTGTGGAGTATCACCAATATGTGCGGCACCGGTGGCTGCCAGGACTTTTTCCGCTGGGCAAACCTTTCTAACAGTATGACCGACCGCGAGTTTGTGACGGCGCTTTCCAACAGCGTGGTCAATAATGTGGCGACCAAGTATGCAAGCCAGCCCCAGTACCACGAGGGCTGGAAGAACCGCTACCGCAATGAGCTCAAGGATTGCCTCGTCTATATCGCCGAGGACGAGGCTTCCGCGGCAACGCCTGTGGAGCCCGTGCAGCCCGAGCCCACGCCGGCGCCTGGTCCGAGCATGGCGCCTGCTGCTCCCGCCGCACCGACGCCTGGTACCGATGACGGTGCGGGCGACGATAATGATACGGATGCGCCCTCGACCGATACTGACGGCGATGGCTCTGCTGGTGGCACTACCAACGACGGCTCTTCCTCGAGCGGCTCCGATTCGAACGGCTCTGCTGCGGGCGATTCGTCTTCAAGTTCTGCCGGCAATACGGGCAGTGCCGCCTCTGGTTCGACCGACGCTGGTTCCTCTGACTCTTCCACTGGCTCGAGCGATTCTTCCGCCGATACTGGTTCTAGCAATGACTCTAACTCTGACGCCGCTTCTGATTCCGGTGCTTCCAAGGACGACTCGAATAAGGCGCCGGACGCGCCGGTTATTTCGACGGACAAGAAGCCCTCTTTCGTTGTGCAGCTTGGCTACACGTTTGGTTCCTCGCTGATGGCTGGCGCAAGCAGCTTGTCTCCTGACAAGAACAATTCTGATCAGACTTCCACGGAAAAGGCCGAGGCCGCAAAGGGCGACTCCAAGGACGATGATTCCGAGAAGACCGAGTCCGATAAGAGTACTAGCTCTGAGGAAAAGGGCGAGAAGTCCGCTCAGAAGAAGGACGAGGAAAAGGGCAAGACCGACAACCAGAACCAGGAGCAAAATGGCTCTAAAACGGTGACCACCACGACCACGACCAAGTCTTCGGGCGGTAACATGCCCAAGACGGGCGACCTCATCGTTATGGCGAGCCTTGCCAGTGCAAGCTTGGCCACGCTGGGTGCCACGTCTATTGTGAGTGGCAAGCATAAGCTCGATCAGCAGAATAAGACTGCTGGTGAGGACGGTTCTGAGGAGTAGCCCCTCGGTTGTCAGATAGCTAAAGAGTTGGGACGGGGCCCGGTGCGAATGCATCGGGCCCCGTTTTGTTGTGCAACGATTAGTTATGCCCCCTCACACCCCATGTTGCTACCGTTGCCCGATATGTTTGTGTACCGACATCAGTACGTGCGAGGCGGTCATTACAATTGGCATCATGCTGCGATTTAAGGGGAACGTTGCGATGTCTGAACAGGCAAATAATGGTTGTGCTGCCGACTTTGGCGTGCGTCTAATCGGCTGTACCGACGATGTGGTTTTGCCCATCGGCATGTACGACTATGCGGAGGCTCTTGGTTGCTGCACGCTGGTCGACAAGACCATGTTTATTGCCGATATGCTGGATTGCGATGCGTCCGTTATGGTGTGCTGCCGACCTGAGGGTTTTGGCAAGAGCATGAACTTGTCGATGCTCAAGGCTTTTCTGGAGCGTCCCGCAGTCGGTCGCGCCGGTCGGAGCTCGTTTGTCGATACTCTGATTTGGGGTGCGGATGGCGGGCGCTATCGGAATGAGTATGCGTGCTATCCAGTGATATCGCTGGACTTTTCTGGCGCCGCGAGGCGCGGCGCCGCTGTTGCCGATGTTGTTCGCGATACTCTTTCGGACGAGTGCGCTCGCTTGTTGGCGCTCTTGGAGGCTCCGGATTTAGCACGAGATAAGGTGCGTCACATCGAACGTGTTGCGCGTGGCGTGGCGAGCGAGGCCGAGGTTGACTCGGCGCTTGGTGTGCTCATCGAGCTGTTGGAGATTGCCTGCGATGAGCAGGTTGTATTGCTCGTTGATGGGTACGACGCGGCGTGGTTGGGCCGTGCGGGCGCGAGGGACGCTTCCGGCGCCGATCCGGCGGAGCTGCTCGATCGCGTGCTGTTCGACGCCATTGCCACCACGGGCCATTCGCTACGGTTGACGTGTCTGATGGGGGAGCGTCCTAACCCTGCCGAGGCGGCGCTTTCTTCGCGCAGCTGCTCGTATCGTCTTTCGACG
The DNA here is from genome assembly GCA_900540945.1 of uncultured Collinsella sp. Classification (GTDB taxonomy): domain Bacteria; phylum Actinomycetota; class Coriobacteriia; order Coriobacteriales; family Coriobacteriaceae; genus Collinsella. The sequence goes on along the minus strand of UQHQ01000007.1, from coordinate 45,484 downwards.
CCCCTTTCGACGTGGTGCGACCGTTGGTTCGGCTTTTCGGATGCCGAGGTTGAGGCCCTGTTGAGTCATGCTGGACGCGAGGAATACCTGGATGATGCGCGTGAATGGCTCGAGGGATATCGGTTTGGCAGGGCCTATTGCTTGAGTCCGACGCGTGTGATCGGTTTTCTGGACCGAGGCTGCACAGCGCCTGTGCGAGCCGATCTGTATGGGTATGCCGATTGCCTGAGTAGGGTAGTTGCCGGGTGGAATCTCGACCGCCTTTCGGTCTTGTTCGATTTGCTCGAGGCTCATGGATGCGTTGAGGTCTCGCTTGGTTTGGGCGCTGCGGGGCCAGAGGCCTCGCCTGATGATGGCCTGTGGACGGCGCTGTATCTGTCCGGTTTCCTGACGACGGATTTGATTGAGGAGCCGGAGCATGGTGGTCGTCTCCGTGCTCTGCGGTTGCCCAATAACGAGCTTCGCCAGGCCTTTCGTCTGGTGATTATTGATTGGTTTGAGCGTGCTGCCGAGGACGTTCGAGACGCCGATGCGTTTCGAGACGGGTTGTGCCGTGGGGACGAGGATGCGGTGAAGCGGGCGTTAGAACGCATCCTGGGAGATGCGGGAATCGGTGCGAACAACCCAGATGCGCAGCTGCCATATCACCTGCTCTTGCAGGGGCTCTGCTTTGGCTTGCCGGGCTATGCCAATCCTGCCTCGAGGCGAAAGCGTGGCGCGGATCGTTGGGACATCCAGGTATTTCCTACGGGCACCGTGTTTGACGTGGCAGACACGATCGGCATGCTCGACGAGCGCCCGCTGATAACGGTCAATATGATGTTTGACTCCGGTGTGGACGCGCTGGGCCTAGAGCTGCTGGCCGTTCAGGCGCTGCTCGACATAGAGCGCGACGGCATCGACAAGATTCGCGTACCGCGACCCGGTGTGGGCCGCATGCGCTGGGGATTCGGGTTTGACGGGTGTCATGTGGCAGCGGTGTGCCAGCGGCTGTAGGGGCAGGCGATAACCGGGCTGCATCTGTTTCCCATTCTGTTTGCTTCTCGCTACTATAGAACGGATCGCTAACGGTCTGGTCGTGCTGGCGACTGGGATAAATACTGGTATATCCAACGTTCTATGGGGGTGTCGATTGTCTACGAGCGATATGAGCGTTAGCGTTGTGGTTCCATGCTACAACGCCGAGAAGTTTCTCGATCAGTGTCTCAGCTCTATTGAAGCCGATCCGATGAAGGAGCTCGAGATCATCGTGCTCAACGATGGCTCGACGGATGGCTCGCTTGCCATTATGGAGGCCCATGCGACAGGGGACGCTCGCGTTCGGGTGATTGATAAAGCAAACCAAGGCTATGGCGCAACCGTTAACAGGGGTTTTAACGAGGCGCGGGGCGAATACGTTGCCGTTGTTGAGCCCGATGATTACCTTAAACCCGGCATGTTTTCCGCTTTGTATCAGCTGGCTTGCAAGCAGGATTATCCCGACGTGGTTAAATCCTCATACTGGCGTGTCTATATGGCGGACACTCCAAGGGAACATCTTTACCACTGCCATTACTACCATCGGGTTAAGCCGGGGCGCCAGCCTTTTGTTCTTGCCGATGCCCCCATCTTGATTCAAAAGCATCCTTCTATTTGGAGCGCACTCTATAAGAAGAGTTTCCTTGTTGGGCATGGCATCTGCTTTAAAGAAGTCCCAGGTGCTGGCTGGGTTGACAATCCCTTTCTTATCGAGACGCTTGCCCAGGCAAAGACCATCGCTTACACCGATGAGGCTTGGTATTGTTATCGTGAGGATTTGCCCACGGCATCGTCTGCCAGCGTTAACAGCGCCCTTGCCTTAACGCGTTGGAATGACATGGCCGACGTGCTCGAACGACTTGGCGTTACGGATAGGGGAATATGGCGCGCCCTTTACACGGTGGGATTTCGTCATGCTGGTCTTGCCCTTGCGAACGGTGGCCTCGAGCAGCGAGATGTCTGCGTGCTTCTTAAGAAGACATTCCGCCGTATGGATCCGGCAATAGTGCGTGCTATGGATACTGTGAGCCCGCATCTAAAGCAGGCGTTTTCGCAGCTGACTGGTGAATCCGTAGGCGGGTCTGGCGTTCTAGCTTACCGTATATCGCAAATCAGGGAATTTGGATATACCCTAAAGACCGCCGGCTTGGGTTTTGCGCTTTCTCGCGTTGGGCTATCCTTAAAACGACGCTCTGCTGAGCGTTCGTAGATTTTACATGCAAAGGAGCTGCATGCCTTCTAAGGGACACATTGCTATCTATACGCAAGATGCTAAGCTGGGACACGAGGTCAAAGGCGCAACGCGTTACGTCTACCTTGCCACGCTACTGTGTGAGCAGGGCTACGACGTTGATTTTATTACCAGTGGCTTTCAACATTGGGATAAGCAGCAGCGAGATATTATGCACCTCGATCTGAGCATGCATCCCTTTACTGTGCATTTTATTGAAGAGCCTGTCTACCCTAAGAACATGTGTCCCCAGCGTATTTGGGCCCACCATGTGGTTTCAAAACGTGTTGTTAAGTTTTTTGATGAACACCATGCGTACGATTTGGTCTACTGCCAGATTCCGCCTAACGATGTTGCGCGTGAGATCGGCAAATGTGCCCATAAGTACGGCATTCCATTTGTTGTCGATGTTAATGACCTGTGGCCCGAGGCTTTCCGCGTTGCTCTGGATGTTCCGGTCCTTTCGGACATCTTCTTTGCTCCGTTTTACAAGCAGGCTAAGGCGACGTATCAGCTGGCCGATGCCATTGTGGGTACGTCGCAGGAGTACCGCGACCGTGGTGTGCGCGATGCACGTTCGGGTATTCCCAATGAAGTCGTGTACGTCGGCAATCAGCTTGCCGAGTTTGATGCCGGTGTGGCCAAGAACGCCGTTTTGATTGATAAACCGGCGGGAGAGATCTGGGTCTCTTATGCCGGCACCTTGAGCGCTTGCTACGACCTGGAGACTCTTGTTAAAGCAATCGGGATGGTTCAGAAGACCCATCCCGAGGTCAAGCTTCAGATTCTGGGTGATGGAGCCGAACGTGACAACCTTAAGGCCGTCGTTCAATCGACGGGCGCTGGTGTGACCTTTCATGGGTACCTGCCCTATGACAAGATGGCTGCATGGCTCAGCAGGTCTGATATCACGGTAAACTCGCTGGTCGAAAAAGCCGCCCAGAGTATCGTCACCAAGATCGGCGACTATCTGGCGGCGGGCAAACCCATGGTCAACACCAGCATGAGTGCTGAGTTCCGCGCAAAGGTCGAGTCAGACGGGTTTGGCGTTAACGTGCGACCCGGAAGCCCCGACAAGCTTGCCGCTGCGGTTACCGCCCTCGTCGAAGACGAATGGCACCGCAAGCAGATGGGGGAGGCCGCTCGTAAAATCGCAGAGGAGCAGTTTGATCGCCCGCATTCGTATATGAAGACTGTAAAACTGATTGAAAGCTTGATAAGGTAGCCCTTTTAAGAGTTCACGCTAACGGGGAATATCCTGTATTCAATTCTAATGCCATGTTAAAAAAGCGGTTGTTGGGCGATTTTCTAGAGACCGCTATCGTAGATTTTGCGATTTGGCTCGCGATGAATTATTAGGCTGAATTTTGTCCCTATGACGCTGACTTCGATTTCTGGGTCGATACATTTAGCGCCTTTAGGTTCTTCGCTGGCCAGAATGGAATGGGGACTTGGCGCAAACAGCTTTCTTGGGTTTCGCCTGTAATATAATTTATGCGCATCATTTGAACTTGTATTTAATGGGGGTTGGCATGAAACGTCACCTGCAACTGCTTGTTGTATCCGTTGCAGCGTTAGTTATTGGACTTAATCCATTGATTGGGCCGGTTGCTACTGCTTATGCAATCAATGGTGAACCTGTACAGCAGGATTCAACTGCTGAAGTCGCGGATTCTGAGAGCAATTCAAACTCGACTAACGACCCCGCCTCCTCGCCCTCCAATAAGAATCAGGACGACTCTGACAATCTTGTCGCAGAAGAAAATGACCCTTCCGTTGTAGCGGATGGGAGCGGCGACGTTTTAACCGATTCGTATCAGTATCTCTATATCGCCTATCCGCAGCTTCCAGTCGGTGTGGACCAGGTGATTGCATTTGCCACCCCTAACGATTCTGATGCACTCACAGATGCGACTCTTAAATTGGAATCCACAACTGGGCACTCCCTTTCTGTTAGTGCGACGGCCGTCAGTGGCAATGCTGCTGCATTTCAGTTCGGTAAGGATTATGCCGAGTGCGGATATGATTTGATTTCGATCTCCTATCATCTGCAGGGCGATGCCACGGAGCACAGTGTCGATTTGATGCAATGTGGATATGCGTTCGACATTGATGCGAATGCCGCTGTGGACGATGGCCTAGCCGAAGGCAGTGCTAATTCGTCTGTTTATTATTCAGATGATTCTGGCAATGCGATTCAGGCTGCCACGATTGGCGACGCACTTACCGCCTCAAATGGGGAGCAATCTCTCTCTCTTGCCGATACTGCTGTGAACGGTTCGTATGTTATTGCTCTTGATCCTGGTCATGGCGGCGTTGATCCCGGCGCCCAAGGTAATGGGAAGAGCGAGGCGGATCTTACTTGGAAGATTGCTGTTGCCTGTAAGGCCAAGCTGGAGCGATATGGTTTTAAGGTCGTGATGTCTCGAGGGCAAAGTGGTTCTTATGGCAGCAACGATTTTCTGTATCGCGTTCAGCGATGCGTAAAGCAAGGTGCACAAGCTTTTGTGAGTTTTCATATTAACTCTGGTAGTTCTGCGGCGCATGGTGCTGAGGTTTACGCGCCTACGGCCAATGGCACGAGCTATACGAAAGCCTCCGTCGAGCTTGCCCAAAAAGTGATGAATAATTTGTCTGCGCTTGGCTTGACCTATCGTGGCGTGTTTCAGATGACGGTTGGTGACGAATTTGCCGTTGTTCGCTGTGCTCGCGAGCAGGGGATTCCTGGCATCTTGATCGAGCATGGCTTTATTTCTAACTCGGGTGACGTTTGGAAATACTTTAGCGATGCTGGCTGCAAGCGTCTGGGGGAAGCTGACGCCGATGCGATTATTGCTCAGTTCCCGCGTTCTAGTTGGATGGATTACTCCGCTGTATTTGATGCTGACTATTACCTAAAGAATAATCCTGATGTCGCTAAATGGGCCAACAACGATAAGGACAAGGCCCTCCAGCATTTTATTAACTATGGCATGGCGGAGGGCCGCCGAGGCAACGAGGCGTTCGACGTCCAGAGCTACTACAACGAGTATCCCGACCTGAGGGCCGCGTACGGGACTAATATTTCTAAATACTATATTCACTATATGAAGTGGGGTAAAAGCGAGGGAAGACATGGTACGGGAACTTCTTCGCTAAAAGAGGCTGTCGTCACTATTGCTGGTATCGATTATTCTCCTGTTTATGATTTCAAGTTCTATCTTGATCACAACAGCGATCTTAAGAAGGCCTTTATTAAAACGACTGGCGCGGGCGTAATCATGGTTGACGACAATGCGGCCTTGCGCCACTTCGTCAGGTATGGCATGGCCGAGGGCCGCCGCGGCAACGAGGCGTTCGACGTCCGCAGCTACTACAACGAGTACCCCGACCTCCGCTCCGCCTATGGCACCGACACCGCCAAGCTCTACGGGCACTACCTGCGTTACGGCAGGGCCGAGGGACGCCATGCCAACGGCTGCGACTCGCTGGAGGCCGCCCGCACGTCCCTCGACGGCGTGAACTACGCCCCGGTCTACGATTTCAGCTACTATATCGCCAGCAGCCCGGATGTGCTCTCCGCATATACGAAGAAGAGCGAGTGCGGCGCTCTTGTTGACGACGCGGCGATCCTTCGCCACTTCGTCAGGTGTGGCATGGCCGAGGGCCGCCGCGGCAACGAGGCGTTCGATGTTTATGGCTATAAAACTCGCTATATTGATCTTCGCAAGGCTTTCGGTAATGATTTGAAGGCTTACTATACTCATTTCCTAAAGTATGGATTAAAAGAAGGACGGGATGGGTCAAGCATGACGAGCTTTGAAGGCTATATCATGTCCCCCGCTTTTTCTTCATATGAAGATGCTTCGGCTCATTATGCAAGAACTGTAGGGGAGCAGGCTTACCCGGTCTCTGTTTATAAAAATAAAGGGGCTGCTACGGTTAAAGAGTTCTGCAAGATCCTCTATGAAGAAGCTGTGTCTGAAGGGGTTTGTCCCGAGGTCTTATATGCTCAGGTGATGAAAGAGACTGGGTATCTCAAATTTGGCAATTTGGTAAAAGCAGACCAATGCAATTTCGGTGGTATTGGAGCAACTGGTCACGGACATCCTGGCTATACTTTCGCAAACGTTAAGGAAGGTCTTAGAGCCCAAGTCCAGCATTTGAAGGCGTATGCTTCGACTGAACCGTTGAATAATCCGTGTGTTGACCCTCGTTTTCGTTTTGTCTCTAGGGGTTGTGCCCCGAAGACAACTGACCTTAACGGGCGATGGGCTGTTCCTGGAACTGGATACGGCGAGAGTTTAAATGCAATCGTCAAAGCCGTTATAGGTGACTAATTGATAGTGAATTGGTTTCGTCATGGATAAGATTTTTCTTCAAAACGAGTATAAAAAGATATTTTCCAGAATTGTTAATGGAGACAACATAACGGTATTGCGCTATGGGGATGGCGAACGTGCCATTATGACCGGCGAAAAGGTTGTAGCGCAGGAAGGCTGGTCTTCCGAGGGAGAGTCTCCTTTGGCTGTTGCGCTCCGAGAGAGTCTTAATTTCACTGACGACAACGTGTATTACGGGATATCATGTCCGTGCTGTGATAGACCTGCATATTACTGGTATTCAACTCGAATTGCCAGTAAGCAAATTACCTTTGCTAACTTGTTTGTGAATTCGAATTACCAGACATTCAAGTCTGATTTTCTGACATTAACTCGAGATGCAATTGTGATTGCAAATCATGCTGGAAAAAATAATCGAATTGGTAATTTGAATGTTCTGAAGTATTACGCGGTGGGGGATGACTGTATTTCCTGCTGGGAAGAGGAATGTGGATCGATAGTATCTAGAATTATTTCTGAATATGGAAGCCGAGACAATTTGCTTTATGTTGTTTCGGCGGGTCCTATGGCTGAACCGATAATTGCGGAGCTTTACAAACACAATCCTAATAACTGTTACATTGATTTTGGTTCTTCAATTGATATTTATATTCATGGATCGGACACTAGGCCATATTCAAAGCCGGGCACTGTTTATTCAAAACGAAACTGTTGGATGTTTGACCCGAATACAGCGGATTTTGATGTGTCCGTTGTTTTGACTACATATAAGAAACCAGAATCGCTGACTGAACAATTAGCGGCAATTGATAAGCAGACATTAAGGCCACGTGAGATCAGGCTTTTCAAGGACGCCATTGACGGTTTCTACTCCATTGATTTGAATGATGAGTTTTTGTCGTCATTTGATGATTGCTGCATTGCGAAATGCAATAGGGGAGTTTGGGGCCGATTTGATTATGCAAGAGAATGCAAATCAAAATATGTATGCCTCTTTGACGATGATACTATTCCAGGGGATTGTTGGCTGGAAAGCTGTCATTTTGAAATGATGCAACACGAGGGAATTTACGGCACGATTGGAATAGTGCTCGAGAATTCAAGTGGTTATCCGATTGACAAGCGTTCATACTATCGAGTCGGTTGGGCTGAACCCAACGAGCAGCTAATGGAAGTTGATTTCGTTGGTCACTCTTGGTTCCTTCCAAGAAGAGCCCTTGATTATATGTTCGAAAATACCGAGCAATTGCAACAGTATAAAGTTGCAGCGGAAGACATGACTCTTTCTGCTAAGGCCTTGCAATACGGGTTGTCAACTTTTGTCCCACCCCATCCATATGACAATAAAAGAGTTTGGGGTTCGGATAGCTCTCTTGCTATGCATTTTGGGCAGGCTAGCGGATCTCTCTCAATGAATGTCAGCAATTTAAGGAAAATGGAATCCGCTATCGTTGAGTTAACCAAGACCGGTGCATCCTTTCTCTTTCAGCGTAATCCAGGCCTCGTTAAGATGCAAAAAAGGATTCTGAATAGGTATCACAATGTGGAACTGATGAAGCATTATTTAAAGGTCATCCATCGCAAGGTTTTCAGAAGAAATAAAGGATGAGTTTATATAGATGGCAAACAAAAATTCTAGAATCAAAAATGCTCTCCTCGCCTCATTGACTGGGGTGGGTGAACAACTCGCATCTTATGTTGGTGCGTTTATATTTCGAACAGTATTTTTGTATGTACTGAATGCCAACTATTTGGGAATATCGGCGCTATTTACAAACATATTGCAGGTGTTTTCCCTGACCGAGCTTGGTATCGGCTCGGTTATTGCATTTAATATGTATAAGCCAATTAAAGAATGCGATGATGAGGAATGCGCAAAGCTGCTCAATTTCTATAAAAGTGTCTACCGAGCAATTGCTTTAATTACTCTGCTTCTTGGAGCTTGTTTTTTTCCGTTTATCGATTCTGTTATCGCTGATCCCGGTAATATTCCGGATGATGTAAATCTTAGCGTAATCTATTGGCTTTTCGTATTTCAAAGTGTAACGAGTTACCTGTGCGTCTACAGGCAATCGCTACTCAATGCCGATCAAAAGGGTTATGTAATTTCCGCCGCTAACTCTATCTATAATATATGTTTAAATGTAATTAAAATTTTATTACTGATAGCTACTGCAAATTACACTTTTGTTCTTACTGCTGGAATTTTAATTTCCCTTGTTTACAACTTTGGCCTGTCTTGCTATAGCGCTAGGCAATATCCAGACATTATTGCGTTCAGGGATGCAAGGCTTAGCAACGCTAATAAGATTCGCATTTTTAAAGAGACTGGCGCATTAATGTGTCACAAAATCGGAGGAGTTGTTCTAAACAGCACTGACAGCATTATTCTCTCTTCTTTTATTGGCGTGGGGACAGTCGGTTTATATTCAAATTATCAGCTGATTTCATCTGCATTAGATTTGTTTTTAAATAAGGTTTTCGGTAGCTTTGTTCCGACAATTGGAAATGCCTTGATAGATGCGGGGGATTCTGAAAAACTTAAGTTGTATCAACGTCTTCGATTTATTAATATCTGGGCTGCGTCATTTTGCGCTTTGTGTTTTTATCTGTTGATTAATCCTTTTATTAAGATTTGGATCGGGGATAAATACTTATTGGATCAGGCTGTCGTTACGATTCTTTCCCTGCATTTTTTCTGGAATTCTTCAAGAATTATTAACGTTGGGTTCGTAAATGCTTCTGGCTTGTTTGTTAAAGATAAAATCAGACCTTTAATTCAGGCTGTTTTGAATCTAGTTATTTCCGTCTATGCCGTCATTCATGTTGGTATTGCTGGCGTTTTCATCGGCACTTTTCTTAGCACGCTCTTTACAAGTGCTTGGCGTGAGGGCGTTGTTTTGTACAAATATTTATTCCACTGTAGTTGTGTTGATTATTTTAAATGCTATTTAGGTTGGTTTTTTGTTTCGCTTATGCCCGCAATCGGGCTTCATATCTTGTTTTCATATATTCCAGATTCGCTGTTGGGTTTTGTAATTAGATTGGTAATTGCTGTCGCGGCGATAAATTTTTATTTTTGGATTGTGTTCAGGAAAACAGAATCATATTTATATATGAAACAACTCTTAAGTTCTATGACTAAGCGTGCTTTTACTAGATAGGCATCTTGATTGTGGCGTCCACAAATCGCGAGGCTGGGTATTTGCTCGCTTGAGCACTGTTGAATATGCGATATGACACTGCCGTTATTGCGCCTGAGCACCAGCGCCGATATGGGCCGTAGTGTTTTTTGCATTCGTCTGCTCCATTAGTATCGGTCTGAACTTCGAATGAAGTTTGTCGAGTAGCTAATCGTTGACCATGGGCAGGTCGTGTGCGCTGTATTTGCGGGCGACCTGCCCAGCGATCCGAAGTTCTCAAGTGCAAACACCCATTCAGCAGTGTTAAGGACGCGGATTCTCTGCTCAATATGCTCGCCTTACTCGATTTGGAGTCCCAGTTTCGGATGTCGCTGAAATCAGGGCGCCAATCTATAAAGCCCTCCCGATATCATGAGAAAAACTTGAACGCCGATATTTAAAATCCATGCAGTGGGCAGTTCATAAAGCTGGCAGAGATGGGATGCCACAATAGAGCATATGCAAGCATGTGGATCGCACTAATTGACCAATCATATTTACGTCCGACCGCTATTGAAGTCCTAGAACGCCCGCGATGCGCTCGCTCGCATGCCCGTCGCCGTAGGGATTCGACGCATGACTCATGGCCTCGTACTCGGCCTGATCGGAGAGTAGGCGGCTGAACTCACGGTAGATAACATCCTCTTCGGTGCCGACGAGCTTCAGTGTGCCGGCGGCCACGCCCTCTGGGCGCTCGGTGGTGTCGCGCATGACGAGCACCGGCTTGCCCAGGCTAGGCGCCTCCTCCTGGATGCCGCCCGAGTCGGTGAGGATGAGGTGGCTCGCGGCCATGAAGTTATGGAAGTCGAGCACCTCGAGCGGGTCGATGATGTGCAGACGGTCGAAGCCGTCGAGCTCCTCGTGCGCCGCCTTGCGGACGAGCGGGTTCATGTGGATGGGGTAGATCGCCTTGGTGTCGGGGTGCTCCTCCATCACGCGGCGGATGGCGCGGAACATGCGGTGCATGGGCTCGCCAAGGTTCTCGCGGCGGTGGGCCGTGATGAGGATGAGGCGGGAGCCCTCAGCCCACTCGAGCTCGGGATGAGTATAGCCCTCGCGCACGGTGGTGCGAAGCGCGTCGATTCCGGTGTTGCCGGTGACCCAGATCCTGGACTCAGGCTTGCCCTCACCGAGCAGGTTCTGCTTGCTCGCCTCCGTGGGGGCGAAATAGTACTCGCTCACGATGTCGACCGCCTGGCGGTTGAACTCCTCCGGCCAGGGGCTGTAGATGTCGTGCGTGCGCAGGCCGGCCTCGACATGCCCCACGGGGATCTGCAGGTAGAAGCATGCGAGCGCAGCGGCGAAGCTGGTCGTGGTGTCGCCGTGAACCAGAACGACGTCGGGCCTCTCGTCCTCGAGAACGGCCTTGAGCTTGACCAGCACGTCGCACGTAACGTCGAACAGCGTCTGGCCCGGCTTCATGATCGCAAGGTCGTGGTCGGGAGTCACGTCGAAAACTCGAAGGACCTGGTCGAGCATCTCGCGGTGCTGGCCTGTCACTGTCACGACGGTCTCGAACTCATCTCTGCGCGCCCTAAGCTCGTTGACAAGCGGGCACATCTTGATGGCCTCCGGGCGGGTGCCGAAGACGAGCATTATCTTATTTCGGGTCATTTTCACTCCTTTGGGTAATTCTCTAATTGGCATGTTAAGAATTGCTCATTTCTTTCTTGGTTTTGATGGATGGGTAACCATCGAATTGCTGAATGGCGCACAAGGGTTGTGAGCGGCGCCACAATGCCCTAGTCTACGCCTAAATGCTGCATTATAAATAATGGCCGCTCAATGCAACCAATTATTGCGTCCACGTTTGAGCTAAAGCATTGACTTAAACAGATTGACGATATTTTTATTACCGGTCTGAAAGGAGCCGACTCCAAACTCTGCACCTTTTTTTGCTATATCTTTTGATTCTGCCGGATGATTTATTGCCCAGCGAATTTTGACCGAAAGGTCTTCGGAACCTTCGTAGAGAAGTCCCCTTCCGTTGGCGAGAAGCTCTGCGGTGCAGCTGTTGTTATTCCCAATTACTAAACAGCCTGACATCAGTGCCTCAACGGTGGTTCTTCCAAATGACTCTGATCGAGAACAGTTTAATGCAATATCAGATTCGAGTAGTTTATATTTGGCTTCCGAGTCAAATGAATTGTCTGTAAGTAGATTAGCTAGGGAATGTTTCTGAGTATAGTCGTGCATTTCGGCAACATAGGCTTCGTCCAGGTCTTTGCCAATTAATGTTAAATGAATTGGAAGATCTCTTAATTGAGACAAGGCCTTTATTGCGTCCATTTGTCCCTTGTCGGGCTTTTTGTTTCCGATAAGGATTATTCTTGTTATATCTGTAGAAAACAAGTCGCTTTGTCGCTCGTGCCTAGGTTCCTCCATTGAATCGTAAATAACAATTGAGTTGTTCAGATGCTCTGAATAAAAGTTATCTATTACTTTAGAGACTGCTATGCACTTGCTTGCGTTAGAAAGCAGCCAATAAGAAAAACTCTTGCAATAGAAGTCATAAGAGGTTGGTTGGCCGTTGAATTCGCGCAAGTGCCATATAAGTGGAATATTGAGAATGTGAGCAGAAATGGACCCTGCATATACGGCAGTTGTATTTATGTGGACTAAATCAACTTTATGCTTCCGGAGAAAATGATAGATATGTACTTCTTGAATTAAATTAATGACGATCTTAATCAGGAAAATAGCTGAGGATTTTAGTTTTGGTTCTGAGCGATGATGCCGCCAAGGTAAATAATGAATGATGTCGGTCTCGACTCCCATTGAATTTAGCTTTTCCTGTAATTCGCCCTTATAGGGAAGGAGAACGTAAGGGTTGATTCCGTTCTCAATTTCATACTTAATAAGGTCGACAAGGCATAGTTCAGCTCCCCCATCGAGTTTTCCAGAAGAAGAAACATGCACAACTTTCATTATCGTCTCTCTGCTTAGGTCATGCGAACTGTTTATAAATTAAATAATACTTATTTGATTCGATTCTAGTTGTGATGAGTTCTTGTAAGGTCGATTTACATAATAAGAAGAGCTAATTACAGGCAGTACCTTTAATTCTACCAGCATCATAATTGCGTCACTGATGCCTTATATAGTGTCATTGTGATTCAATTGCGTATGGATTTATTTGAGGAGTGAGGCTTCTGTCCTCTCGCGTTGCATGTTGGGGTTTATGGGTTTGAATATGGGTCGAATCACTTCTTGCAAAGAATGCGCTTCTTTTGCTTATGTGACCAATCTCCTGTCTGGAGACTAAAATTATGTAAATACGACCGCTGTCGGTCTGTGCTACTTATTTTCCCGATGATATTTGAAAGGCTATAACTAATGGCATGCAATGATTTAAAGTGCTATGCGGTAATTTTTGCTGGTGGCGTTGGGTCACGTATGCGTGGCGCTAAAGTTCCCAAGCAGTTTTTGGAGTTGGGCGGAAAGTCTATTATCGCTCATACCATCGACCATTTTGAAAAGCATCCTATGGTTGCAGGTGTCGTTGTCGTTTGTGTTGCCTCAGGTATGGACCATATGCGCGAAATTGTCGAGGACGCTCATTACTCCAAGGTCTTGTCGATTGTTCCAGGTGGCAAGACGGGTCAGGATTCCATCTTTAATGGTCTTTCTGAGCTTAAACGGCTTGGCGTAACGGATAAGGATTCTATTGTTTTGATTCACGACGGCGTTCGGCCACTTATTGATGAGCAGACTATCTCTGCGTGCATCGATTCCGTTTCCCAGTATGGTTCTACCGCAACGGTTGCCTCTTCGCCTGAAACGATTATCGAGGAGGAGAATGGCGTGGTAGAACGTGTCGTCGACCGTTCGCGTTGCAAGCTCGCGCGTGCTCCCCAGGGCTTCAAGTTTAATGATATTTATGCCGAGCACCTCCGCGCACGCAAGGAGGGCAGACATGATTTCATCGATTCAATCTCGCTTATGGCTCATTATGGCCACAAGGCCCATACGGTTGAGGGACCTGCGGACAATATTAAGGTGACCACGCAGCGCGATTTCTTTGCGTTTAAGGGGTTTGTTGACTACAAGGAAATGGAGCAGCTATGGCCGCTGTAGATGAGTATTTGTTTGATCGAGCTGCGAAGATTGCCGCCGAGGTCGATCTTCCCTGGGCTGAGCTGGACGGTAAGACCGTTTTGGTGACAGGATCAACGGGGTTAATTGGTTCGCAGGTTGTGAGGACTCTGCTCTCTAGAAACGATCACGTTGATGCCGGCATCAACGTGGTTCTGCCCGTTCGAAATAATAAAAAAGCGCAGGCTCTGTTTGGCGACCGAAGTGACGTTTCTGTTCTGGAATGGTCGCTTGGCGATGAGCTTATGGGTTCCGAGCACGTGGATTATGTAGTCCATGCTGCCTGCGGAACATCAAGCAAGAGCTTCCTCGAGACTCCCGCCACGACGATTATGCAGATTGTTCATGGTGGGGAGGCTGTACTGAGGTACGCTTGCTCTGTAGATGCGAAGAAGGTGCTGTTCCTCTCTACTATGGAGGTTTACGGCGAGGTCGAAGGTGTGGCTACTGAGGATAACCTTGGTAAACTGGACCCCATGGTCGTTCGCAACAGCTATCCCGAGGCCAAACGTCTTGTCGAGTGCCTGTGTGCTTCGTATGCCACTGAGCACGGTGTCCCTTCGGTTGTTATGCGTTTGGCTCAGACGTTTGGCGAGGGTGTCCATCACGACGACATGCGAGTGTTTGCCGATTTCGGTCGTCATGCCATTGACGGCAAGGACATCGTCTTGTTAAGTGATGGCCTTAAGCGCAACGGTTACCTTTCGGTCGATGACTCTGTGCGCGCTATTTTGATTGCATTGGTTAATGGTCAATCGGGTGAAGCGTATAACGCTGTTAACGAGGATGCGTATTGCAGCATTAGGGAAATGGCGCAGCTGGTTCTTGACCAGTTTGGCGCTGAGGGTACGCAGGTCCGCAGAGAGTTTGACCCCGAGCGCGAGGCGACGTTCAGGAAGGCCTCTGACCTCATGCTCGATTCATCTAAGCTCAAGGCGTTGGGCTGGGAGCCCAACGATTCGCTTTCTGATATGTACCGTGCCATGATTGATTGCTGGAGCGTTCATGACTAACGAGATAGCGCGAAAGCCGTCCGTCCTTGTGATGATGGCCACTTATAACGGTGAGAAGTATGTTGCTGAACAAATTGATAGCATCCTTGCTCAAGAAGGCGTGAATGTCACGCTCTTGATATCGGATGACGGCTCGAGTGATAGTACGCCGTCGATTTGCAGCCGTTATGCCCAAGATATGCCTAATGTTCAATTTGGCGTCAATGAGAAAAACAAGGGTCTCGCTCGAAACTTTATGGACATGCTTTACTGTGCTGATGCAACGTCCTTCGACTTTTTTGCGTTCTCAGATCAAGATGACTATTGGATGCCCAATAAGCTTGGAAAGGCAATTGAGGCAATTAGTTCAGCTGGCGAGGGCCCTCGCCTGTATTACAGTGACGTGTGCAATGTTGATGAGCACCTAAATGGCGGGTCTAGAGAATACGGCGCCTTTGCTTCGCATGCAAACTCTTTAGGGTTGTTACTGACTGTAAATTGGGCGTCCGGATGCACGATGGTGTTCAATTCGGCTTTTGCGTCTGTCCTTCAACGTTATGTGCCGCCGGATTGGCCTCGTATTCATGATGGCTGGGTTCACTTAGTCGCTAGAGTGCTTAATGCTCAAGTTCCCGATCTTGAGCATGCTTACATTAAGCGCCGCATCTCGGGCCAAAATCAGGTTGGCGAGCGTGGGCTAAACAGTTTGAGCGGCAAGCGTATAAAGATTATTGCTAGCTCGCTTCTGTCGCCCTCCGAGCATGGCCTTACTGAAGCAGCGTCGCTTTTGCTTGATGGCTATGCCGACAGCATGAGTTCTGAGGACAAAGAACTCGTATCTTGCTTCGTTGATGGACGTCATAGCATTGTGAAGCGTTTAGGTATGATGTTTAATCCAGCTTTTGCGCAACCGTTTCCGCTTGAAAACATTATGTTTAAAGGCAAGATGCTTCTAAACGTCTATTAATCCTGTGACAATTTGAGCTCTTTTACGTAGTGCACTCCCGCTCGACGCTTTTCTTTGGGCGGGAGCTGCATATAGTTGCCGTAATTCTTTGTTAGATAGCCATCCCAGTCGGCAAACGTTTTGTATTGCTTGCCAGCAAACTCAATGAGGGCAAGGTCATGCAGTCTTGCGAGTTCCTCGGTCTCAACTTCAATACTGTAAGCTCCGCCAAATGGCATAGCATAGTGGCACGAGTCGTCTTGATCGTAAGTACGCATTGCTTTGTCAATTTTACTGATAATCCAGTGTTGGGGAATGAGGAGACACAAGGCCTTTGCCACATAATAGGCAGCCTTTTGTATTCCGCCCTTATTTTGAGGAAACTTATATCCACATTTGACGATATATAGGTTCTTGAGGAACGAAACCTTACGATATTGTTTAATGCGTTCGGTCGAATCGTTCGAAACTCGATCATAGGGGAAAATATCAATCCATACGCCCTGTGACATGGCGATATGAGAAGAGTAGGTTTCTGAATACACCGTTCCTTTTTTGCGGATCTTGCCAAAAACAAGGCCGCAATTAGGCTCGGTGTTCATGTCTTGGAATATAAAGCCATCGCTCAGTTCGGTTTTACAGGCTTGTGCAAAGCGGTCGTAGTCTTCGCGGAGCATGCCAACATCAATGTCGTCGTCCCATGGAATAAATCCCTTATGGCGTGCGGCGCCCAAACAAGTTCCGCCCGAGAGAAAATAGTCGATTCCATTTGCATCGCAAATGCGGACAAATTCATCGAGCATCGCGAGTTCGATTCTCTTGAGCTGCTGCAACTGGTCGTTCGTGATGTCCATACGTTCCTTCTAATGTTGGGGCCAATAATTACCGTATGGCGAGAATTGGCCTTGTTAATTCATTGATACGAGAGCTAATCTCACGATCTTATTTAGATAACTTGCTGAGCAAAAGAGAAGCCTAAACGAATATGCAATCGACCGCAAAATGTTTCGTTCGCTTAGAGAGTTCAGCAAACCATTAAAAGTGTTATTGGCTTGTTCGTAACGTGTCGCTTTGCTTTCTGAATAGCTCGAATTCACGTATTGCTTAGCTTCTCGAGGGTTGGCGACTTCGTGGCGCCTATAAGCTTTGGTGATATATCGCTGGTAGAGAAACTGTCTATAAAGCGATGTGCGAGAAATACTGCCGGCAGTCATGCGGTATTTAAGGACGATGCTGTCGCAGTTCGCTATCCTTGCTCCTGATAGAGAGGCCCGCAGTAAAAAGTCATAGTCCTCGCAAAGTGGAATCGTTCGATAAGATTGTTGGAACAGCGTTTTTTTGCCAAACCAAGTTGGATGCGGGACGCAATTGTTCCAACGCAATGCGCGAGCTACTGATTCGGGATTCACGGGTGGCTGAGGAATGTCGTATAAGTCGTTGCCGTCCTCGTCGACAACGGTCATGCGCCCACCAATGAGGTCAAGATCGTGTTCTGTTAGAAAGGTAAGTTGCGTTTTGATGCGGTTTGGCATGGAAATATCGTCTGCGTCCATGCGACAAATATACTGCCCTTTTGCCATGTCGAGTGCTCGATTGAGAGAAGCAACGAGACCAAGATTTTCCTGGTTTTGAATCACCGTAATCCTCGAGTCCTCCTGTTGTTTTTTGTTTAGAAGTGCCCGTACTGCATGATTTTCCGGGCAATCAATAACAACCAGAAGTTCAAAATCGCGATAGGTTTGATTGAGTATCGAATCGAGAGAAGATTCGACCAGAGCAGGATCTTCTTTATAGGTGGACATGATGACAGAGACGTTTGGCATACGGGTTCTCTCGACCGGCGGGACATGCAATGATGAACGTTTGAGCAGACGTCCAAACGTTGGTTATTATAGGATTATTGCAAATCGAATGCTATGAGGGCCGGCTGTCGCTCCTCTTTGCTTGGGGCTGTCCGGTGAATAGATGGGGTGATGCGGGAATGGCGACGACGACCCGCCATAATTACGATTCAGTTGATGCTGCCAAATTTGTATTAAGCATTTTTGTGGTTGCGATTCACGTGCGCCCCTTTGATGCTTATGCGGTTTATTTTCGCCCAATACTCAGAGCCGCCGTTCCTCTATTCTTCTTAATGACATCTTATTTTTTCTTTAATCATCATAAGAACTTAAGCGGTCTTGAGGAGCGCGTTCTACATATTGAAAAATATGTTTCCCGAAATCTTCGTCTCTATCTGTTTTGGATGTTGATCTTTTTGATACCGACCATTAGGTATCGTCAGTGGTTTTCGAGCGGCATTCTCAACGGATTTGTCTTGTGGGCTCGGTCTTTCTTTACGGGCAGCACCTTTATTGCTTCTTGGTTTATTATGGCTGCCGTTATTGCAACTGTTTTGGTTGCCGTGCTTTCGCGATATCTTTCTAACAGAAGCCAACTGCTTTTCTCGTTAATGTCTTTTTGCGTTTGCTGTTTGATGAGCAACTATGGAAACACTGCGTATGTGCAGGCCCATATGAGTGTTTTTGTCCAATCTGCTGGATTTAGCTACAACAGTTACTGGGTTGCCCTCTTTTGGGTTGTTGTTGGGAAGATGCTTGCGGAGCGGTCGCAAGACAAGGCATTGAGCGCAAAGACGCTGTCACTTCTGGGCCTTGTCGGCATTATTTCGCTTTATGCTGAGTAAATATTGATAGTTTCGCATGGCTGGGCGGTTGCGGACGACTGCTATTTCTCGCTTCCACTGCTCTGCGTCCCGCTGTTTCTCTTGTTGCTTCGCTTTGATGTTCGGATTGGACATGTCCGTTTCTTACGTTGTGCGAGCACTGTGACCTTTTGTTTGCACGCAAATCTTCAGTTCATTCTGAATGATTATTGCCATGTTAACGTTAGCCAAAACGCTATGTTTGCTATCGTGCTAATTGCATCGTGGGCCTTAACGTTTTCAATTCTTAAACTTGAGAAATTGCCGCATTTGCGGTGGCTTAGGTATAGTCACTAATATTTTCGTTATTATGATTTGGATATCAATCAAACGTTATGAGAGCCCGTTTTGAAGACACTGATTATTATTCCTGCTTATAACGAAGAGGAGTCTCTCGAGTCTACGGTCACTAGGCTGACTGCAACTGTTCCCGATGTTGACTACCTTGTCGTTAACGACGGTTCCATTGATGGGACTGTCCAAATTTGCCGAGACAATGGATATCCGTTTTTGGACCTGCCCTGCAATCTTGGCCTTGCGGGTGCGTTCCAAGCGGGTATTAAATATGCTTATCGGCATGGGTACGACTGCGCTATTCAGTTTGATGCTGATGGCCAGCATTTGCCTCAGTATATCCACGACTTGGAACAGGCGTTACAGACGAGCGATATTGTAATTGGTTCGCGATTTATTGATCAGCCCAAGGATAACTCGCTGCGCATGTTTGGCAGTAATATCATTCAAGGAGCCATTAAGCTCACGACCGGTCAAGATATTCATGACCCCACGTCGGGAATGCGTGCTTTTAATAAACGCATGATCAAACTGCTCGCCCTTGGTCTCAATATGGGTCCAGAGCCCGACACCGTTTCGTACCTCATCCGTGCCGCTCATGCCAAGGTTGTCGAGGTGCCGGTTCAGATGGCCGAGCGCGAGGCGGGGGAGAGCTACTTTAACTGGAAGTCGTCCGCCAAGTATATGCTTCGCATGACTTTATCTATTCTGTTTATCCAGTTCTTCCGTAAAAGCTTGGAGGGCGATGCTGCATGACGCTGCCGCTTCGTATTACGCTGTTTGCAGCATCCTTGCTCACGTTTGGTTATATGACCGTTAAGATTCGTGATTCCAAGATGCGTCTTGAGGATTCTCTGTTCTGGTTCTGCTTTTCTGCTTTGTTGCTGCTTGTCAGCATTTTCCCCCAGGTGTTTTTCTGGCTTTCCAATCTTGTCGGCACCATGGCGCCTTCGAACTTCGTTTTCCTATTCTTCATCTTCGTCTTGCTCATTGTCTGCTTTAGGCTGAGCGTTCGTCTTTCTCAGCTCGATACAAAGCTTCGCGAGCTTACCCAGCAGTTGGCGATCGAAAAGTTTGAACGTCGTCATAATGACGAGAGCCATGCGAAAAGAGGCTAATTCATGAAAGGCATTATCCTCGCAGGCGGGTCCGGCACCCGCCTGTACCCGCTCACGCTCGTGACCTCCAAGCAGCTGCTGCCGGTCTACGACAAGCCCATGATCTACTACCCGCTGTCCACCCTCATGCTGGCGGGAATCCGGGACATCCTGGTCATCTCCACGCCGACCGACCTCCCCAACTTCGAGTGCCTGCTCGGGGACGGCTCGCGCTACGGCGTGAACCTCTCCTACGCCGAGCAGCCGAGCCCCGACGGCCTGGCCCAGGCCTTCACCATCGGCGAGGGCTTCATCGACGGCGAGCCGTGCGCCCTGGTTCTCGGCGACAACATCTTCTACGGCAACGGCCTGTCGCGCCACCTGACGCGCGCCGTCCAGAACGCCGAGTCGGGCCGTGCCACGGTCTTCGGCTACCACGTGGACGACCCCGAGCGCTTCGGCGTCGTGGAGTTCGACCGCGAGGGGAGGGCCGTCTCCATCGAGGAGAAGCCCGCCGAGCCCAAGAGCTCCTACGCCGTCACCGGCCTGTACTTCTACCCGGGCGACGTCGCCGCCAAGGCACATGAGGTCAAGCCGTCCGCCCGCGGCGAGCTGGAGATCACCGACCTCAACCGGATGTACCTGGGGGAGGGGACGCTGTCCGTGGTGACGCTCGGCCGCGGGTACGCGTGGCTGGACACCGGCACCATGGAGAGCCTGCACGAGGCCGCGGAGTTCGTCCGCGCCGTGGAGCACTCCCAGGACCTGCCCGTGTCCGTGCCCGAGGAGATCGCCTGGGAGAACGGCTGGATCACGACCGCCGAGCTCGAGGAGGCCGCGAAGGCCTACGGCAAGTCGGTCTACGGGCGGCACCTCAAGAAGGTCGCCGCCGGCGAGATCGTCAACAGCCCGCGCGAGTACTAGGAACAAGGAGATTCGAACATGGCAGAGGAGACCTTCTCCCCCAGGAACATCATCGTCACGGGCGGCTGCGGCTTCATCGGCAGCAACTTCGTGCACTACGTGGTGGACAACCACCCCGGGGTGCACGTGACCGTCCTGGACAAGCTGACCTACGCCGGCAACCCCGAGAACATCGCCGGGCTGCCCGCCGACCGCGTGGAGCTCGTCGTGGGCGACATCTGCGACGCGGAGCTGCTGGACAGGCTGGTCCCCGGCCACGACGCGATCGTCCACTACGCGGCCGAGAGCCACAACGACAACTCCATCGCCGACCCGGAGCCCTTCCTGCGCACCAACGTCGAGGGCACCTTCCGCCTGCTGGAGGCCGTCCGCAAGCACGGCGTCCGCTACCACCACGTCTCCACCGACGAGGTCTACGGCGACCTCGCACTCGACGACCCGGCGAAGTTCACCGAGGAGACGCCGTACCGCCCGTCCTCCCCGTACAGCTCGACCAAGGCGTCCTCCGACATGCTCGTGCGCGCCTGGACCCGCACCTACGGCCTGCGCGCCACGATCTCCAACTGCTCCAACAACTACGGCCCCTACCAGCACGTGGAGAAGTTCATCCCCAGGCAGATCACCAACATCGTCGACGGGGTCCGCCCCAAGCTCTACGGCCGCGGCGAGAACGTCCGCGACTGGATCCACACCGAGGACCACTCCTCGGCCGTCTGGGACATCCTGACCAAGGGCCGCACGGGGGAGACCTACCTCATCGGAGCCGACGGCGAGAGGGACAACATCACCGTCCTGCGCATGATCCTGGAGGCCATGGGCCGCGACCCCGAGGACTTCGACTGGGTCGCTGACCGCCCCGGCCACGACCGCCGCTACGCCATCGACAGCACGAAGCTCCAGCGCGAGCTGGGCTGGAGGCCTGCCCACACCGACTTCGCGGAGGGGCTCAAGCAGACGATCGACTGGTACGTGGCCAACGAGTCCTGGTGGCGCCCGGCCAAGGAGGCCACCGAGGCCCGCTACCGCGCCCAGGGCCAGTAAGGAGGGGGTAGATCTATGGCAGACATCGCATTCGGGAAGGACCTCTCCGTCACCGAGACCGGCATCGGGGGCCTGAAGGTCGTCGACCTCGCCGTCCACGGCGACTCGCGCGGCTGGTTCAAGGAGAACTGGCAGCGCGCCAAGATGACCGCCCTGGGCATCCCGGACCTCCGCGTCGTCCAGAACAACGTCTCCTACAACGACAGCCGCGGCGTCACCCGCGGCATCCACGCCGAGCCCTGGGACAAGTTCATCTCCGTGGCCCGCGGCAGCGTATTCGGCGCCTGGGTGGACCTGCGCGAGGGCAGCGAGACCTACGGGAAGGTGTTCACCTGCACGCTCGACCCGTCCAGGGCCATCTACGTCCCGCGCGGCGTGGGCAACTCCTTCCAGGCCCTGGAGGACGGCACCGCCTACACCTACCTGGTGGACGCCCACTGGTCGCTGGAGCTCAAGAGGACCTACACCTTCGTGAACCTCGCCGACCCCGAGCTCGCCATCGAGTGGCCGATCCCGCTCGACCAGGCCACCGTCTCCGAGGCGGACAAAAACCACCCGATGTTCAAGGACGTCGTCCCCATGGCGCCCAGGCGCACCCTCGTCACCGGCTGCAACGGGCAGCTGGGACATGCGGTGCGCGAGCTCGCCGAGGAGCGCGGCGTCGCCAAGGACTTCGACTTCTGCGACATCGACACCTTCGACATGTCCGACCCGGACGCCTACGCACAGTACGACTGGTCGCTCTACGGCACCGTGATCAACTGCGGCGCCTACACGGCCGTGGACAGGGCGGAGACCCCCGAGGGGCGCGTCGCCGCCTGGAAGGCCAACGCCACCGGCCCGGCGCTGCTCGCCCGCACCTGCGCCGGGCACGGGATCACCCTGGTCCACGTGTCCTCCGACTACGTCTTCGACGGCACCGCGGAGGTGCACACAGAGGACGAGCCCCTCAGCCCGCTGTCCGTCTACGGCCAGACCAAGGCCGCCGGCGACATCGCCGTGGCCGGGTGCCCGCGCCACTACATCATGCGCAGCTCCTGGGTCATCGGCGAGGGCCACAACTTCGTCAAGACGATGAAGGGCCTGTCCGACCGCGTCGCCGACCCCGAGGACAAGCTCGAGCGGGTCACCGTGGTCGACGACCAGCTGGGCCGCCTGACCTTCACGCGCGACATGGCGGAGGCCATCTTCCACGTGCTGGGGACGCAGGCCCCCTACGGCACCTACAACTGCACCGGCTCCGGCGCGGTCAGGTCCTGGGCCGACATCGCCCGCGCCGTCTTCGAGGCCGCCAACGGCAACGGCGACAAGGTGGTCCCGGTCAGCACCGCCGACTACTACGCGACCGCCGCCGGTCCCGTTGCCTCGCGCCCGACCCACTCCGCTCTCGACCTGTCCAAGCTCGAGGCATCTGGCTTCCATATGCCGGATTGGGATAGCTCTCTTTCTTTGTATTTGAAGTCTTTGTAATCGTTATTTACGGTGTTTAGCGTTATGAATCCATCTTGGCTTTATTATTTTCTAGACCTTTGTATTGCTGCCGCGCTTCTTTATGGGCCCGGTTCTGTTGCTTTCCGTTTTGCCGGATTTAGGCTGGAAGCATCAATTTGTCTTGCTCCGAGTTTCTCACTTTCGGTGTTTGTTGTTGTTGGCATTTTGCTTGGGCTTGCCGGTATTAATGTTAGCAACGTTAAGTTCCTTCTGATATGTCTACTCGTTACCCTGGTTTTACTTATTGTTTCCGGTGTATTCTCGCGACTTTGCGAAAGAAATCGACTGCCACATGTGCAGCATGACTCTCAAAACGGGCCAACTTTCTCTCTTATTGCGCTTTATTTGCTCATCGCAGCAATATTTGTCACGGTGCTCTTCATACTTCCGATCGATGGTCCTTACTCTTTTTCAACGTCAAATGATTCGAGCGCTCATCTAGATTTTATTAGGGTATTTGTCGAATCTGGTACCTATTCGACTCTGCATGTGTCACAAGATGTAAATCTTGTACCGCTTTCCGGATTTTATCCTGCGGCTTACCATGTCTTTTGCGCAGCTCTTACCGCGTTACCTGGTTGCACGGTTACTATGGCATCTAACATTGCTGTTGTTGTAATTTGTGGAGCGGTTTATCCCCTTGGATCACTTCTAGTCTGTTCGCGTCTTTTTGGTTCTAGAGCCCTTGAGACACGTGTGGGGGCCCTTGCTTGTGTCGGAAACGTTGGTTTTCCGTGGGCCTTTTTGGTTTGGGGCCAGCTCGCTTCAAACTTGCTGGCTTTTGCTTTGGTTCCTGCATTTGTTTTTCTATTTTGGGAACTTCTTTTCCCTCTCGAGAATCGGTCCTTTGTCAAGGTATTCGTCTCATTATCTGTTGTGTTTTTTGCTATGGCGATTGCTCAACCAAATGCTGTATTTACGGGCGGAATTTTCTGTATTCCAATCATTTTTTGTTTTGTTCGTGACCGGATTTTAGTTATGAATCCGAGCCTTCGCAAATCGCATTTCTCTAGATCTTTCTTATCTTTTCTGCTAGTAGTTAGTTTTGTTCTTGCTATCTGGACGCTTCTGTATCTATCTCCTTTCTTGAGCGGCATAGTTCATTTCAATTGGTCCAATGATGCATCTCTGGCTCAAGCCTTCGCTTCCGCTCTTGAACTCAAATATGGTGGAATGTTTGAAATTCAGTATCTAGTCGCTCCGCTTCTGCTCCTGGGATTCTTTCTTTCCTTTATGCGTTCTTCGGTTAAATACGTCAGCTGGCTCTATCTTATTTGTACGTTCCTTTTTATTGCTTCGTATACTAAGGACTTCCCGCTTCAAAGCTATTTTTCCGGTTTTTGGTACACGGATTATTATCGAGTGGGTGCTATGGCAGCGATGTGTTCAACGCCGCTTCTCTGTGTTGCTTATTCTTCCATCGCGCGTGCTTTCATTCGTCTAGTCCAACGTTATGCGCGCGTCCTTCGTGTCTCGTTTTGTTTTGCCGGATCGCTTGTTTTTCTTTATTTTCTTTTGTTGCCTAGTTTCCAGCTGGCAGACGGTTCTTGGTTTGATACGCCTTTCGGCTCTATTAAGAGCAACGTAGAGCGAACCTATTCAATGAACAACCTTGAGGGAATTGATGCTGAAGAGTGGGATTTTATTGGCAAATGCATTCCCATCGTTAAAGACGATGTAGTTATTAATTTGCCTTTTGATGGGAGCGGCATGTTGTACGGATCAGCTGGCATGAATGTGGTTTATAGAAACATAAAAGCTAATCCTAGCAACCAATCTGATAAGCCTATCCGCATGGGTTTGTGCAATTTCGCGGCAGACAAGCGTGTTTCGGACTGTGTCCGAAATCTGAACGCTAAGTACGTTCTAATACTTGATAGTAATTCTCCTTCGGGCTCCATCATTCCGTATGTGCCTCATGAGAGAAAAGATTGGTCCGGTATTTTTGATATTACCGAGAACACTCCCGGTTTTGAACTCGTTCTTAGCCAAGGGGACATGTGTTTGTATAAGATAGACGTCAATGACTTGGTTTCATGACCCGTTCTGGAGTGCTGAATGACTGATATTAAAATTGCCGTAGCTTGTCATAAACCTTCCGAGCTCCCGCATAACCCCCTTTATGTTCCCGTTCAGGTTGGGTCTGCTATCGCGCCCCGGCGTATGGAGGGCATTGCTCATGATGATGAGGGCGATAATATTTCCGCTAAGAATGGCTCGTACTGTGAGTTAACTGCTCAGTATTGGGCCTGGAAAAATCTTGACGCCGACTATCTTGGTCTTTGCCACTACCGTCGTTTCCTAACTTTTTCTGATGGTGATTTCGAGTTCACTAAGCGCAATCAAGTTGAAGCGGGTTTTCTCGATTCATTCAACATGGATCGCTTTGGCCTTGAAGATGCGAGCGAAATGGCCTCGGTGATCGAGCGGTATGACTGCGTGGTTGGTCTGCTTGAAGATGTTAGCGGTCTTTCAACTCCTAAAGGAAAACAGAAAACGGTTTATAAGCACTGGGCTGCCCATGATCGAGACTTGATTAACGTCAACGATCTTGACCAGATGATCAAGATCGTTGACGAGTTTTATCCCGAGTATTCAGACGACCTTCATTTGTACCTCGAAGATAAGTGGTTCCTTGGTTATAACTGTTTTGTTATGAAGAAGGACCTATTCAATAAGATGTGCCATTTTGAGTTCGATGTTCTTTCGAGGCTTGAGGCACTTGTCGATTTGTCTCATTACAACCAGATGCGTTCGAGGATCTTTGGCTTTATGGCCGAGATTCTCTACAGTGTGTTCATTTTTCATATTGAAAAGAACGGTGCACATGTTAAGCATGTTCCACTTGTTTACTTCAATGTTACTGAACCGCTTGATAGTCTTCGCCTGAAGCCTGTCGAAAACGCAATCCCAATTGTTTTTAACGCTGTTGAACGTGATTTTGATGCATCGATAATCGATGTTACGCTTAGGTCATTCATAAAGGCCAACTCGGGCTCTGCTGTTCTGTATGACTTAATTGTTTTGGGTCGTGAACTTTCTGCTTTCGTTAAAGCTGAAATTAATCGTAGCTGTGAAGCCGCTGATAATTTTAGTGTTCGTTTTATCGACTTGGATCAGATCGATTACGGCCTTTTCGATCGAGTCGGATATGTTAAGGCAAAGTTAAATGACGTGAAATTCCGTCAGTCGATCGACCCCGAGATTCTGCTTCCCTGGCTTTTGCCTGACTATCATCGAGTTATTTCTTTTGAGTGGCATACGTTGTTTTATGGCCTTACTTCAGAGTTGTGGCAGCGCTTCCGTTCCTCTGAGAAGCCCATCGTTGCGGCCGAGAGCGTTATTGACCGTGCAAGAATTAATGAGCCGCTTGATCGTCTCTACAAGAGATGTCGTCATGAGCTAGGTATTCAGGATCCCTACGGTTATTTCGATACGTCTGTGATGGTTCTCGATCTTGATCAACTTCGAAATGAGGCTGATTTCGAATCTATTAAGAACCTATATCTTAAGCACAATTATCAGCTTAGGGCCAGTGAAGCGTTTAATGTTATCTATGAGGGTCGTTGCGAATCGCTTGACCTATCTTGGGCATATCCCGTCGATGCCGATTATTGGAGAAAGGGTTTAGCGCCTGCGGCTCCTCTGAGCCTATTTCGTAAGTTTAAAGAGGTTGCGAATCCATCCATTGTGCAATATGACCCACTAGTTTTTTCAAATCCCGAGCCGAGTTCTGTTACTACTGATTTTTGGCGTATCGCTAGAGAGGGTTCCTTTTATGAAGTTCTCCTTAGCAATATGGTCTCATATCGAATTCACAAAGATGCTGAGGAGAAGTCTGGTCTGAGGAAGGCGATTGCGGAAAAGCTCCCCGTTGGGTCTGATAAGAGGCAAGTCGCTGCAAATATCGCTGGTTCTGCTTTATCTATCCTTTATCCTTCAGGTTCCAAGCGTCGTGAGAGGATAGAGCAAACTTGGACGGAGGACGAGTATAAATCCCGTCTTCTTAAACATCTCAAATAGTAATAGGTGCCTTAATGGAGCAACTAATGTCTGGCTTTAAGCTATCTAATATCGTTTTGCACGTCGATATGCATGCGGCTAATCATCCCGAGATTTACTATCGCGTTATTTCTGGTGAGACTGTTTATTCTGAGAGTTCATCTGCTCTGCGAATTAAAGGGGACGTGGACTTTCTCACATATGTAAACGCCTGCTCTGTATGCAAATGGCGTCAATATGCTCAGATTGATAATTTAAAGTTATCGCTTACTCTCAAGGGTTCTGGTCGCGTTGTTCTTCGCGGTGTTCCTCTTGACTCTAATGAGCCTAAAATTCTTTCGTATCATTCGTTTGATTTTGAGGATATCTCTGAATTATCCGTTCCCGTTGAGGTGGATAAGTTCGACCTAGTCGGATTCTCAATTATTTCTGAGGGGGCTTCGACTGTTGATGTCTTTGCGGGTTCTTTCTCGACCTGCGTTGATGCTTCGGCTGTCAATGACGTTCGCATTGCCCTTTGCACTACTACATTCAAAAATGAGAAGTACATCATCCCCAACATTTCCCTGGTTAAAAACGGCATTGCTGCTGAGGGTGCTCCGTTTGCCGATAATTTTCACATGTTTGTCGTCGACAATGGGCGTTCGCTCGACGTTGACGCTCTTTCTGATGATGTCGTGACCGTGCTCCCTAACCCCAACACGGGCGGTTCCGGAGGTTTCGCCCGTGGCATGATGGCTGCGACCGAGCATTCCGGTGAGTTTACGCATGTCATTGTTATGGATGACGACGTGTCCATCATGCCTGAGAGCCTTATTCGTACATTCAACCTGCTATCGCTTGCTCGGGGAAAGTATAAGGATGCCTTCATCAATGGTGCCATGCTTTCACTTGAGGACCCTATAAGGCAGTTTGAAGATGTTTCGCATGTTGTTGATACAGCTGTTTATGCTCGCCTTAAACAGGACCTTGATGTATCCAAGCTTTCAGATATCCTTTTAAATGAGCGTCAGGATATCGAGGTCTCTAAGGCTTATGGCGCATGGTGGTATAGCTGTATTCCCGTTGAGGCGATCTTGAAGAACGGCTTGCCTGTTCCGTTCTTTATCCGTTGCGATGATGTTGAGTTTGGCATGCGCAACAACCCCGTTTACATGACCATGGATGGCATCTGTGTATGGCACGCCAGTTTTGAGGGCCGTTTTAGGGCTTCTGTAGATTGTTATCAGTACACGCGCAATTTTCTTGCCATGATTGCTATGGATGATTGTGCTAAAGAGGGCTGGGCAATCATGCGTGCCAAACGAAATGTTCGTATGAATCTTCGTGACTACGATTATGCGGCCGCAGAACTTACGCTTGATGGTATTGATGATTATCTTAAGGGCCCCGAGTATCTGGAGAACCTTGATGGTTCGGCTTTGATGATGTCTAATGGCAAGCGCAATGAGAAGCTTGTTCCTGTTGAGGAACTTGGTAGTGACCTGCTTTCTCGTGCCGGTATTAACGACGAAGTCCTTTGTGGTAAGCAGATACTTCCTGACGATGGTCGCAGGGCGCTCTTCATGAAGTACTTCCGTACCCTTCCTTATGACAAGCACTATGCTCCGTTCTTGCTTTCCGAAAAGCCAGGCTATGTTGTTAAGCATGGCTCTGCCGTTATTGAGGGTAGTTCAATGGGACATAAGACCGTTGTGTTCCTTGATCCTACTCGCACGAAAGGTGCTGTGCGCCATCTTGACATGGACCGATTCCATGCGATTCGAAAGCGCGAGCGACAACTTATGGCTCGCTATCGAAAAGAAGGCAGGGCTGTTCGTAAAGCTTGGAAAGATGCACTGCCATATCTCACTTCGCGTGAGTTTTGGACTGAATATTTGGGACTTTAACGTTAAGGGGTCTGTCGAAATGCCGACAGACCCCTATTTAGTCTTTTTCCTTTAGAAGATAGGGTAGAGCGAGTACTAGCGGTGCGGTGAATGTAGCCGGTATTGTGTACCAATACAACGCAATTGGTCCTACGATAAATGAGATGAAAAGGATTGCCCAAATTAATATAGCCAAGAACAATGTACCGTTTCTCTTCCATATTGCGTACGTGAATGTGCTAAACGGGATTGCGAAGCTATAGAGCCCGTAGCTTGAAATGGGCTGTATGCGGGATTGAATATCATCGAGTTTATTCGCAACACGGCTGATCAAATTTGATGGCTCGTCTGGTACGGGGAAGAATTGCTTGATTGCGTCGCTCTTTTTGGCGAGAATGTCCATGTGGGTCCACAGGTCCATTTGCTCTTTTGAGTCAAGAACGTGCAGATCTCTGTTGTAGTCGATTGTCGTGTTGAGTGACATCCAGGCGCCTGATAAGCTTTCAAAGGCTTCGAGGTAGCTGATTGGGTATTTACTCGCTAGCCTTATCCATGTTTTGTAAAAGGGCTTTTTTGATGCTTCCAAAATCCAGCAGCCGTTGACCTCGTCCGATCGATGGGGGTTGTAAACATTAACAGCTGATTCGATATCGAAACACTGTGATAGCTCATGCACGTCCTCTTTAGTGAGTGCATCCGGGTGATCTTTATAGGTACGTACTATTTGCTGCACCGGTATTGAGTACATTTCGTGCGTTTTTGATTGGATTGGTTGAAGCTGTTTATTTATTGCGGGGTTTAAGACACCTAAGACCAGGGCTGCAGGGATGATACCTGCAGCAATCGTTAAAGCCGCCTTCTTTTTGCCTTGCCCCAACAGAATCACTTACCCCGTTAGTAGCATAAAGGGCACGATAAGATACATCATAGTTCGTTTGGATGCGATGCAAAAGAATGCAACCGCGATAAACGCAATGATGTGTTTTGGTTTTTCTAGCCAAGATCCTCGCGTGCGGATAATTTCTACCATATACAAGCACGTCAAAGCAAATGACCAACCGTTGATTGCATCCTTGCTCATCGTATTGAGCGGCGCGTAGATAACGCGTGCGAACATATAAAAAATGAGGCTGCCTATTACAAGCCAGCTAGGAGTGCCGTGTTTTCTTAGGTAGAGCAAGATGTAGGTAAAGGTGGCGGCTGTAACGAGGGCTTGGGCTAAAAGGAAAATGTATAGATCGAACCACTGGTCGCCTAGCACGATTCCCAATCTAATGAAGGAACCAAATATGAGCGTGTCAAAGACAGGATGTTGAGTCCAGTATGGCGCGTATTCAAAGTACTGGAATAATTGCGCCAATGTGTCGTCTCGCATGGCTCCTGGATAATGAAGGGTTATCCAAAGGGTCCAGCTCAGCATCATGCCAACTGTGCATAAAGCCCCAAATTGAAATGTGTTTGTCTTCCAAATGCTTCCCGCTTGTTTATTGTCCCATGCATTGAATAGCAACCATAAGCCTATATATCCAATTAGGGCCCATATAACAAACCACGCCGCTGTAGTGAGGTACAAGGACAGGCGCTGCCCTTTCATTGTATAAATGTTTGCGTATTTGTATCCGACTGTGCTTAAGGCAGAGATGATCATTGCCGTCAATAATGCGGCGCCGTTGAACTCCTTAAGCGGTCTGATCGCGCTATTTACGATATTCTGCACGCTCATATTCCTCATAGACTTTAAGCTCCCACTGCTTGCGTTCGACCTTGGCTACTGAGTCCAGTACAAAACCAGTGGCGAGCGAGAGACCGCATAGAAACATAAAGGCTACAGCAAGGATGGCGGTAGGGAAGCGCGGTACCAAGCCGGTCTGTGCGTATTCAACAATGACGGGAATGCCCAGTATTAGCCCAATGATTGCGAAGATCGCCGCTGTGAGTCCAAAAAACTTAAGCGGCCTGTAGTCCTTAAAGAGCGTGCCGATCATGCTGGTGACCTTGATGCCGTCACTGACCGTGTTGAGCTTCGACACGGATCCTTCGGGGCGGTCACGGTAGACGATGGGCACGTCTTTGATGCGCCAGCGGTGGTCGACGGCGTGGATGGAAAGTTCGGTTTCGATTTGGAAGCCCTCGGAAAGCACGGGGAACGTTTTGACAAAAGGCCTGCTCATAGCTCGATAGCCCGTCATGACATCATCAAAGCTGTACCCATAGATCCACTTGATCATGGCGCGCACCAGGTTGTTGCCAAAACCGTGGAAGGCGCGCTTGTTCTCCTCGGCGTACGTGCCGTTTGAGAGACGGTCGCCTACCGTCATGTCTGCTTCGCCATTGAGGACGGGGGAGCAAAGTGCCGCTGCCGACTCTGCGGGGTAGGTATCGTCGCCGTCGACCATCAAGTAGCAGTCTGCCTCGATGTCGCGGAACATCTGGCGGCAGACATTGCCCTTGCCTTGACGGCCCTCATAGCGCACGATTGCCCCGGCATCGCGGGCAATTCGAGCCGTTCCGTCTGTGGAGTTGTTGTCGTAGACATAGATAGCTGCTCCAGGGAGTTCGCGCTTAAAGTCCTCGACGACCTTTTTGATTGTGACTGCCTCGTTGTAACAGGGGATAAGCACGGCGACGTTGCGGTAATCCATGGTGCTCCTCGGTTGGGTTCAAAACTACAATAGTATAGAGTGCCGGGGCGGCCGAGTTTGTGGGTTCCTTTTATCGTCAGCGTATCGCCGCATTTTCCATGTGCGCGGGGGCTATACTTTCGAGTTGCTAACGAAACGATGTAAGGAGTTGCGTTCGTGACAGAGCAGACTCAGGTTGCGCCCAAGGCCTCGATGCCTCCATCGCACGCCAAAAATGATTTCCAAAAAGATAAGTTCATTCTTGAGCAGCTGGTAACCAAGGATTTCAAACTTAAGTATCGCCGCAGCGTTCTCGGTATCGCATGGTCGGTGCTTAATCCGTTGCTGATGATGGTTGTCATGGCCATTGTCTTTTCGACTATCTTTGCACAAGGTCGCAACGGTTCCATCACTCCCGATATGTACCCGTTGTACCTCATCGTCGGTAACGTCACCTTTTCTGTGATGTCCGACTCTACGACGCAGGCCATGTCTTCTATCTTGGGCGCTTCTTCGCTGCTTAAAAAGGTTAAGGTTCACCGCTGGGTGTTCCCGGTTCAGAAAGTCCTGTTCTCCCTTGTGAACTTTGCACTTTCGCTGGTCGCCGTTGCCCTTGTTATGATTTGGTTTCGCGTCGTTCCCAGCTGGCATCTGATACTTTTGCCGGTCTGCTTGTTCTTTCTTATGCTGTTCTGTATGGGTCTTGGCCTTATGCTTTCGGCACTATCTGTGTTCTTCCGCGATGTCATGCATCTTTGGAGCGTCGTTATCACCGCTTGGACGTACTTTACTCCCATTTTCTGGACCACGGATTTTATTGCGCAGATGCCGCATATTCTTCGCGTGATTATGTACGCCAATCCCATGTATAACTATCTTACGTTTATGCGCGACATCTTTCTATTTCAGCAAAGTCCGTCCCCTCTGGTATTTGGTCTTTGCGTTGCCTGGGCTTTGATTTCGCTTGCCATTGGCTATACGATTTTCCACAAGACTGAGCATAAATTCATCCTGTATATCTAAGGAGCTTGCATGTCTGAAACTAATACCGCTGCTCCTGTCGATTACAGCAAGCAGCCCATGGCCGTCGAGGTCAAAGATGTAACGATGATCTTCAATATGGCCTCTGAGTCTCTGGGTAGCCTCAAGGAGTACTTCATTTCTTTGGCGCGCCATAAGCTCTTTTTTGAGGAGTTCCGTGCGCTTAAGAACATCTCGTTTGACGTTCATCGCGGCGAGGTTGTTGGTCTGGTTGGCACCAATGGTTCTGGCAAGTCTACGATGCTCAAAATCATCGCCGGTGTCCTTGAGCCCTCTGAGGGCGAGGTTAAGGTTCATGGCAATATTGCGCCGTTGATTGAGCTTGGCGCCGGTTTTGATCCTGAGCTTTCCGCTCGCGAGAACATCTACCTCAACGGCGCTCTCCTTGGTTATACCAAGGAGTTTATTGATGCAAACTTCGATGGCATCATTGAGTTCGCTGAGCTCAAAGACTTCGTTGACATGCCGCTGAAGAACTTCTCTTCGGGTATGGTTGCGCGCATTGCCTTTGCTATTGCTACGATTACCGAGCCCGATATCCTCATCGTCGATGAGACGCTTTCTGTTGGCGATGTCTTTTTCCAGCAGAAGTGCGAGCGCCGCATTCAGCACTTTATCGAGAGTGGCGACGTCACGGTCTTGTTCGTTTCTCACTCCATGGAGCAGGTTGAGCGTATTTGCCAGCGTGCTGTTTGGATCGAGAAGGGCGACCTGCGTATGGATGGCCCCGTGGATGAGGTCTGCAAGGCATACCACGACCAGTTCAAGTAGGTTATAATTTATTAGCCGTGTGAACTTGTACCCGCTTGGACGTGCGGCTTTATGCTCCATTAGCTCAGTTGGATAGAGCAGGGGACTTCTAATCCCAAGGTCGACGGTTCGAATCCGCCATGGAGCACCAGAGAGTTTTTGAAGACCCGGTTATTGTGCCGGGTCTTTGTTTTTTGGCACGTGTGCGCACGCAGTGCTCCTTCAACAATAAGTCCGATGCAGCGATGCTGCACCGGACTTTCTACATCTCAGAATGGCTATCAGCCTTTGGCTGTTGGGCTCTTACGCCTCAGTCGGCTCCACGCCCAGCTCGTTGCGGACGAGCTCGAAGGCGGCGGCGATGGCCTTGTCCATGTCGTAGTACTTGTAGCCGCCCAGGCGACCGGCAAAGATCACGTCGCCCTCCTGCGCCGCCAGTTCCTCGTACTGCTTGTACAGGGCCTCGTTCTTGGCGTCGTTGATGGGGTAGTAGGGCTCGTCGCCGGGCTTCCAGTCCGCCGGGTACTCGCGCGTGATGACGGTCTTGTCCTGCGTGCCGAACTCAAAGTGCTTGTGCTCGATGATGCGGGTGTAAGGGATCTCGCGCTCGGTGTAGTTGACCACGGCCACGCCCTGGTGGTCCTGCTCGTCGAGCGTCTCGGTCTCAAAGCGCAGGCTGCGGTACTCGAGCGTGCCCAGCTTAAAGTCGTAGAACGCGTCAATGGGGCCGCAGTAGATCGTCTTGGCGGCGATATCGGGCTCGGCGGCGATCAGCTCCTTGTACTCCACGCCGCAGCGCACCTCGACGCCCTCGAGCATGTTGGCGACCATCTTGGTGTAGCCGCCCATGGGGATGCCCTGGTAGCGGTCGTTGAAGTAGTTGTTGTCGTAGGTGAAACGGCAGGGGAGGCGCTTGATGATGCTCGCGGGCAGGTCCTTGCAATCACGGCCCCACTGCTTCTCGGTGTAGCCCTTCACAAGCGTCTCGAAGATGTCGCGGCCGACGAGCGACAGCGCTTGCTCCTCGAGGTTCTGCGGCTCGCCGATGTTCTCGGCGGCCACCTGCTCGGCGATCTTGGCCTTGGCGTCTGCCGGCGTGACGACGCCCGGCCACATCTTGGCGAAGGTGTTCATGTTGAAGGGCATGTTGTACATGTTGCCGTGGAAGTTGGCGACCGGCGAGTTGACGTAGTTGTTGAACTCGGCGAAGCGGTTGACGTAGTCCCAGACGTCCTTCATGGAGGTGTGGAAGATGTGCGCGCCGTAGCGGTGGACCTGGATGCCCTCGACGTCCTCGGTGTAGATGTTGCCGGCGATGTGGTCGCGGCGGTCGATGACTAGGACCGACTTGCCGGCGCGCTTGGCGGCATTGGCGAAGACAGCGCCCGAAAGGCCGGCGCCGACAACGAGGTAATCGTATTGGGACATGGATATGCTCCTTTGTATGTCGATTGGACAGTTACTTTAGTTTTGGGACAAACAAACCTGATTATTTTGTCCCATGGATTAGTGTAGCAGATGCTCTTTCAGCAGCTCCAGCGCATGGGCATAGCCCTGGAGGCCCTCGCCGGTGATGGTGGCGAAGCAGGCCAGGCGGGCGTAGCTCACCTGACGGAAGTCCTCGCGCGTCTCGACGGCGCTGATGTGGACCTCAACGGCGGGGATGGCGACGGCTTTGAGCGCGTCCAGGATGGCTACGCTGGTGTGCGTGTAGGCCGCCGGGTTGATGACGATGCCGTCGACCTTGCCGTAAGCCTCCTGGATTTTGTCGACGATGCTGCCCTCGTGGTTGGACTGGAAGACCTCGACCTCGTCAAAGCCCTGCGCGGCGCCTGCCTCCTGGCAGATCTGGACCAGGCGGTCGTAGTTGTCGCTGCCGTAGATGCCCGGCTCACGAATGCCGAGCATGTTGAGGTTGGGGCCGTTGATGACGAGTGCTTTCATGGCTGCTTCCTTTGCGGTAGGTCGATTTGGCAAGGCGGAACGGAAAACCACCACAAAGGTGCCTGTCCCCTTTGTGGTGGTTTTTGTTAGAGAGCGGGTGGGAGGGTGTCGAGGACGGCGCGGGCGGTGTTGGCGGCGCAGTCGCGTGAGTCGATGATGTAGTCGGCCCAGGCGCGGTAGCGCGGCATGCGCTGCTCGGCGAGCTTATCGATACCGTCGCGGACGGTGATAGGGCGTCCCTTGCTGGCGAGTTCGTCGAGCTTGCGGTTGAGCATCACGATCTGGCTGTTCTGGTGCAGTAGCGGATAGTTCTCATCGCGTGTGACCACGCCGCCGCCCGTGGAAAGCACCAGGCCGCTGCGCTTGGAGATGTCGGCCAGCTCCGCCGTCTCCTGCTCGCGGAAGGCTGCCTCGCCGCGCTCGACGATAAAGTCGGCGCAGGGCATCCCCAGGCGCTCCTCAAGCGCGGCGTCCAAGTCGATGTGCTCGCGATCCGTGAGCTGGGCGATCTGCTCGCCCACACGGGTCTTGCCCGAACCCGGCATGCCGATCAGCGCGATATTCTGCTCGCGGTGGGACAGCCGCTCCGTCACATCCAGGATGCGCTCGCGCGGGGTGGCTTGGCCGGTGTAGCGCTCAACGGCCTGTGCCGCCTGGGCAACAAGCATGAGCAGGCCGCCGATGCAGGGGATGCCTCGGCGCTCGGCCTCGAGCATCAGACCCGTACGGGCGGGGTTGTAGACAATGTCGATGACGCCCTCGAGTGCATCGAGGCCTTCGAGCGTGCAGGGAGCGTCGGGGCAGTGGGGGAACATGCCGGCAGGCGTGCAGTTGACGAGCAGCGCGGCATCGGATTGCTGCGCGATGTTGTCGTAATTTACCTCGCTCGTGCGACCCACGGGTACGACGATGGCGCCCAGATCGCCGAGCACC
The DNA here is from genome assembly GCA_900540945.1 of uncultured Collinsella sp. Classification (GTDB taxonomy): domain Bacteria; phylum Actinomycetota; class Coriobacteriia; order Coriobacteriales; family Coriobacteriaceae; genus Collinsella. Next base: position 8,989 of record UQHQ01000007.1, on the reverse strand, counting down.
ATGCTGGCCGTAGTGCCCGCGCCACCGGTGGCGCCGAGCACAAGGACCTTCTTGTCGGCAACTTCAACGCCCAGCTCCTCGACCAGACACTGAAAACCAAAGTAGTCGGTGTTGTCGCCGCGCAGGCGGCCATCGGGCAGGCGCGTGATGGTGTTGACGTTGCCCATGCGCTCGGCCAGCGGGCTCAGCTCGTCCAGGTATTCCATGACGGCACGCTTGTAGGGGATGGTCACGTTGGTGCCCTCCCACTCGTCACCCGTCATAAAAGCCTCAAGATCCTCGGGCTCGCGCTCAAAACGCACGTACTCCAGGCCTGCGAGCTCTTTGTAGATGGTCGGGGTGTAGCTGTGGCCCAGCACGCGGCCCAGCACGCCGTAGGGACGGGTTGCGGCGGTATCGGTCATCTAGAGCACCTCCGTGTAGCTGCCAAAGTAGGTGAAACTCTCGCATACGTCGTCGATCGAGTCGAGCAGGTCGTCGAGGGCCTTGCTGCCAAAGGGGCAGTCCAAGTCAAAGTAGAACATAAACTCAAAGTCGTGGCCGGGGATGGGGCGGCTCTCAAGTTTGATGAGGTTGATGTTGAGCGCGTAGAATCGCTCGAGCACGCGGTAGAGGGCGCCCGGCTCATTGGCCGTGGTGATCATGAGCGAGGTGCGGTTGGCACCGGGATAGACGCGCGGCTCGCGGCTGATGACGACAAAGCGCGTGTAGTTGTTGTCCGAGTCCTGGATGTTGGGCTTCAGCACCTCCAAGCCGTAGAGCGCCGCACAGCTGCGCGAGGCGATGGCGGCGACGTCGGTGCGTTCGGAGTTGGCGACCATCTCGGCCGACATGGCGGTGTTGGGGTACTTGGTGGCATGCAGGCCGTGGCCCTCGATAAATCCGGCGCACTGGGCAATGGCTTGGCCGTGGCTGTAGACCTCGCGCACGTCGGCGAGCTTGGTGCCGGGTTTGACGAGTAAGTTGTGATCGATCTTGAGGCGCAGCGAGCGCACGATATGGAAGTCGAACTGTGCGAGCAGGTCGTAGACGGCGTTGACCGAGCCGGCGGTGGAGTTTTCGATTGGCAACACGCCAAACTCGCAGAAGCCGTCGCGCACGGCGCGCATGACGCCCTCGAAGGTATCAAAGAAGGCAATATCGGGCACGTCGAAGAGCTTGCATGCGGCGATCTGGCTGTAGGCGCCCTCAACGCCCTGGCAGGCGACGGTGGCCGTCTGGGGGAAGGGTGTGTCAAAGGCTGCGGCCGTGGCACGGGCTTTTTGCGACACAGTGGTGCCCTTGAGCTCATTGATGTAGCGCTGCTGCTCGGCCTTGCTCATGCTCATGAGGAGGCGGAACAGGGTGATGGTCTGGGCCTCGTAGCGCTCGGGTGAGCGGCTGGCGAGGTTGTTGAGCTTGGAGCGCTCGCGGGCGGGGTCGAAGACGGCCTTGCCCATCTCGATCTTGGATTTAGCGACTTCGGTGGCAATGTCCATGCGTTCGACAAAGCTGTTGAGCAGGGTGGTGTCGATGCCATCGATGGCCTGGCGAATATCGGCAAGGTCCATGGAGACCCCTTTCGTGAATCGTTGGCTAGGGTAGTTAATTTGGGACGGGGCTTTTTTAGCTACCCTTTGACCGTGGACGAATCGATGGGTGCCAGGGCAAATATCAACTGGCATATGGGGGTAGCTAAAAAAGCCCCGTCCCAAATTAACTACCCTTGGGGTGGGTGGACTAAAGCTGGGCGGCGTCTTCGAGGAGGGCATCCCAAATCGCGAGGGCGGCGGCTGCCTCGGCTACGGGGACGGCGCGCGGGACGATGCAGGGATCGTGGCGGCCGTGGACCGAAAGCTCGGCATTTTCCATGGCGTCCATGTCCACGGTCTGCTGCTCGCGACCGATGGAGGGCGTCGGCTTTACGGCCATCCGCCACATGACGGGTGCGCCGGTGGAAATACCGCCCAGGATGCCGCCGGCGTTGTTGGACTCGACCGCAATCTCGCCGGTCTCGGCATCAACGCGGTACGGATCGTTGTTCTCACTGCCGCGCATGGCGGCCACGGCAAAGCCCATGCCAAACTCCACGCCCTTTACGGCGGGAATGCCAAAGGCGATCTGCGCGATGCGGTTCTCGATGCCATCGAACATGGGGTCGCCGATGCCCGCGGGAAGCCCGTAGATGCCGCACTCCACGATACCGCCGATGCTGTCGAGCTCATCGCGCGCGGCCAGAATTTCCTCGCGCATGCGACCGGCGGCCGCGGCGTCAATGCAGGGCAGGTCGTTCGAAAGGATCGCCTTGCGGTCGGCCTCGCGATAGACCATGTCGTCCATGGGCAGGTCGGAGATGCCGCCAATCTGCGCGACGTGCGCCATGACCTTGATGCCGCGGGCCTCGAGCGCCTGCAGCGCGATGCCGCCGGCGATGCACAAGGGGGCCGTCAGGCGTCCGGAGAAATGCCCACCGCCAGCGACGTCGTGCATGTTGTGGTACTTCACGCGCGCCGGAAAGTCTGCGTGCCCGGGGCGGGGTTTGCGGCGCAGCTCGGAATAGTCCTTGGAGCGTGTGTTGGTGTTCTCAATGATCGCGGCGATGGGTGCGCCGGTAGTGTGTCCATCGACCACACCGGCAATGATATGCGCGGCGTCGGCCTCACGGCGCTTGGTCGCGGTCTCGTCGCGACCGGGGGCGCGACGGTCCAAAAAGGCCTGCAGCTGCTCCTGGTCCACGGCGATGCCCGCCGGGATGCCGTCGAGCGAGCAGCCGATGGCGGGGGAGTGCGACTGGCCGAAGATGCTCAGATGTAAAACGTTGCCAAAGGTCGAGGACATGCTATTCCTCCTCGAGCGTGACCTTGCCGCCCAACAGGCGGTAGTGGTCGAAGAAATCGGGATAGGACTTGTTGACGGCCTCGGCGCCGTGGATCACAACTTCGCCAGTGGCGCGGCTCGCAGCGATGGCAGCCATCATGGCGATGCGGTGGTCGTTGTGCGAATCGACCTCGCCGCCGGTAAAAGCGCCGACGCCCTTGATGATGAGGTCGTCACCGGCAATGCGCACCTGCGCGCCCAGTGCGGTGAGCTCGCGGGTGGTAGTGGCCAGACGGTCGGATTCCTTGATGCGCAGGCGGGCGCAATCGCGGATGAACGTGCGGCCCTGCGCCAACGATGCCACGGCCGAGATAACGGGCACCAGGTCGGGGATGTCGTGTGCGCTCATCTCAAAGCCGGCGAGCTTGTCGGACTGCACGGTAGCGGCGTTGGTGGAGCGCACGATGCGGGCGCCAAAGCGCGAGAGCGCGGCAAGCACGTTGCGATCACCTTGCGCGGAGCTGAGCGACACGCCCTCGACAGTGATGGGGTCGGAGCCGATGGCGCCGGCGCACAGCCAAAAGGCCGCGTTGGACCAGTCACCCTCAACAGCCACGTTGCCAGGCGTGCGGTACGAGCCGCTGCTCACACGGAAGTTCGTGATCTCGGGCTGGCCGTCCTTGGCAGGGATGCGCTCGACGTTGACCTCGGCGCCGAAGGCCTTCATAGCCTGGATGGTCAGGTTGATATAGGGGCGGCTCTCGATAAGGCCGGTCACCTGAACGCAGGAGGGCTGGGCCAGCAGCGGGGCTGCCAGCAGCAGGCCGGAGATGTACTGCGAGCTCACGTTGCCCGGCAGGATAAAGGTGCCCGGGCGCATGCGGCCGCTTGTCTTGAGCGGAAAACCGCCCAGACCCTGTAGGTCGCAGCCGGCGGCAATGATCTCGTCGGAGAGCGGGGAAAGGGGGCGGGCGCCCAGACGGCCCTGGCCCACAAAGGTGGCCTCTGCCCCCAGCGCGCAGGCGACGGGCAGCATAAAGCGGAGCGTGGAGCCGCTCTCGCCGCAGTCGAGCGTGCCGCCGGCAAGTGCCTTGAGCAGGCCAAACTCAATGCTCTTCATGGTGGGGTGGACCTGGAAGCCGTCCTCGACGGTTTCGATGCGGGCGCCCAGGGCCGTGAGGCAGCGCACCGTGGCTTCGATATCGGCGCAGGTGGTGTTGCAAGTGACGTGCGTCTCACCGTTGGCGAGCGCAGCGCAGATGATGAGGCGGTGGGCCATCGACTTGGATGCGATGGCGGGAACGGTGCCCTTGAGCGGGGAGGGTGTGATGCGGGCTAGCATACGGATGCGTCTCCCTTCTGGCCGAGGCCCTCGGCAATTAAATCATGGAAGATGGAAAGCGGCGTGCGGTCGATGCTGCAGCGGCCAATACCGTGCGGAATCACCAGATCGATGGTGTCACCGGCGCGTTTTTTGTCATGCAGCGCCTCGGCAAAGATGACGTCGGCCGAAAGCTCGCAGCGGGTCTTGAGGCCATGACGGGCGCAGAGCTCTTCGATGCGGCTGGGCAGTTCGGCGTCGCAAATGCCGTGTAGGGCCGCGGCGCGCGTGATGATACCCATGCCGATCGACACGCAGTTGCCGTGTCCCAGCTCAAAGTGCTCGCAGGCCTCGACGGCGTGTCCGGCGCTGTGTCCAAAGTTGAGGAGCTTGCGCTGGTTGGTCTCGCGCTCGTCGGCAACGACCACGGCGCGCTTAATGTCGATATTGCGGGCGATGATGAGCGCCACGCGGGCCACGTCCTGGTTAAGCAGCTCCAGCGTGAGCGGGGTCTTCTCGAGCTCATCGAAGAGCTCGGGGTCGGCGATCACGGCGTGTTTGACGACCTCGCCGCAGCCGTCGGCGAACTGCTCGGGCGTGAGGGTGGCCAGGCACCCCACGTCGGCGATAACAACACTCGGTTGCCAAAAGGCTCCGGCGAGATTTTTGCCGGCGGCCAAGTCGATGGCCGTCTTGCCGCCCACCGACGAGTCCACCATGGCGAGCAGGCTCGTGGGGATCTGCACAAACTTGCAGCCGCGCATGTAGGTGGCGGCCACAAAGCCGGCTACGTCGCCCACGACGCCGCCGCCGAGCGCCACGATCACGTCAGAGCGCGAAAGCTCGTGCTCGGCAACAAACTCCAAAATGGCAACGTAGGTCTCGGCGCGCTTGTGTGCCTCGCCGGCCTCGAAGGTGCAGATGCTTACCTCATAGCCTGCGGATTCAAGGCTCTGCTTAACGGGCATCTGGTAGAGCGGGCCCACGTTGGTGTCCGTCACGATGACGGCGCGGGTGCCGCCGGCGGTGGCGCGAACGAGCGGTCCTGCTTGCTCCAGCAAAAACGTGCCCACGTGTACCTGGTAGGGGCGTGCGGTGTCGATATCGATGGTAATCGCCATAAGCTATGGTCCTTTCGACCTGGCGTGATGGGTGGTCTAGTGGGCGCTCTCGTCGTCGAGCGCGCGCTTGATGCGATCGCCCTCGGCAAGGAGATTCTCCAGATAGCGCTGGTCGCGGTCTTTGAGCGCGCGGCTGTAGGCGCCGAGCGAGTCGATCAGATGGTCGATCTCGAAAGCGAGCGCGTCGGCGTCGTCGATCATGAGCTCGGACCACATCTGCGGATTGAGGTGGGCCACGCGCGTGAGGTCGCGGTAGCTGCCGGCAGAAAAGCCGTGGTGGACCTGGGCGGTGGGGCTCTTTACGTAGGCGTTGGACACCACGTGTGCGAGCTGGCTCGTAAAGGCGATCACGCGGTCGTGCTCGGCGGCGGTGGTCACGCTGAACTTGCCAAACCCTAAGGGACGCACCATCTCGCGCACCTGGCCCAAGAGTTCCAGCTTAAGGGCATCGTCCACCGCGGGCGGAACGAGCACGAGCGGTGCACCCTGGAACAGGTCGGCGCGGGAGTGCGCGTAGCCCGAGAACTGCGTGCCCGCCATAGGGTGTGCGCCCACAAAGTAAAAGCCGTGCTCTCGTGCGAGCTCAAAGGCACGCTCGCACACAATGCCCTTCACGCCCACGGTGTCGATCACCACGGGGCCCATGATGGCGTCGGTGTCGGTGGCGTCGGCGAGCGCCTGGGCGTGGGCCTCGAGCCACTCGATGCATGCCTCGGGATAGCAGGCAAGGACGATGATGTCGCACTCGCCGAGCGTCTCGTCATTGAGCTCGCCGGCGACGGTGCCCATGCTGGCGGCCGTCATCACGTCATCGTCGGGGTCCCAGGCAAGCACGCGAACGCCCGCCTGCGCATAGCCGCGGGCAAAGCTGCCGCCGATCAGGCCCAAGCCGACGATGCCGGCGCACTTGGGGCCGCCTTGGTTTACGCGTGCGTTTCTCACCGTACCCATGGCCTACTCCATGGTCTCTTGGCAGACGACCTCGCGGATGGCGCGGATGCGGCGCATGGTGTCGTCGAACTGGTCGGGTGTGAGGGCCTGGGCGCCGTCGGACCAGGCACGGCTCGGGTCGTCGTGGACCTCGATCTCCAGGCCGTTGGCGCCGCAGGCAGTCGCGGCGAGCGCCATGGGCTCGACATAGCGGGTGTAGCCAGTGGCGTGGCTGGGGTCGGCGACGACGGGCAGGTGCGACAGGTGGTGAAGCACCGGCACGGCGTTGAGGTCGAAGGTGTTGCGGGTGCGGGTCTCGAAGGTGCGAATACCGCGTTCGCACAGGATGACGTTGTCGTTGCCCTCGCTCATGATGTACTCGGCAGCCATGAGCAGCTCGTCGACGGTGCCTGACATGCCGCGCTTGAGCAGGATCGGGGTCTGTGTCTTGCCGACCTCCTTGAGCAGGGGGAAGTTCTGCGCGTTGCGGGCGCCAATCTGCATGACGTCGATCTTTTTATCCAAGAAAACCTGCACGTCGCGCGGATCCATGATCTCGGTGACGATCGGCATGTCGAGCTCGGCGGATGCCTCGCACAGCAGGTCCAGGCCGGCGGGACCCATGCCTTGGTAGGCGTACGGGGAAGTGCGGGGCTTGTAGGCGCCACCGCGCAGCATCGTGGCGCCGGCGGCCTTTACGCGGCGTGCGATGCGAATGAGGTTCTCGCCCTCGACGGAGCAGGGGCCGGCGATGACCTGGAACTGGTCGCCGCCAATCTTGACGCCGTGACCGCAGTCGATGACGGAGTCCTCGGGGTGGAATTTGCGGTTGGCACGCTTAAAAGGCTCGGAAACGCGCTGCACACGTTCGACGACATCCATGGACTCGAGCAGGAACGGGTCAATCTTGGTCGTATCGCCCACCAGGCCGATGATGGTCTCGTTCTCGCCGCGCGAGACGTCGGTCTTGAGACCCTTCTTCTCAATCCAGCTGACGATATGGCCGACGGCCTCGTCGCTGGCGCTCTGCTTTAAAATCGCAATCATGGTGTGCCTCTCACCTCGATGGATAGCTCTTGCAAAAACGGCCCACATCGCGAGCCGTTATATATGTGCATGAGAGTTTATACTAATTGTTTCACTTTTGCGTTCTAAGGTGAGCCTCTGCGCCGTGTCTCCCACGTAATTGCAAAGCTTTTTCTATTCTTTTGTTAGCCCGTGGCGCACTTGGGTATAATGCCAAACGTTCGCCCTATTAGCTCAGGGGATTAGAGCGTCTGCCTCCGGAGCAGAAGGCCGTTGGTTCGAATCCAACATGGGGCACCATCGAACGTAAGATCGTCCGAACCTCGCATGGTCCGGGCGGTTTTCTTATACCGACGCGACGTGATGGGACGTGGTATGGCAGCAACGGATATCGAGCGTGGGCTTTCGACCGCCGAGGTCGAGGAGCGCATCGCCGCCGGTAAGATCAACCGCAACATGGAGCTTAAGACCAAATCGGTCAAAGAGCTCATCATCGAGAACCTCTGCACGCTGTTTAACTTGATCAACGCTGTCTTGGCGATTTTGGTGTTACTGACCGGATCGTTCAAGAACCTCACGTTCCTGTTCGTGGTGTTTTTGAATACCGCCATCGGCGTCATTCAGTCCATGCGCTCCAAGAAGATGGTCGATAAGCTTACGCTGCTGACCTCTAAGAAGGCCATCGCGGTGCGCGACGGTGCCGAGGTGGAGCTCGATCTGGACCAGATCGTGCTCGACGACATCATCCGCTTGGGGCGCGGTGACCAGATTCCGGCCGACGCCGTGGTGGTTTCGGGTGAGGCACTCGTGAACGAGAGCCTGCTGACGGGCGAGAGCGATCTCATCAAAAAGCAGCCCGGCTCCGAGCTCATGAGCGGCAGCTTTATCGACTCGGGCCTGCTGCGCGCCCGCGTGATCCATGTTGGCGCCGATAACTATGTGGCCAAGATCAACAACGAGGCCAAGTACGTCAAAAAGGTCAATTCCGAGATCATGAATGCGCTCAACGCCATCGTGCGCTTTGCGAGCCTCATTATGATTCCGCTCGGCCTGGCGCTCTTTGCCTCGATCGTGAGTGAGCTGTGGGATGCCGCCGGTACGCCGGGCGATAGCGCGCTTTCGTGGTGTTTTTCCGAGCTGCTTGCCGGTCGCGTGCCTTCGTCGGCGCTGCTGTCTACGGTGGGCGCTCTTTTGGGCATGATTCCGCAGGGCCTGGTGCTGCTGACTTCGTCGGTGCTTGCCATCGCCACGGTGCGTCTGGCGCGCCGCAAGGTACTCGCGCAGCAGCTCTACTGTATCGAGACGCTCGCGCGCGTCGACGTGCTGTGCCTGGACAAGACGGGCACCATTACCTCGGGCCGTATGGAGGTCGAGGGTACCTACCCGCTGCCTGTTGAGGGCGTTGGCTTTGGCGCGGACTCGGACGAGGCAGCTGTCCCCGTCGAGACCACGGTCCTCGATTTTGCGCTCGCCAACGTGGCGCGTGCCACCTCGGCAGACGCCAACGAGACCTGTCAGGCGCTGCTCAACTATTACGCTGACCGCCCGGTCGAGGTTTCCGAGCCGCTGGCGGTCATTCTGTTCTCTTCGTCCAAAAAGTGGAGCGGCGCCTCGTTTGCGCAGGGCTCCTATGTGATGGGCGCAGCGCAATTTGTACTTTCGGAGCGCGTCTTTGCGCAGGTCGAGAATCGTGTGGCCGAGCTTGCCGACACCTGCCGCGTGCTTGTGGTGGCCCGTGTGGACGGCTTTACGCCCGACGGCGATATGGCGGGCGAGGCCGAGCCCGTGGGCTTTG
>UQHQ01000006.1 GCA_900540945.1 uncultured Collinsella sp. | reverse complement strand
CGCCAGTGTGAGCATGCCGTCCGCCGCGAGCGCCCCGCCGAGCGCCATGTCCGCAGCGAGTGGCTCGCCGCTCGGCAGCACGGGGATGAAGCTCGTGGGGATGACCATGTTCGCCGACGGCGGAAAGAGCTGCGGCAGCGGCACCAGCGACCAGGCGAACCCACCCACGAGCTGTGTGGCGAGCGGGCAGAAGATGCCCGCGAGCATGCCGAGCCGCGCCGTGAGGAAGAGCCCTGCGGGGATCATCCACGCCGCGGTCACCGTGTTGACGAGCGCGCAGAGGAGCATCGTGAGCGTGCCCGCGACCGTGAGGCCCTGCGAGGAGAACGCCGATCCCGCGAGGTAGATGCCGAAGACCACGAGGTTCGAGAGCGTGCAGAGCGCGAGGCACCAGAGCGCCTTGGCCCACCAGGCGCGCCTGAGCGGGAAGCCCAGGCCCAGAAGCCCCCGCATCCGCGTGCGCGCGTCCGCCCGCGCGACGCACGCCACCACGAGCGAGAGAGCCACGGGCAGGAAGAGCGCGTACCAGTAGTTCCACGCGCTGAAGATCTGCACGCCCCGGTAGGGCATCGCGCCGAGCAGCGGCAGCGGCAGTGCCATGAGCACGGCCAGGCGAACCGGTGCCGCGTGGCGCGACTTCAGGGCCTCGGCGCGCAGGCCCGCGAGCAGGCCGCCTTTCTCGCCCGTCATGCCGCTACCTCCCCACGCGCTCGACGCCCCTCCCGGCAGACGCTCATGAAGAGTTCCTCGAGGTCCTGCCCGGGCCGAAGCGCATCCTCGTAGGCGAGGCGCCCCCCGTAGATGATGCCGATGGTGTCAGCCATCTGCTGCACCTCGGAGAGAATGTGGCTCGAGACGATCACCGTCGTACCCGCCGCCGCGAAGCCGCGGATCTGGTCGCGCAGCTCCTCGATGCCGATGGGGTCGAGGCCGTTGGTGGGCTCGTCGAGCACGAGCAGGCGTGGCCGAGCGATCAGCGCCAGCGCGAGCCCCAGGCGCTGCCGCATGCCCATCGAGAAGCGCCCGGCGCGCTTCTTCCCGGTGTCCGCGAGGTCCACGGCGGCGAGCACCTCATCTACGCGGCTCTCGGGAAGACCCAGCAGCGTGGTGCGCACGCGCAGGTTCTCGCGCGCGGTGAGGTTGGGGTAGAGCGGCGCCTCCTCGATGAGGCTGCCGATTGCGTAGAGGTCCTCGCGGCGCCAGGCGTGCCCGGCAAAGAGGATCTCCCCGGCCGTCGGCCGCAGCATCCCGCAGATCATCTTGAGCGTTGTCGACTTGCCGGCGCCGTTGGGGCCGAGCAGCCCGTACACCTCGCCCTCGTGGATATGAAGACTCACGTTGGCCACGGCGTCCTGCGCCTGGTCGCCTCGGCCGAAGCGCTTGGTGAGCCCGCGCGTCTCGAGCATGTAACCCATGGGTTCGTCCTTTCTCTTCCGGGCGCGCGGGCCGAGTCGCCGTGCCCGCGCGCCTTACCTTTCGGGTTCACCATCCATGGTGGGGCGCGTTTCTAACGAAGCCGTAACGGCCGTTGGGCTCTTTTGGCGCCAGCCCTTCTCGACCCGTACGCCACTCATGGCATGTTTATCGTGATAATAAGGACGGAGGTGCCCGTGGCACGCAATAAGTACCCGGAGGAGGCGGTCGAGAAGATTCTCGACGTTGCCGAGCGGCTCTTCGTGGAGCGCGGCTACGAGCACACCACGATGATCTGAAGAGCAATACGCTAAATCGAAAAAGGCAAACGGATGTATAAGCCGCCGTGGCGGATGAATCATGCCCTCCCAAAAAAACATGCGTAAGATCGAGCGGAGGCTGAGCACGCCGAATCGGAGCAATGGCACCCGAAAAGTGCTGGAAAACTCACCGATTTCGCGGGGCGCTGATGGCGCGAAGGCGGATATTGGGAAGATGACAGGCCGGATTTGTCGCGTCGAGTTGGCCGTCTGCAATCTGAATCGTTCGGCAGTTTGCTTTGTTATGGCCAATGCCGTACGAAACGTACCGAAATGTGTGCGCATAGGTGCGGCCCGTCTCTATACCTTGGCTTTCGGTTGCCAACTGATTTGCGATTAGCCTGAAATAAGGCGACGATTGGGATCATCTAACTCGGATTTCTCGCTCGGTTCCTAAGGCGCTCAGAGCCGGCTCATAAGGGCGAAAACAAAGCCACCCGCGACGATTCTTTTAGTTATCGCTCTTGTGCATCCCATCTGACCTGCGGAAATGCTAGGCGGCAAAGCCGCTGGCTACGATTCACTTCGCTAAACAGGCGCCAAAGAGGAAAATCAGCCGTTTTATCATCCATCTCGGACGTTTCAAGGCCTCAAAACCAACCCGTTTTTGTCCCCGGGACAAAAATGAAACTGCGAGCTTGCGGTTTCGAAATAGTTTGCGAATTTGTCCCAGGGCTTGCCCCAAACGCCTACGCGAGGACACGCGGAGGGATTCGGCGGCAAGGTGGACAAACCGACAACCAAACTAGACCCAATTGGAATGGCGCCACGACAAACGAGCATGAAAGAGCGGGAGTAGCCGAAAGTTTACTCCCAATTGAAGGGGTGAAGCCGCCTGCTCGCGCTCCAGTAAAAATTAACTCCTAAAACTTAGCCTTCCAGTCTGCGTATTCCTCCGGTGTGATCCCTCCGGATTCCAGCTCGTTTCGCTTTGCGGCCCAGGCCTTGAGCATCTGTGTCGTCTTGGGCGCCTTCTCGGCAGACACATCGATTGAAAGGCCCGATCCATCCTCGGCAGGTACGATGCCGAACTCGTTCTCCAGCTGCAGAAGGAGGCCCGGGAGGTCTCGGGCGTTCTCTACCTTGAAGTCCTTCAGGGCAAGCGGAGAGATGTCGAGAGCTTCGGCGATGGCTTCCACCTGAGGCTGCTTGGGAGTCCTGAAGTCCGTCTCATAGTGACGGATCGCGCCCTCGGAGACGCCTATTTTCTCGCCCAGCTCTCCCTGATAGAGCCCGCGAAGCTTACGTTAGTACCTGATTTTCTCGCCGGTAGTAAAGTGCGCTAAAGTAAATTGGAGAGCGAGGTACTCTTTGGGCTTCTCGCCCATCCTGGGGTAGGAAGAGTGAGTCCAGGATGGGTGAGAAGCCTTTTCGGGATACTGCGTGTTTGCATATTGCCGCAGTGCCGGTAAGGGCTGCGTAGTCGCATAGATTGGCCCCCGCGGCTCTGCGGGACTAATGACCGCAGGGTCGCGGGGGCCTGTGTTCGAGGGTTTGTGAGCTGTTCTGTATAGCTGGCACCTTCTGGCGTGGTTCTATCCCTTGTAGACGATGCGGCCGTCGGAGATGGTGTAGATCACGCGCGTGTCGGAGATGGCCTTGGCATCGGTTTCGAGAATGTTGGTGTCCAGCACGACGAGATCGGCGAACTTGCCCACTTCAACGGTGCCGATAATATCGTCCATGAAGTTCTGGTAGGCGTCGTTCTTGGTGTAGGCCTCGAGCAGCTGGTAGGCTGTGAGCCCCTGTTCGGGCCAGCGGGTCATGTCGGTGTCCTCTTCCTCGGGATAGGGCGAGTTGCGGGTAACGCCGGCCTCGATCGCATCGAGCGGGGCAAATGGAATGACGGGGGCGTCTGAGGAGCCGCTGATGCAGATGCCTGCCTCGGCCATGTGCTTTGTTGGGTACATCGCCATGGCGCGCTTGTCGCCGATATAGGCGCGCTCTAGGTCCATGAGATCATCGTGGTACATCATCAGGAATTGGAGATTCGCCACTACATCCAAATCGGCCATGCGCTGGATATCCTCATCGGTAATGGCGCATACGTGGGTGATCGTGTGCCGCGCGTCGCGCTTCCCATTTGTCGCCCGAGCCTCCTCGAAGGCATCAAGGGTACCGTGAACGGCGCCGTCGCCCATGGCGTGCACGTGCACCTGAACGCCTTCTGCATCAAAGTCGTGTACAAGACGGGTAAAGTCTTCCTGAGACCAGATGGGTTCGCCGCACCAATGATCACCGAGTCCCGTTGATTCCTGGTAGGGTTCCAGGAAGACGGCAGTGCCTCTTTCGGTCACTCCGTCGTAGAAAATCTTCACGGTATTCGAAGAAATCATGTCTGTGGCGGAGTCGTTGTAGGACTTGATGGCGGAAAGCACTTCGTCATAGGTGCGGCCTTCTTTCATAGTGGGGACGACGCGCATACGCAGGGTCAAATTGCCCTCGTCCTCCACCTTGTGATACATGTCGATAATATCAAGACCGCCTTGGGTGATATTTGTAATGCCGGTTATGCCATAGGAGTTTGCTTCCTCCATGAATTTGCGCATGGCCTTTTTCAGCTTATCGTTGGTCATGGTGTTGGGCATGATGGCGAATACAATTCCCTTGGCGGCATCGGAGACGCACCCCGAAGGCTCTCCCTTCTCATTGCGATAGAACAGGCCGCCTTCTGGGTCGGGGGTGTCGGCAGTTACGCCAGCCATTTCGAGGGCCTTGGAATTGACCCAAGCGGCGTGGTAGGAGACGTCGTGGATGAGAATGGGCTTATCGGGGCAGATGGCATCCAGATCTTCTTTCAAGGGCCCGGGATTCGAGCCGTCGGGAAGCTGGTAGGCATTGAGCATGAAAGGTGATCCGATATAGCCTTCTTCGTCGGGATGGGCTTCCACGAAGGAGCGGATTGCCTCGAGGTATTCCTCATTGGTGCTAAGTCCCGTTAGATCGATTTGATAGAGTTTGGTGAACCAGTTGCCAGGGGCGTGGATGTGGCCGTCAATGAAGCCGGGGGAGACGAACTTGCCATCGAGGTCGATGACTTGAGTATTGTCTCCTACGAAAGCGTCGATGCCTGAATCATCGCCCACGTACACAATCTTGTTGCCCGCGATAGCGACGGCTGATGCAACATCGCCTTCTGACACCATGGTCTGCACATGGCCGTTGTGGAGCACGATATCGGCAATGTTTTGATCGGGCGTGGCATTTGATCCAGGCTGCTCCCCGGATGCGCATCCCCAGAGTCCGCCCGAGAACGCGGCAGCCGCTAGGGCGCTTGATCCAATGACGAAACGACGGCGGCTGAGAAGTTGCTTCTGATGGGATGTGCTCATAAAGCTCTCCTTAATTCGGCTGCAGCGTTGTCTCTTTTTGCGCTGCAGTAGTTCAACCTTAAGAGTCAGGGGATTCTTTGTTGAGAAAAACAGAGAGGGATTTGAGATTAATCGGAGGATGATTTTTTTATCCCCCTGTCTCTGAACAGCGAAAATGCAGGGAGACAAATCGGACGTTGGGGTAGTTTTAGCTTTGGGTGCTAAATTGTCTATAATGTTGCCGCTTGATGAAGGAGGAGTCGTGTCCCTCGCCTTTCTCTACAATGTGGCAAGTTGCATCGCCTATGCGTTGGTCAGTGCTGCCTATGGGAGTCTGTACTATGTCGAGCGCAGGCGGGGCTATCTCTTCGTCGCGCTCACCTTCCTTGTGTATACGATAGATATATGTTCTATATTCATGTATGAGTTCGTTCCGGAATTCGCGATGCAATTCGAGGGCGCACGAAACGCCTATCCTATGTTCCGCGTTGTATTCAACATGGTGGCAATCCTCTTGTATCGGCTCGTGCTCGGCAGCTTGCTCTCGCGCAGCTTCTCTCCCGTCGAGGGATTATTTTGGGCAGTTTGCATGATGGTGGCTTGGACAAGTGGTGCTTCGTCAGTCGAATCGGTTGCACTATGGCGCGAGTTTCTCTTTACCAGGTTGTTGGCGATCTGGGTAATAGGGTACGGCATCTGCTGCTTGGCGGCAGAGTTTCGACGCATGAGCCGATGGCGATGGGTTCTCTCGCTCTTACTTGTGCTTATATATGCCTTGGAGGAAGCGGCAACGTATTTGGCCTTTGGACAGGAGGGCGGCGGGGGCTATGCCTCTCCTCGTAGGGCTCCCGTTGAGATTATGGCGCTTTGCTTCACCGTGGCTGCGTATGTCTTTCTTGTACATCATCGGCGGATACGTAATGTGCGGTTGGCGGAATCCCTTGTGCCCTGGATCGCTCGCGAATACGGGCTGACCAAGCGCGAGGAAGTACTGTTGTCGCTCCTTGAAAAGGGCGCATCGAACAAGGAGATTGCTGAGCAAGAATGCATTTCCGTCAACACGGTGAAAACCCACATATCGAATATTTACGCCAAGCTTGGTGTGAGTAGCCGAGACGAGCTTGCGCAAAAACTTAGAAAGGAACTGCGCGGTCGCAAGAGGACCGGGCTCTGAGAGGCTGGGGGTCGGTGCGGCTATGCGGCCGCTCCCTACGGGATCGGCCGTCTACGACCGTTCTTCATCCCTTCCAGAACAGCTGAGTGAGTTCTTGGCGGGTGGTGGTGCCGGTTTTCTTCAGAATGTTGTGCACATGGGCCTTCACAGTGCCCAGGGCCAGTTGCAGCGAACTGGCGATGTTCTGGTTGTCCTTGCCCTGCAGCACCTCTTTAAGATGACGCGCTCGCGCGCGGTCAGGTGATAGTGTTCGCAGAAGGCGAGGAGCACCACGATCTCGCCCGCTGCGATGAACGCTAGGGCCGGGACGAGGCGCTAGGTGCGCCGGCGCTCGCTCACGAAGTCGCACAGGATGAGCCACATGGGTTCGAGGGTGCCCAGGGCGAGCAGCGTCTTCAGCTGCGGATGGTCGATGGTATAGAACTGGTTGATGGAATACTCGACGTTCTGGCCCAGGTACTCGTATTGAAAGATAAGCGCGAGATCGAGGAAATAGAACAACAGCATGGCCGCGGCAAAGAGGAACGAGCGACGCCGCGAAACGAAGTAGGCCGAAAGCGACACGGAGCCCGATGCCACGCAGGCGAGCATCACGAAGATGGTATAGAGGTAGAACGCTGTCTCCAAAGCGAGCCACCTCGATAATGCACAGAGTCCGATGGTGAACCATGGCGATCTAGGGCGGATTAGGCTGCATCACGCATTGAGAAGCCGGCAAAAAATGCATTGGCTTTCTTCTACCACAGAAACCAGTCCAATTTCAATCCGTCTAGGCGTTAGGATTAGCTAGGATTAGGTGTGCGGTGAGCTATTGTAATCTGATAATAATCTTGGTTATTTCTTCTCAAAACTACGGGTGCGCCCCATGCTGTGTGGCGTAAGGAAGTGTCTCGCTCATTTCGGGGCGCTTCTAGGGAGCGCGGTCCGCAAGGGGCGGCCCGGCCAACGAATTTTGAAGGAGATTTCAATGGTCAAGGATTACATCGACACCAACGACTTCACAAAGGAAGAGCTGCTCGGCATGGTAGATCTGGCCATCGCCATGAAGGGGCTCATCAAGGAGGGCGGCGAGTACCCGCACCTGCTGAAGGACAAGACCCTCGGCATGATCTTCCAGCAGGTGTCCACCCGCACCCGCATCTCCTTCGAGACGGCCATGACCGACCTCGGCGGTCACGCCGAGTTCTTCGGCCCCGGCTCCATCCAGCTGGGTGGCCATGAGTCCATCGAGGACTCCGGCCGCGTCATGGGAAGCCTCGTCGACATCCTCATGGCCCGCGTCGATCGTCATAAGGATGTAGTGAGCTTGGCAAAGTACTCCGCGGCCCCCGTCATCAACGGCATGAGCGAGTACAACCATCCCACCCAGGAGCTCGGCGACCTCATGACCATGATCGAGAACTTGCCCGCCGGTAAGAAGATCGAGGACTGCAAGTTTGCCTGGATCGGCGATGCCACCCAGACCTGCGCGTCGCTTATGTTCATCTGCTCGAAGATGGGCATGGACTTCGTGCAGTTCGGGCCGAAGGGGCATCAGATTCCCGACGGCTGCCTGCATATCGGCACCGATGAGGAGCGTGCTGAGTTCGGCAAGAAGCTCATGGCTATCGGCGAGGAGAACTGCAAGGTCTCCGGCGGCACCATCACCATTTCCGACGACATCTCCTGCATCGAGGGCGCCGACTTCGTGTACACCGATGTGTGGTACGGCCTCTACGACAGTGAAGTCTCCAGCTCCAGCTACATGGATGTGTTCTATCCGAAGTACCAGGTGACCTGGGATATGATGAACGTTGCCGGTCCGAACAGCATGTTCATGCACTGCCTGCCCGCCAACCGTGGCGAAGAAGTGGTTGACGAGGTAATGGACGATCCCGAGCGCTCCCTGTGCTGGGTCGAGGCCGAGAACCGCAAGCACTCCATCCGCGCCATCCTGGCCACTCTGTGCCCCCAGAGCGAGCCCGACGAGCAGAAGGCCGCGGCATACCGCGCCACCATCAATGAGCGCATGGCGGCGTTCGGTAAGCACGGTCTGTAAGACGTACCAGGTCGGGCGAGCTGCGGCTCGCCCGCCTTCGCAGGAGATGGGCGACCTCATGACCATGCTCGAGAACCTCCCCGAGGGCAAGAAGCTCATGGCCATCGGCGAGGAGAGCTGCAAGGTCTCCGGCGGCTCGGTTGTCATCTCCGACGACATCGAGTGCATCAAGGGCGCCGACTTCATCTACACCGATGTGTGGTATGGCCTGTACGACGCTTTCTGATGGGCGGCAGCAGATGCTTGTCTCTTGCTGCCCATCATCTGCGCCACTGCGCGTAAGCACTGGCACCCTGTCTGAAAACGACTGAGCAAAGGATTAAATATGAGTGACGGAAAGAAAAAGCTTTCCTTCCTGACGGTCATTTCGACCATCATCTGCGTCGTCTTCGTTTGCGAGGCCGCCGCTCCTGCTGCTGCCATTGGCAACCAGCAGTTCTTCTGGTGGATCTTCCTGATCCTGACCTTCCTGCTCCCTTACGGCATGGTCGTCGCCGAGCTCGGCACCACCTATGACGGCGAGGGCGGCATTTACGACTGGGTACGCGATGGCCTGGGCGACAAGTGGGGCGCCCGCATCTCGTACTACTACTGGGTCAACTACCCGCTGTGGATCGCCTCGCTGGCAACCATGTTCCCCGACATCCTGGGCATGGTCTTCGGCGTCGAGTTCAACCTGATCGCCAAGATGGTTATCGAGCTTGCCTTCGTGTGGATCGTCTACCTTATGGGTCGCTCCAAGGCTGCCGACTCCGAGTGGGTCCTCAACGGCGGCGCCCTGATCAAGGTCGCCGTTGCCGTTATCGTCGGCGCTCTGGGCATCTGGTTTGCCATGGAGAACGGTTTTGCGAACGACATGTCCGCCGCCACCTTCCTGCCCGAGCTCACCAACACCAACGCTCTCGGCTACCTGTCCATCATCATCTTCAACTTCATGGGCTTCGAGGTCATCTGCACCATGACCGACGACATGGCCGATCCCGCTCGCGATATTCCCAAGGCTATCATTGTCGGTGGCGTGGCTATTGCCGTCATCTACCTGTTCGCTGGCTTCGGCATCGGCGCCGCTGTGCCGGCCGACTCCATCGACCCCGACTACGGCATGATCGTCGCAGTCCAGACCATGGTGGGCGACTCCATGCT
Organism: uncultured Collinsella sp.; assembly: GCA_900540945.1. Classification (GTDB taxonomy): domain Bacteria; phylum Actinomycetota; class Coriobacteriia; order Coriobacteriales; family Coriobacteriaceae; genus Collinsella. The sequence continues at coordinate 86,662 of UQHQ01000006.1, read as the reverse complement.
CTTCAAGGTCATCTGCATCGCCTTCCTGATCACCCTGTTCGCCAACATGGCCGCCTGGTCCTTCGGCGTCAACTCCGTCGCCCGCTACGCCGCCGAGCACGGCAACATGCCCAAGGTCTTCGCCTCGATGATCTCGGATGACGACATGCCCAACGGCGCCAACCTGGTCAACGCCGTCGTCGCCTCCCTGGTGCTGTGCCTGCAGCTGGTGCCCATCGACGCCATCTCCAACGGCGTCTTCTGGATGCTCTTCGGCACCTCCGTCGTCTTCCTGCTGCTCACCTACATCCCGATGTTCCCGGCGTTCCTCAACCTTCGCAAGAACGACCCGAACCGCGAGTGCATCTTCACGTTCCCGTTCAAGGGCGCGCTGATGAAGGTCATGCTGGCCATCCCCTGCATCGAGCTGGTCCTGGCCATCGTCGCGACGCTGGTGCCGTTCTCCGCCGCCGAGATCGGCGACAAGGTCCCGATGATCGTCATCTTCATCGTGCTCGTGCTCATCGGCGAGGTCGTCCGCGTCGTCTCCGCCAGGGGCCGCAAGGAAGAGTACAAGGGACTGACCCCTGAGCTCGCAGCCCAGCGCCTCGCCGAGGAGGCCGCCGAGGCCGAGGAGGACTAGGGCACCCGGATTCGGGGCCCCGACCCTCCTCGTCACTCAACCATTCCCCGGGGCGGGTGCGAGCGATAGCTCCGGTAACCACCGCCCACCCCAATCTCTCTTCCGTATCCTCCGTGCGTTTTGTCTCCGCGCACCTGGCTACGTCGTCGCCCGCCGGTGCGACTCCGTGAAAACCGGCGCCGGGCGCCCCGACCTCTGCCGGGGAACGGGCGCCTACCATCTCTTGGTTTCAGGCCGCGGGCAACCCGCCCGCGGCAAACGATCGTTCGATTTGGAGGAAATCTTATGCGTACGATCACCGAGTCCGAGTCCACCCCCAGGGCCGACGGCTTCTTCATGCCCGCCGAGTTCGCCCCGCAGGACCGCGTGTGGATGGGCTGGCCCCACCGCACCGACACCTGGGCCCACGGCGCCAAGCCGGCCCAGAAGCAGTATGCCGCCGTCGCCCGCGCCATCGCCGAGTTCACCCCGGTCTACATGTGCGCCAACCAGGTCGACTACGCCAACTGCAAGGCCGTCTTCGAGAACGACGAGAACGTCACCGTCATCGAGATGACCACCGACGACGCCTGGTTCCGCGACACCGCCGCCACCTACGTCATCGACGGCAAGGGCGGGAAGCGCGCCAACCACTGGCACTTCAACGCCTACGGCGGCCTCGTCGACGGCCTGTACTTCCCGTGGGACAAGGACGAGCAGATCGCCCTCAAGATGGCCGAGCTCTCCGGCTGCCGCCGCTACCGTCCCGACGACATGATCCTCGAGGGCGGCTCCATCACCGTCGACGGCGAGGGCACCCTCGTCGTCACCGACCAGTGCCTGCTCTCCCCGGGCCGCACCTGCTCCGCGGTGCTCGAGGAGGAGGAGGACCCCGAGTCCATCTGGCCTAAGTTCAAGAAGAAGTTCGAGCCCTGGAGCGAGGAGCTCCGCGAGTACATGAACGAGCACCTCAAGGACTACCTGGGCGTCGAGAAGGTCATCTGGGTCAAGGAGGGCATCGACCCCGAGGAGACCAACGGCCACATCGACGACGTCGCCACGTTCATCGCCCCGGGCGTCATGGCCTGCATCTGGACCGACGACCCCGAGTACCCGTTCTACGACCAGTGCCACGCCGCCTACGAGACCCTCTCCAACGCCGTCGACGCCAAGGGCCGCAAGATTAAGGTCTACAAGCTCTGCATGCCCGTGAACCCGCTGTACATGGACCAGGCCTCCTGCGACACCATCGACGCCGACGAGAACGCCGAGCCGCGCGTCCCCGACGAGCCGCTGATCGCCTCCTACATGAACTACCTGGTCACCAACCACGGCGTCATCGTCCCGCAGTACGGCGACGAGAACGACCAGCTGGCCGTCGACACGCTCCAGAAGATCTACGACGAGGTCTGGGGCGAGGGCGTCTACAAGTGCGTGGGCGTCCAGTCCGACCAGGTCGTCTACGGCGGCGGCAACATCCACTGCATCACGCAGCAGGAGCCGTCCGCCTAATCGCCTGGCTTCCCGGGGCACGGCACCTTCCCGTCCATTCGTCGCCTGCGTGCCGAAGTGCGCGGCGCCCCTCTTTCGCGGGAACCTGCCGCACCTCGGAAACCCGGCCGGCCAAGCGGACAGGGACTACCTGATTGACCGGCTGGGTTTTCTTCGGGCACTCCGTTGCCTCCACATCGGAGTGCCCTTTTTCTTTGATCGAATACGCGTCTGGCCTGGGATTTATTGCGGGTTAGGCCAATTGTTCGCTTGGATATCCCAGGTCAGACGCGTCTTCAATTGCCGAAAGTTTCCGGTCGCGAGCGCGGCCGTTTTGATCGGAGTGTCTATGTGCCAGCGTGTTTAATTACTGAGTGGGAATAGAACACATATTCGATAAATTATTTTAGTATCAGACAGCGGGCACGGTTTCAATCGAATCCGTGCCCGCTGCTGTATGTGTGAACAGGGGACGTAGCCCTGTTCACACCAGGACCCATGTCGGCGCCGGTCAATGCCCACGATGCTTCTGCTTGCGCTTCAGCTTTCGCTGCTCGAAGCGCGCCTCCGCCTCATCCGCGCGATGCCGACTTCTTGCTTGAGCCGACTCCCGCTTCATCGCTTCCCGCTGTGCCGCGAGCGCCTGTTGTGCCTTGGTGCTCACCGCGGGCCGCTTAAGGGCTTTCGCTGCCTCGCGAGCACGCCGCTTGGGGTTCTTCGCGGGCTTGCTTGTTTCCGTGGCCTCGTCACCGAAGAACGCGAACTTCGCCCATTCACATGTAACGAATCGCAGAATCTCCTCATCGGACGGCTCCGTGCCGAAGACGATGCGGGCGACGCCATACCTTCCGCCCTCGACGTGCTCCGCCAGCCCGACCCAGAATTGACCGTTGTGATATACGGTCAGGGTGGATGACACGCTGATCTGCATGGTTGGTTCCTCCTTTATGTAGATGACCATGCAGAGAAGGGACAACCAAGGAGGCAGGTTACTGATGCGGACTAGCGCACGCCCACGACTACCCGACGGGGACTGTGTTTTCATCTCTGGTGGTTGGATTGTAGCACGTGCGAATGCGCCCGGCATCGCTGCTGACATGGCGCTACTGGGATTCGCTCCTCGATGCATCCTTGTGCACATTGCCTTCTCGGTTTCGAAACTTTAGAAATAATCGAGTTTCGAAACCGAGAAGGAGTGGATTATGGCTTGGGTAGACCGCAATACGTACCGACTCCACCGTGCTGGAGAGGCTGGCCGAGTAGATGATGGACAATTCCGGCAATCTCAACTCGCCCAACAACATCGTCAACGTCCTCGACGCCAACAGGGTTCCCACCAACCACGTCACCGTCGGACGCTACATCTCCTACCTCCGCGACGCCTTCGTCTTCTATGAGACGAAGCGCTACGATATCAAGGGGAAGAAGCATATTACTACCCGAAGAGGACTCCTTGCCAAAGCCCTTTGAGGTCGGGCGGCATTATTGAGTGTGGGCGTTATCGTAGGTATCTTTGATTTCTTCCGGCAAATTGTCGGGAATCAGCGCCTTCACTCTATCCTCGTTGCCATCTTGGATCGCCTGCTCGTAGTACCAGCATTTGAACTTCAACATGTCCAGCGCGCGGTTCATCTTCGCGATCTCCGACTCCATGTGGGCCTTTCGCTCCTCGAACATGGCCTTGCGCTTGGGGTATGTCGATGGGCCTTCCGCACACCATTCCATGAACAGTCGGATGTCCTTGATCTCCATCCCAGCCTTCTTTAAGCATTCAATGACTCGAAGCGACTCGAGTTCCGTATCGCCGAATCGGCGAATGCCGGATGTCCGTTCCAGCCCCGGGAACAATCCCTGCTTGTCGTAATAACGCAGCGTGGAAACGGGCAGACCGAACATCTCCGCCACCTGTCCGATTGTGTACATGGTCCCTCCGGATAAATCTGTGATTTACTCCTTGACCTAAAGTTAGGTTTAGGTATTACCTTTATTTTCGTCAATATATATAAGGAGTGCAAGGGGTATTCCGTAATGAGCAAAACGGTTTTGATAGTCTCTTCAAGTCCTCGAAAGAATGGCAATTCCGAGACGTTGGCGGACGCATTCGCTAAAGGTGCGCAGGAAGCGGGGCACAGCGTGGAGACCGTGCGCCTGCGCGAAAAGCAGCTCGGCTTCTGCAAGGGCTGCCTTGCCTGCCTAAAGCTGGGGCGCTGCGTCATCCAAGACGATGCCGTGGAAATTGCCGCCAAAATGCACGATGCGGATGTGTTGGTGTTCGCAACGCCCGTCTACTACTACAGCGTCTGCGGCCAGCTCAAGACCATGCTGGACCGCGCCAACCCGCTTTTCGGCTCCGATTATGCATTCACCGAGGCGTATCTATTGGCAACGGCGGCGGAGAGTGGGCGCTCGACCTTCGACGGCGCGAAAAAGGCCGTGCAGGGATGGGTCGACTGCTTCTCCCGCTGCACGCTTGCCGGAACGGTTTTCGCTGGCGGCGTGAACGACGTGGGCGAAATCGCCGGACATCCCGCCCTAGAGCAGGCGCGACGAATGGGCATGGGAATCTAGACGCGGCTTAGCTGCACGGAAGCAGTTTGTACTCAAAACCATCGACAGGAGGAAATCGATCATGGCAATTAAACAGACGGCAGGCAGAGATGCCCTGGGGGACTTTGCCCCCAAATTCGCTCAGCTCAACGACGATGTGCTGTTCGGCGAGGTGTGGAGCCGGGAGGGCGAGCTCTCCCTGCGGGACCGTAGCATCGTGACAGTGGTGGCCCTGATGTCGCAGGGACTGACGGACTCTTCGTTCCAATATCATCTGATGTCCGCGAAGAACAACGGCGTGACCAGGATGGAGATAGCGGAGATCCTTACGCATGCGGCGTTTTACGCGGGATGGCCCAAGGCGTGGGCGGCCTTTCGCATGGCGAAGGAGGTTTGGGCGGATGGCGACGCCGCCGACGCAAGAGCTGAGCACCAAAACGAGATGGCCTTTCCTATTGGCGCCCCCAACGACGCATTTGCGAAGTACTTTATCGGGCAAAGCTACCTCGCGCCCCTTTCCACCGAGCAGGTCGGCGTCTACAACGTGACGTTCGAGCCCGGCTGCCGCAACAACTGGCACGTCCATCACGCCAAAAACGGCGGCGGACAGATCCTCGTCTGCGTGGCCGGTCGAGGGTTTTACCAGGAATGGGGCAAACCGGCACAAGAGCTGTGCCCTGGCGATGTAGTAAATATTCCCGCGGGCGTAAAGCACTGGCACGGTGCGGCGCCCGACAGCTGGTTCTCCCATCTCGCAGTGGAGGTTCCGGGCGAGGAGGCCTCCAACGAGTGGTTGGAGCCCGTGGACGACGAGCAATACCTTAAAGCGACTGACAAGGAGGCTTAGGCATGGAGCAGTTGAAACTGACGCAGGAATGGGACAAGGTGTTCCCCAAAAACGACAAGGTTGAGCACAGCAAGGCGACCTTCCACAACCGCTACGGCATCACGCTGGCTGCCGACGTGTACGTGCCTAAGAACGCGGAAGGCAAGCTGCCCGCCATCGCCGTCAGCGGCCCGTTTGGCGCGGTGAAGGAGCAGTCCTCCGGTCTGTACGCGCAGAAGATGGCGGAGTTGGGCTTTTTCGCAATTGCCTTTGACCCGTCCTATACCGGCGAGAGCGGCGGTACGCCCCGCTATGTGGCATCCCCGGACATCAACACCGAGGACTTCTGCGCAGCGGTGGATTTCCTCTCCGTGCAGGAAAGCGTTGACCCGGAGCGTATCGGCATTATCGGTATCTGCGGTTGGGGCGGCATGGCAGTCAATGCGGCGGCCATCGACACCCGTATCAAAGCTACCGCGGCTATGACCATGTACGATATGACCCGCGTGACCGCAAACGGCTATTTTGACGCCGAGGATTCCGAGCAGGCGCGCTTTGAAAAGCGGAAAGCGTTGAACGTGCAGCGCACCGAGGACTATAAAAACGGCGGCTATGCGCTGGCGGGCGGCGTGGTCGATCCGCTACCGGAGGACGCGCCGCAGTTTGTAGCGGACTATTACGCCTACTACAAAACTCCGCGAGGCTACCATCCCCGCAGCCTGAACTCCAACGGTGGTTGGAATGTGACGTCCTCGCTGTCGTTCCTGAATATGCCGATTTTGCAATACAGTAGCGAAATTCGCTCTGCGGTACTGCTGGTGCATGGCGAGAAAGCACACTCCCGCTATTTCAGCGAAACCGCGTACGGCAAGCTGACGGGGGACAACAAGGAATTGCTCATTATCCCCGGCGCCAGCCATACCGACCTTTACGATCAGATGGACGTCATTCCGTTTGGAAAGCTGAAAGCGTTCTTTGAGGAGTATTTGAAATAAGGCGTGCCTTGATTCAATGCCAAGTCTCCAGCAACGATTCTTCTAAAGAGTGGGAGTAGCTGAAACGAGGCGATTGAATAACTCCATACGTTTTGGTTACAAGAAAACATGCTGCGCGCCTGCAGCATGAAGGAGAGGGAATCCTATGAATATCGTTGTATTGAGTGGTAGCCCGCGCAAGGGCGCCAATACCGACACCATGGTCGAGACGTTTGCCGAGACCGCGCGTGAGGGCGGCCATGCGGTTGGGGTCGTCCGCGTTGCCAGCAAAAAGATCGCTGGTTGTCTGGGATGCCAGTACTGCTTTACCCATGAGGGCACTTGCGTGCAGAAGGATGACATGGCCAACGTGATCGAGTCGCTGAAAGGCGCCGATATGGTTGTCTTCGCTTCGCCTATCTACTGGTTTGATATCACCGCGCAGGAGAAGGCCGCCATCGACCGCCTGTACGCCTTCGGTGCTACGGGCTTCCCGTTCACCAAGACGGCCCTTTTGCTCGATAGCCACAGCGAGGGCGTCTATGATGCGGCGATCGCTATGTACAAGTCGACCTGCGCGTACTGCAAGTGGGAGGACCAGGGCATTGTCACCATCAGCGGTATGACCGAGCGCGACAGCATGGCCTCCTCGCCCAAGTTGGAAGAGGTGCGAGAGCTCGCTCGCAAGCTCGCCTAAGGACAAGAAGAACGCATGGCAATCGGTGTTGGTGGAAAATGCTTGCTATCCTTACCAAGAGGAATACTGATTACCATGCGTTGATGCTTCCGCGGACAATTCCGGCGTGCTAAAACGCCTTCTCGTTCAAGAATTCCCTGAACGCGGGAATGTCAAAGCCAACGAGACCACGCCCGCGCTCTCCAATGACGCCGTCCTCCAGGAGGCGGCGTTTGTATTGGCTTGCGTAGTTGCTGGCGACGCCCATACGCTTGGCAATTTCTGAGACCCTGCTGGGGCCAGAATCGGGCAGCATCGCGAGCAAAAACTCAATGTCTTTATCGGAAAGCTCCCGATAGGTCGTTTCGAGAATTCGATCGTGCAGCTCCATACGGGCAAGCAGAGAACCCTGCTGTACATCAGGTGCGCTGATTTTGGGCGAGTTCTCCGAAACATCCCATGTGCGATATCCGACGAGCTGCATCATATAGGGAAATCCGTCGACGGCCTTCACGGCATCCTCGAGCGCTTCCGGCGTGATTGAGCGGCCTCCGGCCTCAACGGTTTTGCGGAATGCGTTTGCAATTTCAACGTCAGTGATTCGTCCTAACTGATGATATTGGGAACGCCTGAGGAACGAGACGGAATCGTTGCGTAGCAGTGCCGATACTTTGTAGGGCAGTCCTGCCATGAGTAGGGCTACTTTTTTACCTTCGCGTACAAAGTGCTGGTAAACAGAGGCAAATTGAAGCATTTCTTCGAGATCGACTGTGACTTCATCGATGGTGATGAGAAGTCCGATGTCATGTTTTTCGAGTTGCTTAAAGATGCCATTCATGCGCGTGCGCCAGTTGCCCTGGGCCTCTTGAGCATATGTCCAATCGATGCCCACTGGACCAATTTGAACGCCGTTTATGCGCGCGTGAGGCTGTGAGAGGTAGCTATCTGCGGCTTCTTTGGTTCGCTCGATAATATCTTCGAGCATGCCTGGCATGGCGGAGACATTTGCTGCGATCCAGCCGTGTTCAAGCGCCGTTTCTGAAAGGAGCGAGAGAAGCGCCGTCTTGCCCGTTCCCCTTGCGCCCGTAATAATAGTCGACAGGTTTGGATCTCCCGGGCCGTTGATAAAGCCATGGTTAATGTCACGCAGAATATGCTCGCGACCCGCTAGAAAGGGAGGGACGCTTCCAAACGTTGGGGTAAAGGGGTTCTTGCTGTACTCCATGGTAGCTCCTTTGCAAGTTTTGCTAATTTTTGCAACTTTTGCTAACTTTTGCAAGTTTTGCTAACGGCTGACCAAAGAGCATCGAAGCAGTGACGCTGACATTTTTTACGCAGAAAAATAAGCAGAAATCAATTTATCTGCGTTAAAAAATAGTTGAGAAGAAAAGCGACGAGTCCCGGGCGCAATGCCGTTGCGTTCCGGGACTCGTCGCTTTGAGAAGTATCTAACGGTCTCGTTGCCGTGGCACCTAGTCAAACAGGCTCGGCATGTCGTTTTCCTTCATGAGGGCACCGGCGGAGGGCAGACTCTGCGCGGTGAACTTCTCGGCCGAGACGCCGGCGCCAAGGATCTCTTCGGTTGTGCCGACGGTGGTGACCGAGCGGCCCTTCTTGGCCGTAAAGGCCTGGACACCCTGCGTGTTGGTAGTCGTCTTGGTCTTGAGCAGCGACGTGTTGAAGTTCATCAGGCGATAGTCGCTCGAGACCAGCGCGATGTCGCGATCTTCCTTGAGCACCTGGGCATACAGCAGCTTGCTGCCGCCGTAGATGGCGTTCTTGAGGCGTTTGCGGTTGGTCTTGGTGACGTATCCAGAAAGCGCGACGCGCACCACGCGGCCGTTCTCAAAGACAAACAGCACGTCGGCCTTATAGTCCTCGGGGTCGATGACCCAGATGACGCTCTCGTCGGGCTCCATCTCAAGATCGGTGGGCAGATACGAGCCCAGCTGTGCCGACTTGGTATCCTCAAACGCCGCAACCTTGCACTTGTACACCTGGCTCTTGTTGGTAAAGACCAGCAATTCGTGGGTGTTGGAGGACGGAAACTCGATAAAGGGTTTGTCGCCGTCCTTGTACTTGAGCGTGGTCGCCTTCTTGAGCACGCGGTCTGTCATCTTCTTAAGGTAGCCATCGCGCGAGAGCATGATGGTGACCGGGTACTCCTCGACCTCGGGCTCCAAGCTTACTTCGATAACCTCATGGGGCTCAATCCTGCCCGTGCGGCGCGGCATCACGTACTTCTTGTTGACTGCGGCCAGCTCGTCGCTGATGACCTTCTTGATGTTCTCCTCGCTGGAGAGGATCTCCTCAAGCTCGGCAATCTCACCCTCTAGCTTGGCGATGTCCTTGGTGCGGTTGAGGATGTACTCCTCGTTGATGTTGCGGAGTTTAAGCTCGGCAACAAACTCGGCTTGGGTCTCGTCGATGTCGAAGCCGCGCATAAGGTTGGGCACGACCTCGGCTTCGAGCTTGGTACCGCGGATGATGGCGATGGCCTTGTCGATATCGAGCAGGATCGCCTCGAGGCCGTGCAGCAGGTGCAGGCGCTCGGACTTTTTGCCCAGGTCAAAGTTAATGCGGCGACGCGTGGACTCAATACGCCACTTGACCCACTCGTGCAGGATCTGGCGCACGCCCATAACGCGAGGGTAACCATCGACCAGCACGTTGAAGTTGCACGAGAACGAATCCTGCAGCGTGGTCGAGCGATAGAGCTTGGCCATGAGCTTGTCGGGGTCGACGCCGCGCTTAAGGTCGATGGCGATGCGCAGGCCCGAGAGGTCGGTTTCGTCGCGGATATCGGCGATCTCCTTGACCTTGCCCTCCTTGGAGAGCTTGACGATGCGCTCGATGATGACATCGGTCTTGGTGGTGTAGGGGATCTCGTAGACCTCGATGATGCGCTCTTCGGGAATCCAACGCCAGCGGGAGCGGATCTGGAAGCTGCCCAGGCCGGTCTTAATAATCTTCTCCATCTCCTCGCGGTGGTAGATGATCTCGCCGCCGGTCGAGAAGTCGGGCATGGGCATGTACTCGAGCAGGTCGCAGTCGGGATCCTGCAGGTAGTGCATCGTTGCGGTACAGACCTCGTTGAGGTTGAAGCCGCAGATGTCGGACGCCATAGCGACGCCGATGCCCTTGTTGGCCGAGACGAGGATATTGGGGAACGTGGTGGGCAGCAGGCGCGGTTCCTTCATGGCGCCGTCGTAGCTGTCGACGAAGTCGACCGGGTCCTTGTCGATGTCCTTGAAGATCTCGGCGCTGATGGGGGAGAGCTTGGCCTCGGTATAACGTGAGGCGGCGTAGCTCAGGTCGCCCGAATAGTACTTGCCAAAGTTGCCCTTCGACTCCACGAAGGGGGCAAGCAGCGCTTCGTTGCCCGTCGCCAGACGCACCATCGTCTCGTAGATCGCGGCGTCACCGTGCGGGTTGAGCTTCATGGTCTGACCCACAATGTTGGCGCTCTTCTGGCGCTCGCCCTTGAGCAGACCCATCTTGTACATGGTGTAGAGCAGCTTGCGGTGCGAGGGCTTAAAGCCGTCGATCTCGGGGAAAGCACGCGAGACGTTGACGCTCATTGCGTAGGGCATGTAGTTGACCTCGAGCGTCTGTGTGATCGGCTGGTCGGTGACCTCGGAGTGCAGGCCGATGACGTTCTCGGCGTTGACCTGCTTTTTCTTTGGCTGGTTCTTCGTCTTCTTCTTTGCCACGATTTCCTCTTGAACTTCTTATGGGCCGTCGTTATCGATTTGCTGCTATTGCAGGTCCAGCTGGTCCAGGTATTCCTTGCCATGCTCGGAGATATGGCGCTTGCGGCCTGCCTCGTCGTTGCCCAGCAACAGGTTGAACATGGTCTCCATCTTGGTGACGTCCTCGGGTTCAACCTTGATCAGGCGACGTGTCTCGGGGTTCATGGTGGTGAGCCACATCATGTCCGGATCGTTCTCGCCAAGACCCTTGGAGCGGTTGATCGAGCACTTTTGGTCGCCGATCTCTTTGAGGATGCCGTTCTTCTCGAGCTCGGTGTAGGCAAAGTAGGTCTTCTCTTTGCAGTTGATCTCGTAGAGCGGCGACTCGGCGATATAGACGTAGCCCTCGTCGATAAGCGTGGGCACCAGGCGATAGAGCATGGTGAGCACGAGCGTGCGGATGTGATAACCGTCGACGTCGGCGTCCGTACAGATGATGACCTTGTTCCAGTTGAGGTTGTCCAGGTCGAAGGCGCCAAGGTTCTTGATGCGCTTGTCTTTGATTTCCACGCCGCAGCCCAGCACGCGCATGAGGTCCATGATGATGTCGGACTTAAAGATGCGCGGATAGTCCTCCTTCAGGCAGTTGAGGATTTTGCCTCGGACGGGCATGACGCCCTGGAACTCGGCATCGCGCGAAGTACGAATGGCGCCTGCTGCCGAGTCGCCCTCTACGATATAGATCTCGCGACGGCTCTTGTCCTTGGAGCGGCAGTCGATGAACTTCTGCACGCGGTTGGCCATGTCGGTCTTCTGCTGCAGGTTGGTCTTGATGCTCTGGCGCGTCTTCTCGGCGTTCTCGCGCGAGCGCTTGTTGATGAGCACCTGCTCCATGATCTTATTGGCGGCGTCCTTGTTCTCGATCAAGTAGGTCGAGAGGCGCTCCTTAAAGAAGGCCGTCATAGCCTGCTGGATAAAGCGGTTATTGATGGCCTTCTTGGTCTGGTTCTCGTAGGACGTCTGAGTGGAGAAGCAGTTGGTCACCAGCACCAGGCAGTCCTGGACGTCCTGCCATTTGATGCCGCTCTCGTTTTTGTTGTACTTGCCCTGTTGCTTAATGTAGGCATCGATGGCACTGGTCAGAGCGCTACGGGCCGCTTTCTCGGGCGAGCCGCCGTTCTCGAGCCACGATGAGTTGTGGTAGTACTCCTGCATCGTGAAGGTGCGCGAGAAGCACATGCATGCGGTGATCTTAACGTTGTAATCGGGCAGGTCCTCGCGGTCGCGACCGCGACGGTCGGCCTCGATAAAGAAGGGCTCGGTGAGGTAGTCGGTGCCGACCTTCTCGAGCACGTAGTCCTCGATGCCCTTGGGATAGCAAAAATCCTCTTCGGAAAACTCGCCATCGTCGCCCTCGATGCGCAGGCGGAAGGTCACATTGGCGTTGACCACGGCCTGGCGGCGCATGGTCTCACGATACCAATCGTGGGGAATGCTGATGGAGGTAAAGACCTCAAGATCGGGGCGCCACTTGATAGTGGTGCCGGTGCGGTTCTCGTCGCTGGGCTCAATCTCGAGTGCCTTCTTCTTGGCGCCGACAACCTTGCCCTTCTTAAAGTGTAAGGAGTACTTGTTACCGTCACGCCAGACGGTAACGTCCATGTACTCGGAAGCGTACTGGGTCGCGCACGAGCCCAGGCCGTTGGTGCCGAGCGAGAAGTCGTAGTCGCCGCCCTGGTTGTTATTGTATTTGCCGCCGGCGTAGAGCTCACAAAAGACGAGCTCCCAGTTAAAGCGCTTCTCGGAAGGGTTCCAGTCGAGCGGGCAGCCACGGCCATTGTCCTCTACCTGGATAGAGCCATCGCGAAAGGCGGTAAGGGTGATGAGCTTGCCGTAGCCCTGGCGCGCCTCGTCAACGGCGTTGGACAGGATCTCGAAGGCGGCATGCGCGCAGCCGTCGAGCCCGTCCGAGCCAAAGATGACGGCAGGGCGCAGGCGTACGCGTTCCTCGTCCTTGAGCTGGCGGATACTGTCGTTACCATAGTTTGCGGTGTTTTTTGCCATACTCGCTCTCTCGGTGCTCCTTTGCTGCGTTTAAGTCATGTAGATAGTCAAGGTAGCATAGCCCAGCCCACAGGCGATTCCAACCAACACGAAATCCATCGAACAATCGTTCGGAGTTCGATGGAGATTCGTTTACTCGGACAAAACCGAGTCGGTTCTGTCCGAGTAAGTTTGAATAGCGGATCGAAATTGCTATGTCCGCATGGTGATGACAGACATGGTTTTCATAATGACAGATATAGTTGACATTGTCTGATATATGCAATATATTTCTGTCATGTTGCAACGGATATCTGTCCATTACTACGAAAGGAACTCCATGCCGGGCAAAAAGAACCTACGCATGAAGGCGGCGCGCGCGGCGGTTGGCCTTTCGCAAGCTGACTTGGCCGAGGCCGTGGGCGTTACGCGCCAGACCATCGGCCTGATCGAGGCGGGCGGCTACAACCCCACGCTCAATTTGTGCGTGGCGATCTGCAAAGCGCTACGCGTTACGTTGAACGATCTGTTTTGGGAAGACGGGATCGACGTCGACCCTAACGCTCTTTAGGAGTTCGCTATGAAATTCGAAGATTTAAAACTCGTGCAAAAGTGGCGTGAATATGCCGGCCCAAAGGATGAGCGTCTGGAGGCTGAGAGCGCGAAGATCTACAAGATTGGTTTCGTGCTGCTTTCGTTTGGCATGTTGATGATATTTTTCTACCAGTTTATAGCTCGACAGGTTGCGTGGGTTCACAGCGACGCCAGTGAAATGCCGCATGGCTTTGCAACGCCGTTCGAGGCAGCCATGTATTTGTGGCTCGTTCTCGTGATGTTGATTTGCGCAGGACTGCAAACGCGGAAGGGCTATGTCGATACCAATCGTTTTGGGCAAACCGAGCATCTTCCTGTTGGATATTTCCTGCTTCTCAGCGGTCTTAGCGGCGCCGCGTTCGCGCTTGTTATTGCCGCAATGCGCTGTATCGCTGAGGCGCAGATCGTACCGCTCGAAAGCGTCTTTTGGTTGGCGAACCTGGCCACGGGCGTGTTCTGCGGTGCGACGATTTTCGCGACCACGTTTGCTGGCCTGTGCGCAACGTTTTTCACGGCGAAAAGACGCCGTGCCAAGCTCGAGGCAGAACTCGACTCCACTGACGATATCTAATGCGTAATGGGCTGGCTCTGGGTTATCAGAGCCAGCCCATTTGATGTTCGATGAGCCGAGTCGGCGTCTCTTACAAAAGTAACTAGGAGCTAGCGAGGCCTATCCGAATTGGCCTCATTGGCGGTGTCGGCTTCGAGTGCCGTGCGGCGGGCACTGTAGGCGACGAGGCCGGCGCCTGCCGCGGCGAGTGCTGCAGCAGCTGCCGTAAGGGGAGCGTTGACATCGCCCGTGCCCGCAAGCGCGCCCGCTTTTCCGGAGCGCTTGTTATTGCCGTGGTCCTTGCCACTGCCGGAGCTGCTTCCGCCGGGGCCACCGCCCTCGTCAGTACCGCCGCCGCTCGAGCCGCCACCGCCGTCCGCCGTCATCGGTGCATCGTGAAGTCCTGTCGTATCCGCGCTGCCGCATACGCCGATCTGAACTTCTGAGCGTTCGCATGCCGCGTCGGGCACATGAAGCTCGTGCAGTACGGCACCCAGCGCCGAGTTTGCACCCGGTCGAATTTCCTCGAGTGTTACGGGATCGAGCGCCACCAGATTACGCGCCTTCGCATACAGCGTTACGCGTTTGCCCACTTCGTCGCTCCAACTCTCGGGGATGGCGAAGCTCATGCGGAACTGCGCCGTGCAACCCGGTGCTAGCACGGCGTTGCCGTTGTCGGCTACCAGCGGGTGCGTTGCAAAACGTGCGCCCAGCGTCTCGAGCGCGTACTTCACGTGTGCCATGTCGTTGGCCGAAGCGTCCTCGGCAAGCTCTGGATCGTAGATCGAAGCCATGCGTGTGTTTACTCCGAATCCGATGGATGCGCTGGAGAACGGCTGGCTGGAGCCCTCTCGGTATAGATCGATCGTGCCGGCGGTCAACAAGGTGTTGCCGTCGTTTCGCACCGTGACCATGAAGGATTCGCCTGCTGCTCCGGGCACCACCGCGCCCGAGGTAGCAACGGCGCCCGTCGGAGTGGCACACGCCACCAAGGGCACTTCGATGCCGTGCAGCTCTGCCTCGCTCTTCTCCGCGCTCACAATGTGCGTGGCGAGCGCGGAGAGCATGCCTCCTGACGTTAAAAATGTCGTTATCTGATCGACGGGATGGTCCAGCTCGCACATCACGAATGGCTCCGTGAACAGATCGCCTGCCAAGGTGCTGGCGAAGATGCGGAAGTGCTTGCCCATCACTGCTACCGGGTTGCCTTCTTCGTCGTAGGTTTGTCCCACCTTGCCATCGGTGTTCTCTACATAGAGCACGCACCTGCCGTTGTTGCTTACGCTAAACGATGCCGGGCCACAGCCTGCGGCACCCACGGGCTGCGTTGCAAATGCCGATGCGCCTCGCGTCCAAGTAATATGCTGCAGTTGCTCATTGACGGTTGCCAAAAAGCCCGAATGTTGTGGCCACGGCACTGCATGGGGTACTGTGGCGTCTGGTGGCATAACGCCCCAACCCGCGATGGACTGGCCGATCACGGCATACGATGCGCAGCCACAACCGTTTGCAGTTTCGTATGCAACGGGCACCACCATTTTGCCGTTGATATTCTCGGGCTCGCCCAGCTCGATACTCGACGGTGCTTGCGGAAAGCGGAGAACTTGACGGAACGTCAGGCTATCGCCCGAAACGTCCGACCACAGGGTAAAGCACTCCAGCGCAACCTCAGCCTCGCTGCCGAGCGCCTTTTCTGCGGTGGTTCCGCGGCGGTGGAGGTAGGCGCCCGACAGACGTCCGTCGACCAGTGCCTTGCCCACCGTAATGCGTGGGCACTGCAGGCAATGGTAGCCATCCTCTTGCAGGCGGCCGCGCGAGATGCTGCGCCATGACGTATGCGACACCACGCGGATCTCGTCATTACTTATGCGCAGGCGCACAACGGACAGTATGCCGGCTGTGCTTGCCGTATCGAAAAGGGTGTTGTCGCCGTCGGGGCGCTCGCCCGAGACCAGCAACACGTAGGCGTCCTGGTTTCTTCTTCCGTCTGTATATTCCACCACGTCGAAGTCGTAATCGTATATGCCGTCGCGCTCCACGTCGCCCTCGCCAAACCCAAGGGGGAAGTCCACGGGCGTGGGAGCGGACCACGTGCCGTTCGTCTTTGTATGCACCACCAGGCGCGAGCGACCATTCTCGCCGTAGCGCACCGAGGCGATACGGAATAGGCACTCCACGCCGGCAATCATTGCCAGCTTCATGTGAGCTTCGCTGAGCACGCCAGCAAACAGCACGTTGTCGCTCGAGGGCTTGATTCCGCCACGCTCGTCCTCCGATACACCAGCAGAATTGGCGTTGGGGTCAGCAATGGCGTTCGTTGGCTGACCGATGTAGGTGTACTCATACATCGGCGCGGCGTTTTCGTCGTTCCCTATCAGTGCGTGGACGAAATGCTCGATCTGTCCCGTGTCGTCGCTTTCTGCATCCGCCTCGAGCTCAATGCGCGTGACCGTTTGATCCCAATCGCGCACGACAGGCGCGACGTTTACGGCAGTGGCCTTAACCTCGGCGCGTGCGAGCAGCTCGGCGTTGGTGACGATGGTGGCCGATGCGATAAATTGCGGCACGCCGCCCGCCTCGATGTTGCCGGGCATGCCGAAGCGGGCATCCAGCGTGTAAGGCGTATCTCCACCCAATGCGAGCTCAGAGCGCTGGAGCACATACTGGTTGCCATTGTTCACCGACATATTCCACGAATCGAGGAGTGTGGGCCACGACCCCGACCAAGCCTTGGTGGTCCACTTGAACATTACGAACTGGAGTATCACATCGACATCGACGTCTGCACCTACGCGCAGTCGCGGAAGCTGGTGTCCATCTGCCTTCTCGTACCCAATGAACAGCGTGAGGGATGCGGCGCCGCGCACGGCAGACGAAGCGACACCTGCAACGCCGGCGCCAAAGGTGACGGCAAGCCCGATCTGAATGGTGAACGAGCCCGAGGTGTTTGAATAGTCGAGCGAAATGTTTTTGAAGAACGCCGCACCGCTGCCATGCGTGTGGGCACCCACGGCGAGCGCCAGCTTCGCCAGCACCCAGGGGTTGACGTTTAGGAAAAACGGCACCGGTCCCAGGGTAAACTGCTCGGTCCAATTGAGGTCGGTTCTTACCTGGAAGAGAGCCTTAATATTGCCGTATGCGGGGTCGTTGTTGTTGCCCCAGGTTTTGCCCACCCAATCGTAGGCGAGCGAGCCGTACAGCTGCGTGGCGATATCCATCGTGAACAGCAGCGTGCAATGGTGGCGAAGGAGCTTGGTGTTTCTTGGATCGGTGCCCGAACCGGCACTCATACTCTTGTACTGATTCCACTTCCCCTCCATCTCGTCGAGGTAGCGGTTTGCCTGCTTGGCGCCCGACTCGCGCGGCGATTTCTTCCAGTATTCCGGATCAGGGTTGCCCGAATCGTTCATATAGCTGGCTGGTTTGTATCCTCCGCCAAACAGCACGTATCCAGCAAACGAGAAATCGAAGAGGATCGGAAATGTGGGCATCCAGCACGTGAACTTATTGCCGCCGATACCGGGAAACGCCGCGGGGAAATCAAACGGAGTGATCTCTTGGTCCATGGTGGTGGGAATGATGGTGGTCGAGCCCGATTCCGCCTTTGCGGCCGGCGCGGTGACAACGGCCATGGGGGAGGAGAGCGTGTAGGTTTTGCCCTGATAGTCGAGGACAAAGCGCAGCTTGCATCCTTCTTCCAGAAGGCCCGATGCCGCATCGAGGAACTTGTCTTCGAGTGTGAACGTTGCCAGATTATTCGCACCCGATGCACTGGCCCTGATCTGGCCGATCTGTGTGACGGTTTCGGATGAGCTGCCCGCGGCGGGCGTCACTTTGTTGATGCACAGCGTTGCCTGTCCACCCTGTGGCAGATGTGCCTGCACGGTAAAGGCGTGCGTGTCGGGTTGCTCGTTTGCCGTGTCGTCCTTCGGCATTGCCATAAACGTGGCATCGGCGTACTGGATGTCCCATTCGTCGAACGTGAGCTGTCGAAAGTACGGCTCGCCATCGGAAAGCGGACGCGTGGGCGCGGTTATGGCGGTGCCGCCCTGGATACGCACAAGGGGAATCTCGACATCGCGGTAGCCTGCCGTGCTAATGGAGATGCCGCCGTTAAAGTCGTATGCGTCGAGAAGCGTTGCCTCGTCCACGTAGCCTTCCGAAAGCGGCGCGACCTCAAAGATGGCCGTGCCTTCGTCATCGGTCGTGGCGGTGAGCTGCTTGCCTGCGGCATAGCGCGATGTGAGCGTGACCTGGGCACCCGCGATGGGCGTATTCTTGTTGGCGACGTCGACCACGACCACACCAAACATGGTGCGCGAGAGAACGAGCACCCTGAAGGGGTCTTTTTCGTCGGCATAGGCTTCGGTGGGCGCGAACGGCAATATGAAGGCGTTTGCGCTTCCCGGCACGCGCGGCAACATAATGCTCGCCAGCGAGGACGCTCCGGCAACAAGTAACGAACGGCGATCAAGCATCTTTGGCTCCCATCCCGCAAACATCGGAGGAAATAATCCAATTTTGCGAGAAGGTGCCCCGTGGCGGTAGTGCCGTTCGATGGCCAAAATGTCCAATTTGAGTGCGCGAAAGCGTCAGGCCCCCGGAGCGCTTTCGATGCGCCGGGCAGTTTGGCCGCTAGCGCAACATGTGGGCAATCAGCTCGGCGCGAGTTCCGATACCAAGCTTGGCATACACTCCTGATAGGCGGTTTTTAACGGTGCCCGGCGATACTCCCATGTGGCGTGCGATTTCGGCGTTGGTCCATCCGCGGCAGGCAAGCATGGCCATGGTGAACTCCGTGGTCGTTAAATCGTCGGCTACGTCCTCGCCCGAATCGGGGTTGTGGATGCGCCGCCAGCCGTAGCTGAAGCGGTAAGTGATCTCGATGATGCGTGCGAAATCGTCAGGGTATTGCGATTTTAGGCATGCCTCGATGAGTCCCTGCAAAAGGCCGTGGTGTTCGCCGATGAGTTCGATAAGGCCGTCGGGACGCGCAATGTCCCAAGCGGCTCCGAAGTGCGTTTTTGCGGCGTCGATATCCTTGAGGCTCATGCATGCCATGGAAGCCGACAGGTGCAGGAACAGCTCCGAGATGGGATAGCTTCCCTGTTTCATGATCAGGGCGTTTTCCGCCATGCCCAGACTGCGGCCATATTCGCCGCGCAGGTACAGGGCATGCGCCATCACGTAGCTGGCGAACAGGCGCAGGCCTTCGGGCAGATGCGCCGCAAGCGGATAAAACTCTTCGGCGGAATACGGGGAAGGCAAGTGCAGCAGGACGCTCGCGGCCGAGGCGAACAGGATATGCGTGGCGTGGACGGCGGGCGATTCCTCGTCAGTTGGCGTATCGAGGATGCCAGCAAGGCACCGGCGGGCGTCGGCGATACGGTTGAGCGACAGACTGGCGTATCCGCAGATAAGGCATGCGGAATAGCGCAGCGCGGGATCGGTGGCGTCAAGATAGGGGCGCGCCGTCTTGGCGGCGAGGGTGGCCTGTCCGCGAAAGTACAGCGCTTCTGCCGTGGCAATGGCGCGCGAATCGGGGTCGGAAATGCCTGCAACCGCAGCGTCAATCTGCCCCGGCACAAAGGCAGTGCACATCAACGGCATGGGAATGCGCGGGTAGCCATTGCAGTCCATCTTCCATCTCCCATCAGGTGGCAACAATGCAGCAATTGTACTCCTGTTGCTCGGGACCCCTTTCGTTTTACTGTTCGGTTAACACTGCGGATCGTTTTGGAAGGCTTGCGAGCATGGTGGTCCCGTTCTCGGAACTTGCTTCGACCTCTACCGTGCCGCCGTGTAGGGCTGCAATCTCCCAAACAAGCGCTAGCCCGAGTCCTGCGCCGCCGTATGCCCTGCTGCGGGATTTATCTAGACGAAAGAACGGCTGGAAGATGCTCTCTCGGTACTGTTTGGGTATTCCCGGGCCCTGGTCCTCGACTCGCAGGAACACGTGGCTGTCGTTGTCGCAGATGGAGACGTTGACAGTCGAGTCGGGGCGGCTGTAACGGATGGCATTTTCGACCAGGTTAAACACCAGCCGATAGAGGAGCGTGTCGCTCCCGGTTACTAAAGCGTCTCCAGCACAATTGAGGGCTATGCCCTTATTTTCGGCAAGTGGCGCAAGGTCGGTGAGGACCTCTTCGGACAAGGGGCCAAGTTCAACATCGTCCTCGCAAGGAACGCTGCGAAGCTCACTCATCTCGAGCAATACCTTGGTCATTCGCGACATCCGTTCGGTTTGTTCTTGTAGCAGGTCGAGCAGCTCGGCTGTTTCGGGTTGCAAACCGGAGTGCTCGGAGATGAATAGTTCAATCTGTGCTTGCATAAGGGCGAGCGGGGTGCGCAGCTCGTGTGCGGCGTTGCCGGTAAACTGACGCTGCGCAGAGAACCCTTCGCCAAGACGGGCGATCATGTCGTTGAAAGAGGCGCTGCATCGTTGTAGCTCGGTGGGCACATCTTCACTGAGTCTGATTTCGCTTAGGTTGTCAGGCTGCACGCGCTCAACCTGGGCTGCAAAAGCCCGTAGCGGTTTGAGTGCACGGCCGCTCACAAAGTATGCCAGCGCGCCGCCAAGGAGTGTGACTCCAGCCGTGATGTACCAGGCTGTCGTGCCAAAAGACTCCTGTGCGTCGTTTACGACGATCGTGACCTCGTCATCGAGGCTCCCCTTCGTTGGGTCAAACGCCTGAGGTGCATCTACGCCGGCTGCGCTAAGGGCCGAGATGTCGTTGCCGATAGCATCCATGTAGCGCATGCCCGTATAGCCGACCAGGCAGTTCGTCAGCACGCATGCTGCACACGTGAGCAGTGCCGTCATAATCGTTATGCGCCATTGCAGCGAAAGCCTTTTCATTCGCTATCCTCCATGACGTAGCCCTCTCCAATCCGATTGCGAATCGGGTCGTATCCCAAAGCGCTGCGTAGCTTTTTGCGGAGCGACGAGATGTGAACGCGGGTTGCGTTGCTAAAGCTGTTCACGGTGCTATCCCAAACGTGCTCTATAAGCTCCTCTTGGCTTACCGGTCGCCCCTGATTAAGCATCAGGTATTCCAAGATTCCCGTTTCCTTGCGTGTAAGAGTTAAAGCCTCGCTGTCCACGGAAGCGATGCGCGCCTTGGTGTCAAAGCTGAGCTTTCCGCAGGTT
Source organism: uncultured Collinsella sp. (assembly GCA_900540945.1). GTDB lineage: Bacteria > Actinomycetota > Coriobacteriia > Coriobacteriales > Coriobacteriaceae > Collinsella. Next base: position 65,518 of record UQHQ01000006.1, on the reverse strand, counting down.
AATACTATGTCGCTTTGTGCGAAGCGCCTGAGGGTAAGGCTGCGGATCCTTGCCGCAAGTTCGTCCAGATGAAACGGCTTGGTAAGGTAATCGTTGGCGCCGGCATCGAGTCCGTCGACTTTATCGGATACTTCGCCACGCGCGGACAGAATCAGCACCTTGGTCTCGCAGTCGGTTTTCCTAAGTTCCCTGAGCACGGTCATGCCATCGATACGGGGAAGGTTGAGGTCGAGTACCACGAGGTCAAAGACTTCGACGCCCAGCAGGTCGAGCGCCTCCTGCCCGTCGTGGCAGCAGTCGACGCTGTACGCCAAGTTTCGCAAGCTGCGTGCGATTGCATCGCACAGTGCTCGCTCGTCTTCGACGATCAAAATACGCATAACAGTCTCCTTGCACATTCCAAATCGCGCTTAACACGGATTTTATAGTCGATATGGTCCAATAGGTCGCGTGACGAAAGGAGTGGTCAAGTTGTTCAAAGCGATAAAACCTGTAATGCAGGTTGCGTTGCTGATCGTCGGTGTGGCCATGGTGTGCTTTGGCGTTATGCGTGGCGAGGCGGATGCCGTGCTGGCCAAGGCGATTAGGCTGTGCTTGGAGTGTATCGGAATTGGATAAAAGAAAAAACACCGTGTCGCATGTTTTGGCCAGATTTCGCGGATTCATTCAGGCGGCGGCAACGCTCATCACCAACATTCACCTGCCAAACTTTGCCAAAGGCGGCATCTATCAGGGCGCGGGAAAAACAGTCTGCGTACCCGGGCTTAACTGCTATTCGTGCCCCGCGGCATCGGGTGCGTGCCCCATCGGGTCGTTCCAGTCGGTGGTAGGTTCATCCAAGTTCAACTTTTCTTACTATGTTACCGGTACGCTCATTTTGCTCGGCGTGCTGCTGGGCCGCTTTGTATGCGGGTTTTTGTGCCCGTTTGGCTGGCTGCAGGAGCTGCTTCATAAGATTCCCGGCAAAAAGTTCTCCACGAAAAAGCTCAAGCCGCTCACGTACATCAAGTACGTCGTGCTGCTGTTTGCCGTGGTACTGCTGCCCGTCTTGGTGGTTAACGACGTGGGCATGGGCGACCCGTTCTTTTGTAAGTACATTTGTCCGCAGGGCGTGCTCGAGGGCGCCATTCCTCTGGCCATTGCCAATGCCGGCATTCGATCTGCGTTGGGACAGCTTTTTACTTGGAAACTTGCCGTTCTCATTGCCGTGGTAGTGCTGAGCGTTTTGTTCTACCGCCCCTTCTGCAAATGGATTTGTCCACTCGGCGCATTCTATGCGCTCATGAATAAGGTATCCCTGCTGGGGATCCGGGTCGATGCATGCAAATGTGTCTCGTGCGGCAAGTGCTCAAAGGTTTGTCAGATGGACGTTGATGTGGTCCGCGCGCCCAATCATGCCGAATGTATCCGGTGCGGAAAGTGCATCGGGGCCTGTCCCGTCGATGCCATCAGCTATCGCTATGGCCTGGATGTGTCGGCGGAAAAGCTTCCCTTGCCCGCCGATAAAAAGTAAACAAGCTTCGACAAAACGGAGGAATGACTATGAAGCTTTCTAAGATTGCGGCCCTGTTTATGGTGCCGGTATTGGCCTTATGCCTTGTGGCATGTTCGGCGCCCGGTGGCAATGCGAGCGAATCTGCGAGCTCCGATCCTAAGATCGCAGAACTCACTGCGCAGAAGCCGGCCAATGCCGACGAGGCCGCCGAGCTGTATGCGAAGCTCATGCAGAAGGAGAACGAGATCTTTTCGAGTGATAACGCGCTGTGGGAAAAGGTATTCAATGCGGCAAATAAAGACTCGGCAATGATTGAGGATGGCAGCAATTACGGCGATTTTCTGCTCAAGACCATCGACGGCGCCAAGGATGAGTTCACGGCGGATGAGCTTAAGACACTCAAGGCCGGTGCACAGCAGATCAAGGAGATCGAGGACAAGCTCGAGAGCCTGGAGAAGGAGTTCCCCGGCTGTGGAAGCACGCCGAGTGCAGGCGAGAGCGTCGACGCTTCGACCGCTGGCATGACGGCTGGTGCCAATGCTTCGAGCGAGGCGACGAAGTTCCCCAGCTTTACGGGCAAAGACCTGGATGGCAACGACGTGAGCAGCGACGAGCTGTTCTCTAAGAACAAGGTCACCGTCATGAACTTCTGGTTCACCACTTGCAAGCCGTGCGTGGGCGAGCTGGGCGACCTTGAGAAGCTGAATCAGGAGCTTGCCAAGAAGGGCGGCCAGGTCGTGGGCGTCAATTCCTTTACGCTCGATGGCAACAAGGGCGAGATTGCAGATGCCAAGGACGTGCTGAGCAAGAAGGGCGTGACATATAAGAACATCTGGTTCAAGTCGGATAGCGAGGCCGGTAAGTTCACGTCAAATTTGTTCTCGTTCCCGACAACGTATGTCATCGATCAGAACGGCAACATCGTAGGGGATCCAATCGTGGGAGCCATCAGCTCCGCCGAGCAGCGCGCAGCACTCGACAAGCTTATCGACCAGGCGATTGCGAATAGCGAGCAGTAAAAAACGCGTAAGCATAGCGAGGATCGTTTGTCGCTGTGCGGAGTAGTCCGCTGCCTTTCAAGATAATCTCCACCATATAGAGGTCCCGCTCGGGACCTCTTCTTTTGGGCGCCGTCCCGTTCGTTTTTTGGCGTGGTTCACTACATTCCTCACTGGCGCCGGCAAAAAATGGGGATAGAGTAGGACAAACGCGTCGAATACGAACGGCGGAGGAGAGCGGGCAAGTGTGCCCGCGCAGGAGAGGTTGCCGTCCATGCTGGAGCTCAAAGGTATTTGCAAAAGGTACGTTACGCAGTCGTTTACGCAGGTGGCGCTCGACAGCGTAAGCCTGTCTTTTCGCGATAACGAGTTCGTGGCCATTCTGGGTCCCTCGGGTTCGGGTAAAACCACGATGCTCAATGTTATCGGCGGACTGGATCATTTCGATTCCGGCGACCTGCTGATCGACGGCATCTCGACCAAGGACTTTCACGATCGCGATTGGGATGCCTATCGCAACAACCGCATCGGCTTTGTGTTCCAGAGCTATAACCTCATTCCGCATCAGACCATTTTGGAAAACGTGGAGCTGGCGCTCACGCTCACGGGCGTGGGGCATGCCGAGCGCCGCCAGCGTGCGCGCGAGGCGTTGGAGAAAGTCGGCCTGGGCGAGCACGTTAACAAGCGCCCGAGCCAGCTATCGGGCGGGCAGATGCAGCGCGTGGCGATTGCCCGTGCCCTGATCAACGACCCCGAGATCGTGCTGGCAGACGAGCCGACCGGCGCCTTGGATTCTACAACGTCCGTGCAGGTCATGGACTTGCTCAAGGATGTTGCGCGCGACCGCCTGGTCATCATGGTCACGCACAATCCCGAGTTGGCATACCAATACGCCACGCGCATCGTTAACCTGGCGGATGGCAAGATTACCGACGATTCCGATCCTTTCGATGTCGCTGACGCCACGCGCCGCGAGGCCAAGCCTACGCGCAAAACCTCGATGAGCTTTGTGACGGCGCTGGGGCTTTCTGCCCGAAACCTTATGACCAAAAAAGGCCGTACGGCCATGACGGCCTTTGCGGGGTCGATTGGCATTATCGGTATCGCGGCGATTCTGGCGCTGTCCAATGGCGTGAACAATTACATCAAAAAGGTCGAGGAGGATACGCTCTCGAGTTACCCGCTCACCATTTCCAAGCAGGATTACGACCTGTCGTCCATGATGGGCGGGCAGGGGGCTACCGATGAGGAGGCATCCAAGGGCGAGGGCTCGTCCGATGACGTCATCGGTGGCAAGGCTAAGGGGACCGATAAGATTCCCGTGGTCACAGCCGTAAAGGATATGTTTGCAAGTGTTAAATCTAACGATATGACGAGCTTTAAGGCATGGCTTGACGGCGGCGGCGACGGCATCGATAAAGAAGTCAACGCTATCCAGTACGGCTACGGCGTGACGCCGGTTGTCTATCGTGCGGGCAAGGGCGACGAGAAGCCCGTCCGGCTTGTTCCCAACGCTATGACCGAGGCCATGAGCGGAGGCGCAAGTTCGGCGGCAACGGTGAGCATGGAATCCATGGGAACCTCGGTCTTTAACGAGATGATTGACGACCAGAGCCTGCTCGACAGCCAGTACGATGTCGTCGCCGGTCATTGGCCCACGTCTGCCAACGAAGCCGTGATGGTGCTTTCGAACCGCGGTACGGTAGGCGACTACACGCTCTATAGCATCGGTGCGTTGGATATCGATGAGCTCAACGACCTGGTTAACAGTGCTATGACGGCTGACGGCAAGATTGAGACGCCCGAGTCCGGCACCGACTTTACCTACGACGATGCGCTGTCCACGACGTTTAAGGTGTTGTCGCCGGCCGATGCCTATCGTAAAAACGAAGAGACTGGCATGTGGACCGACATGTCTGGTGACGCCGACTTTATGGCCACCAAGGTTGCCGACGGTATCGACGTGCACATTGTGGGCGTGGTACGACCCAACGAGACGGCCAATGCGAGCGCGTTGTCTCCGGGCATTGCCTATACGCATGCACTAACTCGTCAGCTTATGGAGCGCGCCGCCGATTCGCAGATTGTGCAGGAGCAACTCGCCCACCCCGAGACGGATGTCTTTACGGGCAAAACCTTCGACGAACTGCAGGGCGAGGCCAAGCAAGGCGTGGATCTGGGCAGCATGTTCAGTGTGGACGAGGCGGCGCTCAAGAGCGCGTTCTCGTTCGATACGTCTGCACTCTCGGGTGCGGCCGGCGGTATGGACCTTTCTGGTATCGACTTATCCGGGCTGGACATTGACCTTTCGGGTGTTGGGAAGAACATCGACTTCAGCGACATCATGGCAAAAGCGCCAACCCCAGATTTCTCGGGTATCTTTGACGGTCTGGAACTCACGCCCGAGCAAATGCAGCAGGTGGGAACGCTTGCCAACCAGCTGTTTGAGGGCTTTTTGCAGTCTGATCAGTTTAAGGCGCTGACACCCGATGATCTTAAGGACGCGTCAAAGCTTGCCGCCGCGTTCTCGGCGTATCTTGAGAATGATGCAGCAGCCCAGCAAATCCTGGCCCAGCTCAAAGCGCTCGGCGGCGATGCCCTGGCCGAGCGCCTGCAGCAGGCGATGATCGACTATGTGCAAAAGCAGCTGACTCCGTATCTGCAACAGGCAATGGACCAGGTGACCAAGACAATCAGCGACCAGATAGCGACAACGGTATCGTCCCAGCTTAAAGCAGGCGCGGCAGGGCTCATGGGTCAGATGGCGACGCAGATGTCTTCGAGTTTTGCCAACCTGGCGAGCGCCATGCACGTGGATGGGAGTGCCTTTGCTCGTGCCATCCACTTCAACATGGACGCCGAGGACCTGAGCTCGCTCATGATGAGCTATGCGAAGGCGTCGAAGCTCACCTACGACAACAATCTGACCACGTTGGGCTATGCGGATGAGGCCGACCCCATCTCGGTCAAGATTTTCCCGCGCGACTTTGAGGCCAAGGAGCGCGTGCTCGATCACATCGACGCGTACAACAAGCAGGTCAAAGCCGCTGGCCATGATGAGCAGGCGATCTCGTACACCGACTACATGGGCATCATCATGGGTTCGGTGACCGACATCGTGAACACCATCAGCTTGGTGCTCATCGCATTCGTGAGTATCAGCTTGGTGGTGAGCTCCATCATGATCGGCATCATCACCTACATCAGCGTGCTGGAACGCAAAAAGGAGATTGGCATCCTGCGCGCGATCGGCGCGTCAAAGCGTAACGTGGCCAACGTATTCAATGCCGAGACCTTTATTGAGGGGCTTATCGCCGGCGTCTTTGCCATTGTCGTTGTGGTGGCCGTGAGCTTCCCGGTTAATACCTGGGCGCTTGCTGTCAAACAGGTACCCAACCTGATGAGCCTGCCCGTGCAGGATGCGCTGGTGCTCATTGCAATTTCGGTGCTGCTGACGGTCGTTGCCGGCCTACTGCCGGCTCGCAGCGCATCCAAAAAGGATCCTGTGGAAGCCCTACGCTCCGAATGATGTGACAAAGGGACAGCCCCTTTGTCACATTGGGCCCTCGCGAAATTGGGGTCTAATACTTTTCTGAGAAGTGAACGAGTCAAAATGGACCCCCGGAGCGTCGACACTTTTGAGATGCAATTTCCTGTGGTTTTGATTGTTGAATCCTGCGGTTTTGGCGTCTGAAAATGTTGATGCTTCGGGGGTCCAAATACGGTCGTTCACTTCTCGGAAAAGTATTAGACCTCGAGATATAGACGATGTTCGCGAGCGGCAATTAGATCGAAAGCCTTTAGTTCTTCTTTGCAGAGAGCATGAGCCTAATTTCCGGATGGGTGTATTCGTCGAATTCTTCTGCGGCCTCGGTGTCAAAGGTGTAGTACGACTTGATAGATTCGTCCTCCGTCTTGATGCTGATTTCTTCATATAGGGAGCCAGCTAAAAATGTCTGTTTAAATTCATCCGACAGGCTGCATGGCGTGAGGAGGCCCGGTGTGGCAACGGAAATGTCCAACCCGTTGAGCGGGGCGCAGAGCGTCGCGATATCCTGCTCGGCGCGGGCGAGGTTGTCTGCGAGGCTTGCCTCGGGGTCGATCTGACTGACGTAATCGACGTCCGTGAGCATGCCATCTGCATCGAAAGAAAGGTAGACATAGGCTGCTTGAGCGCCGAGGTCATTATCGCGCAGATAGCCGATAATGCGGTAGCCGTAGTCGTGATACGACTCGTATGGGTCGTCTGCCGCGACGCGTTCGCACGCGGGCTCCAAGGCATCTTGCGCGATGGCGAGCTGCTCGGCGGCTGCAGCCTTTCTTGCCTGAAGCTCGTTATTTCCCTGGACAAACTGCGGGATGTAGACGCCAAGCAGCACAATGGCGGGCAACACTGCGAGAGCTATGATCTGCTTATTGACGTTTGGAATCGTCACGCCGTATGCGTTTGCCATGGCCTCGGCATTGCTCGAGGTCTCGGCCAGCACGTCTGCCGCCGTGGCGACTGCCCCTACGGCGCTGGCAACCTCGGCGGCACCGCCCAGGTTGCGCGCGAGATCGTTATCGCTGTTCTTGAGCAGGCGGCCGGCAGCTTGCGTGGCAAGCACGCCGGCGACCTCCGCGGAATGGTCCTTGTTGGTCTGGGCCACCGCAAGCCTGCTCTGCAGTTCCTTCCACTGTTTGCCCTGCATTCCAAAGCGCGGCGCAAGAGCGCAATAGCAAAAGATGGCGAGTTCGATTACGGTGAGTGCGATGGCGGTATATATGCCCGCGGGTAGGAATTCCTTTTGGTGGAACGCGATATCGTTGACCATTGGAGCGGCAACATCAACAGACATGCTACGAACGACATGACGAGTGCGGTCGCTGCGATTTTGGGGTATGTGCAGTACCGCTGGATACGTTTCTTTTCTTGCTCGGTGAGCTGCTGCATGGGGCCTCGACTCTTATCGTTTTTCGGGGGCGATGTGCACACGCTCTTGAGTATAGATGAGTGGAGGATGTCTGTTGTTCATACATAGCGGTCAACAGCGTGCTGTTGGTGATCGTTTGATTGCGAACGTCGTCTTTTGGAGCATGAAGCCGCTGCCGATGCCCACAAACAGCAAATCGAAGGTGAATGGTTTCCCGAGAAGTGAACGACCTAATTTGGACCCCTGAAGCACCCACATTTTTCGACGCTAAAACCGCAGGATTTGAGTGATAAAACCGCAGGAATTGGCCTTCCAAAAGTGTCGATGCATCGAGGGTCCGATTTCACTCGTTCACTTCGCGGAAAACCATTCACCTTCGTTGCATGAGGCGCCGGATGGAAGGGTGATTATCGTCAAGCTGCTGCCTCTGCCTTGTGAATCATCTGGAGCACAAGGCATAATGCATGTAACAAGGGGGCGGTTCCTTTGTCACATCCGTTGATATGAGAGAAGAGTAGATGATTCTTTCGCTTGCCCCTATGGAGGGGATTACCGGGCATGTGTTCCGTCGCGTGCATGCGGAGTGCTTCGGCGCACTCGATTGCTATTACACGCCGTTTTTGCCGCCGCCGCGGGTGGGCAACCGCTTTGGCGGCAAGGCGTTTAAGGAGATCGATCCTGCCAATAACCAGGGGCTTAACGTAGTGCCTCAGCTGATGTCCAAGAACGCGGACGAGTTTGTGTGGGCGGCACAGGTGCTCGCCGACATGGGCTATCGCGAGGTCAATCTCAACTTGGGTTGCCCCTCGGGGACGGTTGTCGCCAAGGGCAAGGGCTCGGGTTTCTTGCGTAATCTCGACGAACTTGAGGTGTTCTTGAGCGACGTGTGCGAACGCTCGCCGTTGCCGGTATCGGTCAAGACCAGGCTGGGGCTGGAGAGTGACGACGAATACGAGCGCGTGCTCGATCTGTATTGCCGCATACCGTTGGCAGAGCTGATCGTGCACCCGCGCGTACAAAAGGACCGCTATACGGGCACGCCGCGCAAGGAGTTTTATGGCGAGACGCTGGAGCGCGCGCCGTTTCCGGTCGCCTATAACGGTGACATTTTTGATCTTGAGGATATGGACGCGCTGGTTGAGGCCTATCCCGGTACACGCCATGTGATGCTGGGGCGTGGCTTGCTTGCGAACCCCGCGCTGGCTCGCATGGTCAAGGGCGGCCCTGCTGCAACGGCTGCTGAGCTGCAGCGCTTCCACGACACGCTGTTTGCGGCATATGCAGAAGAGATTGGCGGTAATGCGGTCTTTCGCATGAAGGAGTGGTGGTTCTACGCCAAATGCGCCTTCGCCGACCCCGCTACCGTCCACAAGCTCGTGCGCAAGACTAAAAAGGTCGACGAATACCGCGCCGCCGTCGATCGCGTCTTTCGCGAGCAGCCACTTGCGCCCATAGCCCGCTTCCACAGCTAGCTAGTCATTGGGGACGTTTTTTAACGACTAGTCATTTAAGAACGTCCCCGATGACTACCCACAAAAAGCTGTAGGCCAGCATCCAAAGATGTCGAAAAATGTCGACTTTGGATGCTGGTGTACATGTTTGGGCCGTATGGGTTGGGGTCTTGGACGGACGGGATGCGCGTGCTAGAGTAGGTTTTCCTGCACCCACGCGATGATGTCGCTCGACTCATAAAGCGGTTTGCCGTCGATGAACAGGCAGGGAACCTGGCGTTTTCCGCCGACGGCGATGAGTGTCTGCTCGGCATCGGTATCGGTCGAGATATTGCGCTCGGGAATGGTCACGCCGTTATCGGCAAGGAAACGCTTGACCTTTATGCAATACGGGCAGCCGGTCATAACGTACAGCGCGAGCTCATGATTAGTAGCCATAGGTCTCCAATCGGTTGCGGTTTTGATTGAAATACCCAAAGCCACCGCGGTCTATGCGCGCGTCAACGACGACTCGATCGCCTGGACCAGAAACGCCGTGGCTCCGGTGCCGCAGGGCTTGTCGTAGTAGTCAACAAAGCGCTGGTCGGCAAGATAGCCGTGGGCGAGGCCCAGGTACGCCTCGTCTTGGGGCTCGCATCCCCAGTTGAGAGCAATCCAGCGACGATGCATCGCGACGAGCTTGCGAGCCTCGTTGCTCTCTGGGTCGCCAATGCCCATGGCAATCGAAAGCTGGCCCAGAACAGCGCGTTCAAGTTCCTTCATGTCGTTCCATGTCTGAGGATCCATATCCAGTAACGTTTCGTTTGCTGCATCGATAGCCTCATTGCCATAGCGAGCCCGAGCCTCGGCGCCGTAGCGTTCCTCGTTTTCCTGCACGGTGCGCCAGCGCTCCAGTTGCGGCAGGACGGCGCCCATGAGCGAGACGGCTTCGTCGAGCGACATGCCGGTGTTTTGCGCCAGGCGCGGGGCACAGTCCTCGATCATTGCCTCCATCGTGGTGTCGTAGGTGTACTGGCCGTGGTCGTAGCACCACTTGCAGTAATGTTCGGTCGTGACGCCCGTGGCATCGGTGCCGCAGCCGCCGGGCGTGAGTATCATGCCGCAGCTCTGGCAATGGTGCTCGGGCATTTCGAGCAGGTGAGACAGGGGCTCGCCGGTCACAGCGGCAATGAGCTTCATCATGTCGATGCCCGGTGTGACCTCGCCGCGTTCCCAACGGCTGACGGCTTGGCGCGTGACGAAGAGCTTGGCGGCGAGCTGCTCCTGGGTAAGGTGATGGACGCGACGGACAGCGATGAGCTTTTCTGCAATGGCCATAGCGGCTCCTTTCTGCTGGTTGATGGCTTAAGCATACGCGGCGGCAGGCACCCTTCCAAGCAACCGTTGGTTGCATGACGGGAGACCGCGACAAAGAATTGCGCGCAACGCCCCACGCCTCCATGCCGTACAATGACCGGCATGGAACCTATTGCACACATACATACCGACCTGCCGCAGAAGTTCGGCATTCCGCGCAACAGCTTTTTGGCGCCCCATCTGCAGGGACGCATCGTCTTTGAGCCGGAATTTGCCTCCAATGCGGCGGTTGAGGGTCTGGACTCCTTCTCTCACCTGTGGCTGCTCTGGCGCTTCGAAAACGGCACGCCCGGCGGCGCGGCTAAGGACATAGCCGCCGATGCCAAAACGCGGGACAGGTCCGGAACCAACGCAAAATGGTCGAAAACCGTGCGCCCGCCGCGTCTGGGAGGAGCCGAGCGCGTGGGAGTGTTTGCCACGCGTAGTCCGTTTCGCCCGAATCCCATCGGGCTTACCTGCGTCAAGCTCGACCGCGTGGAGCTTACCGACGACGGCCCCATCATCCATGTGCTGGGGGCCGACCTGCGCGACGGTACGCCCATCTACGACATTAAGCCCTACATTCCATTTGCCGACTGTCACCCGGATGCGACCGGCGGCTGGATTGAGGATGCTCCGTGGCAAGAGCTCGATGTTGAGTTTCCACAAGCTCTTCAAGACGTGGTCCCGCCCGTAAAGCTCCCCGGCTTGGTCGAGGTTCTTCGCCAAGATCCGCGCCGCGCGGGCAGCAAGCACGAGCCAAACCGCGTCTATCATCTGGCCTTCGCCGGGCTTGACATATCTTTTACGGTCGATAAAACCCAGCTAACCGTAGTCGCCGTCAACGACGCGCAAGACTAACCAGCCATTCGTCCGCACCCGTCAAATTAAGCGCCAAACCCCATGCCAAAATCGCCCGTGCTGGTGGACAATAACGCCTACCAAAGCAATCACTTTGCACGGGAGTTCAGCATGAAATACGACTTTAGCTCGCTTATCGACCGCCACGGCATGGACTCCATCGCCGTTGACTCCTGGGGCGAGATCCCCGGTATGGCTCCGAACGCACCCGATGAGGGCTTCGACCGCATTCCCATGTGGGTGGCAGATATGAATTTTGCCACGGTGCCCACGGTCCAGGAGTACATCATCAAGCGCGCTCAGCACCCCATGTTTGGCTATTTCAATCCGCGCCCCGAGTATTTCGACCGCATCATCGAATGGCAGGGTCGCCGCAACGGCGTCGAGGGCCTGGCGCCTGAGCATATCGGCTACGAAAACGGCGTGCTGGGCGGCGTCGTGTCGACGTTGCGCGCGTATGTCCAGCCGGGCGATGCGGTGCTGGTCCACAGCCCCACCTACATTGGTTTTACCAAGTCTATCGAAGCCGCGGGCTATCGCATTGTCCACAGCCCGCTTAAACTCGACGACCAGGGCGTGTGGCGCATGGACTTTGAGGACATGGAGTGCAAACTCGCCCAAAACAACATTCATGCCGCGGTGTTCTGCTCGCCGCACAATCCCTGCGGCCGCGTATGGGAGCGCAACGAGATCGAGCGCGCCATGGACATCTATCGCCAGCACGATTGCGTGGTGATCTCGGACGAGATTTGGTCCGATATCATCCTGCCGGGACACAAGCATATCCCGACGCAGTCGGTAAGCGAGGACGCCCGCATGCGCACGGTTGCCCTCTATGCGCCCAGCAAGACGTTCAACCTGGCGGGCCTGGTCGGCAGCTACCACATCATCTATAACGAGACGCTGCGCGACCGCATGTGCGCTGTGTCCAACAAGACCCACTACAACGAGATGAATGTCCTCTCCATGCATGCGCTTATCGGTGCCTACCAGCCACAGGGCTACGAGTGGGTGGACGAGCTCAACCAGGTGCTTGCCGGCAACATCGAGTACTTCTGCACGTATGCAGAAAAACACTGGAAGGGCGTCGCGTTTTCGCGTCCGCAGGGCACGTACATGGTGTTTCTGGACTGCACTGAGTGGTGCCGCGAGCATGGCCGCGATATTCAGTGGTTGCTCGACGAGGGGGCGCGCGTGGGCGTGGGGTATCAGGACGGCCGCCCGTTCCACGGGCCCTGCCACATTCGCGTGAATCTGGCGCTGCCGCTTTCGCGCGTGAGGGAAGCGTGCGACCGCCTGGACCGCTACGTTTTTAATGCACGGTAAGTGAGCACTGCATGCGGGGTCTTCTGCCAAGTCGGCTGGAAGGCCCCGTGTGGTAAGGCATCTGTAACCATTGGGCGCAGACCTGCTGCGGAGGTTTATTTTTCCTGAATCTGCTTGCCGCAAAGATGCTCAATCGAAATCTCGTAGAGTTGGACGCCCTTGATGTCTTTGGCGATTTCCTCCTCGACTTCTTCGGCAGAAGGGTAGTACTTAAGGGCGAGCTGGCGGACTTTGTCCTCGATAAACGCGGGGGTGTCATTCGCCAGGCGACAACGGCCAAAGACGACGGTGCTCATAACGTAGGGAGCCCAGTCGCCGTCCTGGTACCACTCGTTTCCGTAAACGGTAAAGCAGACCTTGTCATCGCGCTTGAGTGCGTCGACCTTGTGGCCAGCCTTGGCGCCATGGAAATAAATCTTGTCGTGCTCGGCGTCAAAGAAGTAGTTGACGGGAATGGCGTACGGGTAGCCATCGTCGCCGTTGACGGCAAAGACGCCGCGCTTGCAGGTAGCGAGCAGCTCGCGCGCTTCCTCGTCGGTGATGGCGCGTTTCTTTCGGCGTAAGGGCCTAAACATTGTTGGCTTCCTTTCTGCTGCGTATGGTTGTTGAGCACAAACTATAGCGAAACAGCTCCGTTTTTCTTGATGCGGGCGAGTATGTTTTTGAGCTTGTTAAAGTCGAGCGGTTTGGACAGATGGGCGTTCATGCCGGCGTCGTGTGCCGCCTTGGCGTCTTCGGCAAAGGCGTTGGCGGTGAGCGCGATGATGGGGATATCGGCTGCATCGACCTTCTCGCTCAGGCGAATCGCGCGGGTTGCCTCGTAGCCGTCCATGCCCGGCATCATAATGTCCATCAGAATGGCATCGAAGCTGCCGGCGGGACGGCCAACGTATAGGTCGACCGCTTCGTTGCCATCGGCGGCGCGAGTTACAACAATGCCTTCGCTTTCGAGCAGCGCCTGGGCAATCTCGGCATTGAGCTCGTTATCTTCTGCCAAAAGAACGTTCATGCCGGCAAGCGAGCAGCTGTCTGCTTGCTCGTCCGCGCGCTCTCTTGCCTGAGGGTCTTTGTCGATATCGAGCGGAATCTGGACGTTGAACGTACTCCCCACGCCAACCTCACTCGAAATCTCAATCGTGCCGCCCATCAGTTCAATAAGCGACTTGACGATTGGCATGCCCATGCCGGTTCCTTGGAACTTGCTGCGCGCATCGTCACCTTCTTGGGCAAACGGCTCATAGATATGCTTTAAAAACTTGGGAGTCATACCAATGCCGGTGTCCGAAACGCTAAAGCAAAAGAGAGCGCGCCCGTTATCGAGTGGCTTGGTCTTTGAGCTAAAGGTGACGGAGCCGCCGTGCTTGTTGTACTTAATGCTGTTGTCTAACAGGTTGATCATGATCTGTCGGATATGGGTGGGACTGCCGACCATGTATGGCCCCGTGGCGTACGGCAGACTATTGTCCTGCATTGTGATGCCGTTACTGGACGCGCGGAGCTTGCACAGCACCAGCGTATCGTCACAGAGCTCTTTGAGGTTAAAAGGCACATGTTCCAGTGTTAGCTTGCGGTCTTCGATCTTGCCCATCTCGAGGATGTCGTTGATCAGCGAGAGCAGGTGATTGGCGGCAACGCGCGCCTTGGCACGGCTCTCGCGGGCGACCTGGATATCGCCTTCCTTCAATTCCTCGATCTCGATAAGGCCCAGGATACCGTTGAGCGGCGTACGGATGTCGTGGCTCATGCGCGTGAGGAATGCCGTCTTAGCGGCGTTGGCAGCATCGGCTTTTTTGCGCTCGGTCCGAGCGCGTACGAGCGCCCAGATGAGCAGGACGATGCCGACCGACAACATACCGATGAGGGCAGCTGCAACGGCGGCACGGTTGCGATAAAGGAATTGAAGCGTGTTGGATTCCTGGGCCGTGTACGACGTGGAGGAGTAATTGCTTGCGGAGAGCGATTCTCCGGCATTGATGATGCCCTTGTTGACGATTCCCAACAGCTCGGGTTTTCCGCGCGAAATCCAGCACGAGAGCTCACAGGTGTCAGGGAGCTCGGTCGTCTCGTAGCCTTCGAGATCATAGCGGTCGCCGATGGTTTTTACACGTGAACTGGGAGCGACGATGCAGTGTGCCGTTCCCTTCCTGAGGGCGTCGAACGCTTCATCGGCGGATTGGTATTCGGTCACGGTCGCTGTGGGGAACAGACTTTCAAGTACATTTTGGTTGATAAACGATGATTTGGTGCAGGCGATGTTCTGAAGGTCTTTGTTCAGGTTGCCGCCGGTGTGGATGGCGGTGAGGGACACGGTTCCCAACGATACCGACTGCACAACGCCAGATTGCTCGGCAAACCAGTAATCTCGGTATACCGGCAGCGCAGCGTCGATGCTTCCCTTTGACAGGGCCTTTGACATCATCTTGTAGCTATCAAAGGCGACGGTTTTGACCGTAATGCCAAATTTATCGTGCAACGTCGTCGCAAGCGATGCGAGCGAGCCTTCCATTTTGCCGTCTTCGTCTTCGTTGCAGTAGGGGAGTTTGCCCGTAATGTAGCCAAACGTGATGGTGTTGTCATTTGCTTTGAGCCAGGAACGTTCGGGGCCGTTGAGCGATGATGAACCGCTGTTTTGGGCCGAGTAGTTAGATTTGACTTCGTCGATATAGCGTGGGTTGACGCGGGCGATTGCCGACATGGCGGCATTGATGTCGTCCATCAGGTCGGGGCGGCTTTTGGGGACGGCAAAATAGTAGTCACTCGAGCCAACGTAGAACATGGGGGAGGCATCGGGCGACGAAAGGGTGTCGTTCATGATGACGGCATCGACTTCGTCGTTTGCGAGCGCGTCAAAGAGCATAGATCCCCCGTCATACTCCCTGTATGTGCAGGTAATGCCTTCGTTGGCGAGCCACTGCTGGCCAACGAAGGTTTGCATAACGTCGGGGTTGTAGCCGATGGTAAGGCCTTGGAGCGCTTGGGGGTCACCCTTGGTCAGGTCGTCGCGATCGGGCTTGGCGTAGATGTAGTAGCGCTCGGTGCCCTCGGGGTTCGAGGAAAAGAGCAGCTTTTGGGCGCGTTCCTCGGAGTAGGAGATGTTGGGCATGAGGTCGATTTCGCCCGCCTCGAGCATGTCCATAAGCTCGGTGAAGGTGCCGGAGACGTATTCGTACCGCCAGCCGGGCGTGTAGTACGACAGGGTCTGGAGGTACTCGTAACCCCATCCCGAGAGACGCTCGCCGGGGGTGCCGTCCTGGAAGCCCTCGTTGTTGACGAGCCAACCAACGCGGACCGTCTTGACTGGCTGACTAGAGTCATCGGCAAAAGCCTGGACAGGCGCGATAGAACTCAGCACGGCAAGCGCGGCAAGCACAATGGCCAGGGTGCGATATATAACTGAACGAAGGACAGTGGCAGCTCTCACATGCAATCCTAACGAATCGAGACATTACCGCATAAGAATACCAGCTCCGCCGGCCCAGTCGGCAGCAGCACCGCTAAACGGTCTCGTCCGGCAGTCATTGGGGACGTTCTTAAACGACTAGTCATTGGGGACGTTCTTGTTTGACTAGTCATTTAAGAACGTCCCCAATGACTAGTTTCGTTTGCGGGGGAGGCGTGGGACAATACCGAGCGAACGTGATTGGGCATCTGGGAAAAGGGGTCGCGATGAAAAAGCTCAAGACGCTTGCTGACGTGTTGCGCCAGGCGGGCTTCGTGCGCATTACGGAGCTGTTCCTCGTCTTCTATCTGCTATGCTCGACGGCCGTTTGGCTGTCCGAACCCACGACCCTCACGTTTGGCGATGGCCTGTGGTTTAGCTTTGAGACGGTCTCGACCATCGGCTTTGGCGACATTCCGGCCGAGACGCCGGTTGCTCGCGCTATTACCGTCGTCTTGAGCGTCATCAGCATCTTCTACATCGCCATGCTCACGGGCGTGGCGGTGAACTACTGCAATACGCTTATCAAGATGCGTCAAAAGGACACCGTGGCGCGCTTTATGGACGATCTTGAGCATTTGGAAGAGCTCGATCGCGACGAGCTTGCCGATCTTTCGCGTCGCGTGCGCGAGTATCGTCGACGCCAGCGCTAAGACGAACGTCGCGCGCCACAACAGGGGGACTGAATATGCATATCACCGTGTATCTGGGTGCCAGTGCCGGCAATGACCCGGCGTTTCTGCCCGCGGTGCAGGAGCTGGGCAACTGGATTGGCGCCAACGGGCACGCGCTGGTATATGGCGGGTCCAAATCGGGCCTGATGGGTGCACTCGCCGATAGCGTACTCGAGGCGGGTGGACACGTGACGGGTGTTGAGCCGAGCTTTTTTATCGAGGCTGAGTTTCAACATGACGGTATCGACGACCTCATAGTGACGAGTGATATGGCGGAGCGCAAGGCCAAGAT
Source organism: uncultured Collinsella sp. (assembly GCA_900540945.1). Classification (GTDB taxonomy): domain Bacteria; phylum Actinomycetota; class Coriobacteriia; order Coriobacteriales; family Coriobacteriaceae; genus Collinsella. The sequence continues at coordinate 48,734 of UQHQ01000006.1, read as the reverse complement.
GATTGAGCTCGGCGATGCGTTCATCGCCTTTCCCGGTGGGACGGGCACGCTCGAGGAGATTGCCGAGGTCATGTCCGCGGTGTCGTTGGGGCACCTGAGTGCTCCATGCATCCTGTATAACCTGGACGGTTACTACAACGACCTCAAGGCGCTGCTCGAGCACATGATTGATAAGGGCCTATCGAGCCCGCGGCGCCAGCACGGCATCTACTTTGCCGACGATTTGCGCGAGATTGCCTCGATTATCAACGGATAAGTCTTGAGCCTGCCCCACTATGGCTCCCAATGGTGCCGTTCGCGGCGTGGATGGTTGGCTCGTTCGGGCAACGCTCGCTCTACAATAAAACGTATCTATGTCGACTTTGACCGCGGGAGGACCCGATGGACAACCTTGCCAAACCCACAAACCGCGCGCTGTTTTTAGTTAGCGTTGCCGTGACCGGTGCGTTCGCAGGTGCCGCGGTCTGGCTGTTCTTTTTTGCGATGGAGCACGGTATCGACTATCTATGGACCGAGATTCCGCACGCGCTGGGTGCCTCTTCGCCCGAGCTTGCCAGCGGCCCGTTTGGCTTTTTGCCGTACCCGTTTTTTGTCTGCCTGCTGGGCGGCCTGTTAATCGGTCTGTACGAAAAGATGACAGGCACCAAGACCGATGATCTCAATCAGGTGATGGCTAAGGTTAAGCAAGACGGGCGCTACCCATACGACAACCTGGGCAAGCTTTCGCTCGCGGCGTTGCTGCCGCTGCTGTTTGGCGGAAGCATTGGACCGGAGGCCGGCCTGACCGGCGTTATCGCCGGTCTGTGCAGCTGGGTCGGCGACCGCATGCGTCGCTTTGGCGCCGAGTTTAGGGAGCTCACGCTGCTGGGTACCCAGGCTGCCCTGACGGCGCTCTTTACCGCGCCCGTCTTTGGCTTTGTGGCGCCGCTTGCCGGTAGCGCCGACGGCGACGAGGGCTCTGCGTCCGACGAGATCACGATCAAGCTGCCCAAAGCACAGAAGACCGTGGTCTACGGCATTGCGATTGCCGGCGGCCTGGGCACCTATCTGCTGCTCGGCCAGCTCATGGGCGGCGGCATGGGCATGCCCAGGTTCGAGTCCGCCGAGGTGGGCAACCTGGAGCTTACCTGGCTCATTCCGCTGGCGTTGGTTGGCACCGTTTGCGGTTGGCTGTACTTTGTCTCCGAGCATGCAAGCGAGGCGCTGTCCCATGCAATAGGGGAGCGTCCTGTCGTCAAGGCCATGCTAGCCGGGCTGGCGCTCGCCATCTGTGGTACGGTCCTGCCCTATACCATGTTTGCCGGCGAGACCCAGGCCGACGTGCTCATGGAAACCTATCTGACCATTCCCGCCGGCGTGCTTATCGCGACCGGCCTGGTCAAGGCCATGCTGACCCCCGCCCTCATCAACCTTGGTTGGCGCGGCGGTCACTTCTTCCCCGTTATCTTCTCAGGCGTAAGCCTGGGCTATGGCCTTGCCATCCTCACCGGCGCAGATCCGGTCTTTTGCGTCGCCGTCTGCACGGCATCGACGATGGGTGCGGTCATGCGCCAGCCTGTCATGGTTGTGGGCCTGCTGCTTATGTGTTTCCCGCTCAAGGGCATCGTTTGCATGATCATCGCGGCTGTCATCGCCGCCGGCATTCCGCTGCCCAAGCCGCTGCGCAAGTAGCACGGTAGCGCGCAGTCAGTACAAACATCTCAAGTCCGGTGCGGGCGCTGTGTCACGGATTTGCGGGTGGACTGGATTTCGTTCGGTATCGGCGCTACTTCCAAACCGCGAGCGCCGCAGTGCCCAGTACGATGAGGGCGAGACCGATGGCGCTGCGCCGCGAGACCTTTTCGTTGAATGCCAAGCGCGCAAATAGTACCGATACGACAATCGATAGTTTGTCGATCTGCACCACGACGCTCACCTGGCCTGCGGCGATGGCATAGTAATAGAGCAGCCACGATGCTCCGGTCGCGATGCCCGATGCCGCGAGAAATACGAGCTCGTAGCGGTCTACGTGCACGGCTTGGCCCATCTTGCCTTTAGCTGCCACGATTGCCCATGCCATAACCAGTACCACGCAGGTGCGGATTGCCGTGGCCAGGTTTGACTCGACGCCTTCGATGCCGATCTTGGCGAGGACGGAGGTGAGTGCTGCGAACATGGCGGCGCCGAGGGCGTAAGCGAGCCAGGTCCGGTCTTGCTGCTGTTCGGGTCCGGCGGATTGCTGCTTCTCGGTCATTAAAAAAGTGCCGAGGGTAATGACGGCGGTTCCCACGAGCTTAACCGCAAGGTTGCTCGTCTCGCCAAAAAGCACGATGGCGATCAGCGCGGCGAGCACGGTGCTCATCTTGTCGACCGGTACGACCTTATTGACGTCTCCGATGCTCAACGCCTTAAAGTAACAGATCCACGAAGCGCCGGTAGCGAGTCCCGAGAGGACGAGAAAGAGCCAGGATCTGGGTTCGATGCTGCCAATGGTTCCAATGGATCCAGAAATGCCCGCCATTGCCCAGGCGAAAACGAGCACCACGCAGGTGCGAATGGCCGTCGCGACATCGGAGTCGGTCTGCTTGATGCCGCATTTGGCCAAGATGGATGTGATGCCGGCAAAGAATGCTGACGCAAATGCTGCGACAACCCACGACACGGGTGCGGTGCCTCCTTGGATAATGGGTTTATCCTGCGAGTTTTATGGACATGAGGATACCGCCCCACCATGAAGGTTTGATATGGCCGCGGCGAGACGGGGGTTATGTTCCGGGGAGCCATTTGGTGAAGGCTCGAATTGAAGGTGAGTGTTTTTCCGAGAAGTGAACGAGTAAATATGGACCCCTGGAGCATGCACACTTTTTTCGAATAAAACCGCAGGATTCCTAGGCAAAAACCGCAGGAATTAAGCCCATAAAAATGTCGATGATACGGGGTGCTGATTTTACTCGTTCACTTCTCGGAAAAACATTCACCCTCGATATGCTGTCGGCTTCTCTTTGGTTGCCAAGATTTAAACGGCATGCCGTGAAGGGCGGTAGCGACGTTGTTGCTGCTTCGTCTTATCTAGTAAATGAGGTGGCGTGCAGCCCAAGCCCTTTGGCTGTCGATTACAGATCGCGTGCTCGATAAACCTTGGTGCTGACGGTGTAGCTGATTGCACATAGCGCGAGGGCAAGTGTGGCGATGCCTGCACACAGACAGCCAAGGACGGCGGGATCGGGATTCGCTCCGGCAATCGACATGAGCCAGTTGCTGATGGGGTTGGAGGAGCTCAACGTGGCAATGGCAAGGCACCAGAGCAGGGCAAACAGGCCGACGGATAGGCGCAGCGCCTCCATGTGTCCAAATCGGAAGAACAGCGGCTGTGCCAAAAACACCATCATGAGGGAGATGAGCATCGATGCTACCGAGGCTATAGCGATCTCAAAGACCGTCTGTCCCGTCGAGGGGATGCCCACGCTGTTGAATAGCGGGATGGAGACGATGCTCAGAAGCGCGGCGGCGCACGCCATGACAGCCGAGAAGACAATGATGCTCAGGTAGCGTGCGCAAATAATGTCTTTGCGCGTGAGAGGCAGCGTTGCCCGATAACGCTCCCATCCGTTTTGATTGTCGAAGCCGGCCAGCGAGCTCATGACCATGATGGGCGACATGGCGCTGACCGCGCAGGCGCCGGCGCTCATGCCGGAATCGCCATCCGACGCGTTGGCAAGGGTTAGCACGACGAAGATGAACAGGCTGACGCCCGCGATGCTCGGGATAAGCGTGCGAACGATGGCGAGCTCGGACATAAAGGCGCGTTTCATTTCGAAGCCCCTTTCAGCATGAGGCAAAGATAGTCATCAATGGTTGTCCGATCGCAGGGAATCTCTGGGAAGGCCTCGAGCGTTTCGCGACGGTTGGGCACGAGTACGTCCACGCTGTAGGCGTGGCGGGCGGCACGGGCACCTTCGACGCCAGCCATAAGCTCGGCGGCCTGTGCTTGGGTGCAGTGGGCGATGCCGGCTCGGTCGGTAATGTCCTCGCGCGGCAGGTCAAAAATAATCGAGCCAGCATCGATGCAGATAACGCGGTCGGCGGCGCGATCGAGGTCGGACGTAATGTGGCTCGAGAGCAGCACGCTGTGCTGACCGTCGGCGACAAAGGCAAGCAGCTCATCGAGCAGTTCCTCGCGCGCCATGGGATCGAGGCCCGCGGTGGCTTCGTCCAAAACGAGCAGCTTGGCATTGTGGCTGAGCGCACAGGCAAGCTGCAGTTTCATGCCCATGCCGCGGGAGAGATCCTTGACCTTTGTCTTGGGATCGAGGCCAAATCGGTTGATGAATCCGGCGAACGTTTCGCGGTCCCACGTGGGGTATGCCGGGCCTACGAGCGACTCGATCTGGCCCACCTTGAGCGTGGAGGGGAAGGGGCACATGTCCAGGACAAGACCGACGCGGGAGCGTAGATGGCGTTGCGACTCATCGGGCGCGTCGGCGCCACAGCGCTGCCCAAACAGGTGCACCTCGCCGGCATCGAGCTTTATAAGCCCGAGCGCGGCTCGAATCGTCGTGGTTTTGCCGGCGCCGTTGGCACCCACAAAGCCGACAATCTGGCCGGGCTCCACAGCGAGTGTGACATCACGCAGCGAAAAACGGTCGCTCACACGGCGCGAGATACCTTTGAGTTCTAAAAGGTTTTGCATGGTATAGCCTTTCTTGCAGATGGCTACTGCATGGTTTCGGGGGCCACGAGGTCGAGCATTTCGTGCAGCTTGTCGCGCGTGACGCCCAAGGCTTCGGCTTGGCTTGCCGCTTTCGCAAGCAGCTCTTCGATATGGCAGAGCTGGTTTTCGCGCAAGAGCTCCTGGTTGCCCTCGGTGACAAAGCAGCCCTTGCCCTGCACGGTGCAGATAAACCCGAGCTGCTCCAGGTCGGCGTAGGCGCGCTTGGTGGTGATGACGCTCACGCCAAGATCGCTCGCGAGTGTACGGATGCTGGGGAGTTTGGCTCCCGCAGTGAGTGTGCCCGAAAGGATTTGAGCTTTGACCTGCGAGGATATCTGTTCGTAGATGGGCTTATCGCTCGAATTGGATAGGATGATGTCCACAGCGGCTCCTTAGCTGTTGGGCTACACGTGTATATAACCGGTAAGCACAGTATATATACACTATGCACAGTTATGCAAGAGCTAAATGTGGAATAGACCATCGGCGCCGCGCTTGCTCCAAAACAATCTCAATCTGTAACATCTGGGTCCGTTTTTGGTCGCCAGCTGTTACAGATTGAGATGTTATTTTCCCGCCTGCCTATTTGTCTCAATCTGTAACAGTAAGAGTCGATTTGCGCGGCTAGATGTTACAGAACGAGACATTGGCTGCCTGCCTTTCCGTTTATCTCGATTTGTAACAGCTAGACCCAATTTGGGCGGCCAGGTGTTACAGATTGAGATTGTGCCGGCGGACAAGTTCGTTTGTCTCAATCTGTAACAGATAGGGGGGCAAATAAGCTCTGCTGTTACAGATTGAGACAGTCTGCTGCAGAATACTTTCGATAACTAGCCGTTCACGTTCTGACTGATGAATTTGTCCTGATAGGCGCCCTAGAGCGAGATTTCGCGGCTACAATAGTGCGGTTACAACGACGTAATGCACTCAATGCAAGAAAGGATCCGCATGGCAAGCCTGTCGGATGAAATCTCGTCGCGCCGCACATTCGCGATCATCAGCCACCCGGACGCCGGTAAGACCACGCTTACCGAGAAGCTGCTGCTCTATACCGGCAGCATCCAGACCGCCGGCTCGGTCAAGGGCAAGAGCTCGGCCAAGCATGCCGTTTCGGACTGGATGGACATCGAGAAGGAGCGCGGCATTTCCGTTACCTCCTCGGTGCTGCAGTTCACCTACAACGGCGCCTGCGTCAACATCCTCGATACCCCCGGCCACCAGGACTTCTCGGAGGATACCTACCGTACCCTTATGGCCGCCGACGCCGCGGTCATGGTCATCGACGGCGCCAAGGGCGTCGAGGCCCAGACCAAAAAGCTCTTTAAGGTCTGCACGCTGCGCCACATTCCCATCTTCACCTTTGTGAACAAGCTCGACCACGAGGCCCGCGATCCGTTTGAGCTCATGGAAGAGATCGAGAATGTCCTGGGCATCAATACGTATCCCATGAACTGGCCGATCGGCAGCGGCCGCAACTTCCGCGGTGTGTTCGATCGCCAGACCCGTCGCGTTATCGCCTTTGAGGGCGACGGCCACGCTAACGCCACCAAGAAGGTCGCCGAGGTCGAGGCCGAGCTGGGCGACCCCGCTATGGACGAGCTCATCGGCGAGGAGAACCATAAGAACCTGATGGACGACATCGAGCTGCTCGATGGTGCCGGCGACGAGCTCGACTTGGATGCCGTGGCCTGCGGCAAGCTAAGCCCGGCGTTCTTTGGCTCGGCGCTCACCAACTTTGGCGTGGAGCCCTTCCTCAAGGAGTTCCTGCGCCTGGCCCCGACGCCGCGCGCCTATACCGATACGCTCACCAACGAGCCGGTCGATCCCTGCCGCGACGACTTCAGCGGCTTTGTGTTTAAGATCCAGGCCAACATGGACAAGAACCACCGCGACCGCATCGCCTTTGTGCGCATTTGCTCGGGCAAGTTCGAGCGCGGCATGGACGCCTTCCACGTGCAGGGCAACCGCAAGCTCAAGCTTGCCACGGGTACCTCGATGATGGCCGATGACCGCGCCATCGTGGACGAGGCGTATGCGGGCGATATCGTGGGCCTGTTCGACCCGGGTATCTTTAGCATCGGCGACACCGTGTGCTCCGGCAAGCGCCACGTGCAGTATCCGCAGATCCCGACGTTTGCCCCCGAGATGTTTGCTCGCATTACGCAGGTCGATACGCTCAAGCGCAAACAGTTCGTCAAGGGTATGGAGGAGCTTGCCCAGGAGGGTGCCATCCAGATCTTCCGCGAGCTTGGTGCCGGCATGGAGAGCGTCATCGTGGGCGTGGTCGGCGTGCTGCAGTTTGAGGTACTCGAGCGCCGCCTCAAGGCCGAGTACCGTGTCGAGGTTCGTCGCCAGCCGCTGCCCTATACGGACATCCGCTGGATCCAGAACGACCCCGATACCATCGATATCCCGGGCCTTTCGCTCACGCGCGACACGCTGCGCGTCGAGGACATGCGCGGCGGTAAGCTGCTGCTGTTCACGAGCCCGTGGAACGTGGATTGGGCAACCGATCACAACCCCGATCTTATCCTGTCGGAGTTTGGCAACGTAGCGTTTTAACGCATCGGCGCGGTGGCCCTGCGGGGCTGCCGCGCCGTTTGCTTGCCTGATGCCGTGTGAGCGGCTATCATACCCACCGTCGTCTCAAGACCGGGGCGTCCGAGCAGTTCGGGTCCGATATCCTGCTCGTTAAACCTAAAACCAAAGGAGTACATAATGATCAAGAAGGTCATGGAGGACTACAAGGTCCTGTTGCGGAGCATTCCCGCGGCAACGGTTTCGCTGTTTTTCGTGAGTGTCATCATGATGAACCTGCTGGCCAACAAAGAGCTCATCAGCCTGCCGTATCTGGCACTCGATTGCGGCTTTGTGGTGAGCTGGGTTTCGTTTTTGTGCCAGGACATGATCTGCAAACGCTTTGGCGCCAAGGCATCCATCAAAATCTCTATCCTCGCGCTGCTGGTCAACCTGGCCGTGAGCCTGTGCTTTTGGGCATGCTCGCTCACGCCCGGTATGTGGGGCGCCTACTACGACACGGGCATGATCGAGGTTAACACTGCCCTTAACGCTACCATCGGTGGCACCTGGTACGTGGTGCTGGGCTCTTCGCTGGCAATGCTCGTCTCTGCCGTGGTTAACTCCACGCTCAACCAGTCGCTCGGCCGCATGCTCAAAAAGAATAATTTTGCGAGCTTCGCCTTCCGCTCCTATGTGTCCACGGGTGTTGGCCAGTTTATCGACAACCTGGTCTTTGCCATTGTGGTGAGCCACACGTTCTTTGGCTGGACGTGGGTACAGGTCCTTATGTGCTCGCTGACCGGCGCTGTTGCCGAGCTGCTGTGCGAGGTCTTCCTGAGCCCCGTGGGCTACAAGGTCGTGCGTGGCTGGGAGCGTGAGAATGTGGGCGCCGAGTACCTCGAGCGCCACGCAACCGCCTAAGGAGCAAGTATGCGGGTTTTGATCACGGGCGCTTCGGGCGGTATCGGAGCCGCGTGCGTGCAGCGCTTTTTGGACGAGGGCCACGAGGTCGTGGGCTTTGATCTGCTGCCGGCGGCGATCGAACACGAGCGCTACCGCCATCTGATCGTTGATGTACGCGAGCCGGACTCGTTTCCAGGCGATCTTGAACCCCAGGTAATCGTGAACGTTGCCGGTACGCAGGATTCGGCCGACGATATTGCTGCCAACCTGCGTGGCACCATCAACGTGACCGAGCACTACGCCTTTGTGGGGGAGGGGCTTGCCGCCAAGCCGACACTGGCTATCAAATCCGTGGTCAACGTGGGGTCGGCGAGCGGACATACGGGATCGGAGTTTCCCGCCTATGCTGCCAGCAAGGGCGGCGTTATCGCCTACACCAAGAACCTTGCAAACCGCCTGGCACCGCAGGCCATCGCCAACAGTGTGGACCCGGGCGGCGTTATCACGCCGCTCAACCGTTGCGTGATGGAAGACGAACACCTGTGGAACCAGATTATGGAGCTCACGCCGCTTAAACGCTGGGCCACCGCCCAAGAGATCGCCGAGTGGATCTACTTTGTGGGCGTGACCAACCGGTTTATGACCGGGCAGAGCCTGCTGATCGATGGCGGCGAGGCCGGCCGCACACAATTTATTTGGCCCGAATAGGAAACGCGCCCGATGGAAAGCCGTCGGGCGCGTTTTTGATGTATCGATTTTTAGCTGAGGCAAGTCCAGTTGACGGGGGTCGAGCCGTGCTGTTCGAGTAGCCGATTGGCAGCGGAGAAGGGGCGCGACCCCATAAAAGCGGGGAGTTCTGCCGTGGCACGGTTGGCCGAAAGCGGCGAGGGGTGCGTAGAGGCCAGGCAGAACTTGCCGGTTGCCTTGCCCGCGCCGATTGCGGCGAGCTTGCCTTCGACCATCTGCTGGGCAAAGCGGCCCCATGCCAAAAAGACTACCGGCTGGGGCAGCTGGCAGCAGCGTTCGATAACGTAGTCGGTGAGCGTGCTCCAGCCCAGCTTGGCGTGCGAGTTCGCGGCATGCTCGCGCACGGTGAGCGTAGTGTTGAGGAGCAGGACGCCCTGTTGTGCCCATGGGGTTAGGTCTCCCGTGGCGGGAATGGGGCAGCCCAAATCGGCTTTGAGCTCCTTATAGATGTTGCGCAGGCTCGGCGGCAACTTGGTTTGCGTCGCGGGGACCGAGAACGACAGCCCCATTGCCTGGTTGGGTCCGTGATAGGGGTCTTGACCCAAGATGACAACCTTGACCTGGTCGGCCGGCGTGTAGGCGAGGGCATTGAGGATGTCGTCTTGTGCCGGGTAGATGGTTTGCTCGGCACGCAAAAGGGCGATGCGCTCGAGCAGCTGGTTCGTAGTGTCACGTACCGGCTGCGGCGCATCGCCCAACCAAGTTGCTATGTTGTGGTCGCGGGTTGCGGTGTCCATGGGGCTCCTTTATGGTAGATGCTCTGTTGGCATCTATTGTAAAGGCGCACCGGTTGCCTTTATGACACGGCTGTATGAAGAACGGGGTCTACGAGACGCGCTCGGGCGCTCCTGCCATACGGGCCTGTCCATGTGCACGGAGGCGCGGAAGCTCGACGGTTGCCACCATGACGCCGGTGAGGATGAGGGTGGCGCCAAAGAAGGCGATGGGGTTCAGGACCTCGCCGACCAGGAAGAACGAAAAGACGGCAGAGCAGACCGGCTCGAGCGAGAAAGCGAAGCCGGTGGTCTCGGCAGGCACGTGGGGCTGCACGAGCGTTTGGGTGATAAAGCCGTAGGCAGAGCAGATGAGTGCGAGCGCGACGACGACCACGATCTCGCCCGGCGTGCTGGGAAGCGTGAAGCCGCCAAAGGTGAATGCTGCGACGCCCGAGAACAAGCCGCCAAAGCCCAGCTGCCAAACGCCCAGAGCCAGCGGGTCGACTTCTTCGACAAAGCGCTTGGCGACAATGATGTGTCCGGCGTAGACAAAGGCGGAGAGCAGCATGATGAGCGCGCCCGGGTTCAGGCTGGTGAAGTCGGCGCCCGAGAGCAGCAACATGCCGCAGGTGACGATGGCAGTGCCGACGAGCACTTTGCGTTCGGGGGCGCGGCGCAGCAGGGCGGCGTTGGCAAACGGCACGATCACGACCGTCAGGCTCTGCAAAAAGCCGGCAGTGGAGGCAGAAGTGAGGCTGGAGCCCAGGCACATGCAGGTGAGCTCGGTTGCCATAATGGCGCCGATGATGGCGGCGCGGACCATAAGGTCGCGGTTGATGCGCAACGCGTGCTTGTGGAAGAGCGACAGGCAGACCACAAAGGCGATGATGCAGCGTAGCGCGACGATGCTCGTGGCGTTCATGCTGTCCATGCCGATCTTCATGAGGGGGTACGAAAAGCCCCATGCGACGGGAACGGAAAATGAGAGCGCGATTGCTTTTTTGCGGTCCATGGGGCTCCTTTTGTTACAGAACGGTTTCGTAAAAAGGATTCTGCTCCCAGATGTGGATGTAGTAAAGCGAATGTATCTTCAGTAAGATTAAGAAATGCTAAAGTTGGTGCGAAATGCGTTGGCAAAACGTTTTACGGCTGCATTGATGTGGAGGCACGATGGCATCGCGGTATCAGATTGTTTGTATGGTGGTCGATCGCGGCAGTCTTAAGGGCGCGGCGGACGAGCTGGGCTATACGCAAAGTGCGGTGAGCCAGGCCGTCAAGGCGCTCGAGCGCGAGCTGGGCACCACGATTATCGAGCGTGGCAAGCAGGGTGTGTCGCTTACGCGCGACGGTAAACAATATCTGCCGTACCTGCGCCAGATTGTGACCGCCGAGGCCGAGCTCGAGGGCAAGCGCCAGGAGCTGCTGGGGCTTTCGTCGACCGATATTCGCATCGCGACGTTTACCAACGTGAGTCGTACCGTGCTGCCGCGCGTGATCCGCGATTTTGGGGCCCTGCACCCGGGGGTGCACTTTACCCTCAAGCAGGGCGATTACACGCGCAACGCTCAGTGGGTGCACGACGGCGTGGTCGATTTTTGCTTTACGGCGCGCGGGTTTACCGCAGGGCTCGAGAAGCGTGTGGTCTATCACGACGAGTTGGTGGCATTGTTGCCGACCGCGCATCCGCTGACGGCAAAGGAAAAGGTGACGCTCGCCGACCTGGCGTCCGAGCCGTTTGTGCTGCTGGATGAGGGCGAACAGAGTCTGGTGCTCGATGCATTTGCGGCGCACGGGCTGTCGCCGCACGTGATGAGTGAGGTGACCGACGACTACACCATCATGGCGATGGTGGAGGAGGGCCTAGGCGTGAGTATGCTCTATCGCCGTACCGTCGAGGGTATGCGGGCCGATATTCGCGTACGTCCCATCGTGCATGCTCCCTCGCGCGACGTGGTGGCAGCTTGGCGTAGCTGGGACACCATGCCTATCGCCACGAGGCGTTTTATCGACTATATGAGCTCGCATATTGTCAATTAATGACTGGCGTGGCGTTGAGTGCAGTGTTTAGCGGGCTGTCGCTTTGGCTTGGGTGGCGCGATAGGTGCGTGCCGGGTGGCAGAGTAGCACCGCCACGACCATAAAGAACGCCGTGGTGCCCAGGCTGATGGGGTAGACCATCATGATGTTCGCAAAGGTGCGGAAGTGCGGGAACACGCAGAACACCCAATAGAAGCGGATGCCGCAGACGCAGATCATGGTGATGAGGGCGGGCGTGAGCGAGATGCCAAAGCCACGCAGATAACCGGACATGTTTTCGTAGAACATGCTAAAGGCGTACGCCGGGAAGATCGAACACACGCGGATATAGCCGATCGAGACGATGTTGGGATCGCTGTTGAACAGCGACAGGATCTCGCGCCCCAGGCCGACAATGACGACAATCGTGGTGAGCGCAACGATGCCGCCTTCGACCAGGCAGACCTTGAGCGTCTTGGTGCAGCGGTCGATCTGGCGGGCACCGTGGTTTTGTCCCACAAAGGTGGTGCAAGCCTGGCTAAAGCTGTTGAGCAGGTTGTAGCACACGTACTCCAGGCTCATGGCGGCGCTCGAGGCGGCCATGACCTCGGTGCCCAAGCTGTTGATGGCAGACTGGATGATGATGTTGGCGACGGCAAAGACAGCGCTTTGGATGCCGGCGGGCAGTCCGATCTTGACGATGCGCTTGAGGGCGACGGGGTCGATAGCCAGGTCGCGCGGGGTGACGCGGACGACGGAGTCGGTCTTGAGCAGGCGAATAAAGAGCGTAGCGGCGCTGACGGTGTAGGCGATGGCGGTGGCGATGGCGACGCCCGCGACGCCCCAGTGGAGTACGGGGACAAAGATGAGGTCCAGGCCAATGTTGAGGACGGTGGACACGGCAAGCGCCTGCAGCGGCATGCGGGTGATGCCGACGGAGCGGAAAATCGCGGCCTCAAAGTTGTAGAGCAAAATCGAGGGCATGCTGAGCAAAAAGACACGTAGGTAGAGTGAAGCGAGCGGCATGGTCTCGGCGGGAACGTTGAGCGCGGCGAGCATGGGCTCGGCAAAGACCTCGCCCAGGGCGATGACGACAAAGCCCACGAGCGCCATTAAAATCGAGGTATGGACGGCGCGTTTGACCATGTTCTGATCGTTGCGGCCGATGGCGTTGGCGATGACCACGTTGGAGCCAAGCGACATGCCAATAAACAGGTTGAGCATAAGACTGGTAAGCGGAACATTGGAGCCGACCGCTGCCATGGCGAGGGTTCCCTGGTCGCCCGAGAAGTTACCGATGATGACCGTGGCGATGAGGTTCGACAGCTGCTCCAAGATGCTCGTGGCGGCCACGGGGAAGGCGAACAGGGGGATATTGCGCCACAGCGAGCCGGTGGTCATGTCAATGTGCTTAGATACGGTGTCAGCCATATGCTCTCAATCTCTAATATGCTCTTTCGTGCTTATTTGCGCAGATGATGATACTCCTAATCGACTAGTCATTGGGGACGTTCTTAAACGACTAGTCATTTAAGAACGTCCCCAATGACTAGGTGGGGAAGGCGTGCGACAATGGTGGGCGTTGTGTTGTTCGCGCTAAGGAGTTGCCATGTTGTTGTGTCCCGTTTGCCATGAGCCGTTGGCGGACAATGAGCGCGGTGCTGCATGCGCGGGCGGTCACCGGTTTGACCGTGCTCGCGAGGGTTATCTATATCTGCTGCGCTCGTCCAAGAGCGGTGACTCCATGGGCGATCCCAAGTCGCAGGCACGCAGCCGTCGTGACTTTTTGAACCGTGGATACTACGCGTCGTTGCGCGATGCGATGGTTGAGCTGGTGCGCGAGCGGGTGTCTGGACGTGCCGCGTCTACGAACTGTCCCATGACGCTGCTCGATATTTGCTGTGGCGAGGGCTACTACACCAGCGCCATGGGCGCGGTGCAGGGCGTGGACGCTTACGGGTTTGATTTGGGCAAAGAGATGGTACGCCTTGCCGCCAAGCGCGGCGATGCGACCTACTTCGTGGCCAACATGAAGGACATCCCCGTGGCTGATGGCGCCTTCGATATGGTGACCGAGCTCTTCGCTCCCTTTAACGAGCGTGAGTTTGCCCGCGTGCTGGCGCCAGAGGGCTCGCTCTACACCGTGGTGCCGGGCGCCCGTTATCTGTTTGGGCTCAAGGAGGTACTCTACGACACGCCGTACCTTAACGATGAGAAGCTGCCGAAGACTACCGAGCTCGAGTTAGTCGGAACGCAGCGGGTGTCTGCGAATATTACGCTTCGGACCCAGGCGGACATCGAGGCGGTGTTCCAGATGACGCCGTACTACTACCGCACGCGCCCTGCCGACAAAGAGCGCCTGGCAAACCTGGACACGCTCCAAACCGATATCGACTTCATCATCGCCGAGTACCGCCACGGCTAACAACCTGCCAAAAAGGGACAGGTTTTTTTGGTAGGTTTTATCTGGGCAAACGTAAAGGGCCGACCGCGGAGATGCGCGATCGGCCCTTTTTAGTTGCTTGGCTGCAGAGGTTATGAGAAGCGAGCGCTTATAGGCGGTCCTTGTTCTCGGCCTTAACGGCGTGTGCCTGCTGAACAAAGAACAGGTCGTACACCACGATGACAAAGGCGCCAAAGTTGATGGCGTCGCCGCCAAACGCGGGAAGCGTGAGCACCGCTTGGGCAAGCGTGGCGACCGCGGCAACAATACCGAGCTTAAACGCGCCGTCCACCTGCGAAGGCTTGTTGGCGCCCTTGATACCGGCGACGCCTGCGGCAAGGTCGACGAGACCCTTGGCGATAAGCACGACCGCTGCGAGCGTGGCGTACGAACCGTACGTGGAATCGAGACCGCCCGTGGCGATACCGACGCCGGCGGTGACGAGGCTGGCGATGCCCAAAACAAAGTAGATGAGAGCAAGGATTTTGAGAGTCTTGCGAGTGAAGCTCATGGCTGGTCCTTTCGATACGAGTACGCCAACTTGGCGCACCCAATGTACTGCACATATGGTGAAGCACATTGTAGTTCAACGCGGCGATGCATGCGTTTGAAAGCGCATTGAGCCCGCGCAGCCAAACCCAACCTTTCAAAAAGGAAAGCTGGGCGTAAGTCAAATCGATGGCAGCGTATGCGCGGCGCTGCGATGATGGGTCCATGGTAAGAGCTGGACCGAAGGAGGAGCCATGATGTACGGAGCAGGGCAAGTGCATGAGCCGCGGTCGTTGGGAAGGCGCATGGGTGATTCTGTGATCGCTGCCGTGTGCACGGGATTGATGGCGGTGCTTTGCATTGGGATGCTGTGGGCCATGTCGCATGTGGGACAATAGCGGACGGTTGGGTGCCGACATAAACGGCGCTCACGTATTCGTTTTGCTTGTTAAGGAGTACCCATGGGCGTCGTCGATCCCTTTTCTGCTGCTCGGTCCGCGGGGCTTGAGCTGATCGGGAAGTCCGAGGGCCTCACGCTCACCGACGGCACGATGGAGCTGCGTGCCGATTTTGGCCGCATGCTTCCACGGCTCAAGCAGGGCCGTCTGCAGCAAGAACTGCTGGTAAAGGCTGCGCGCGCAAAAGGCATCGAGAGCCCATGGGCGATTGACGCCACGGCAGGCTTTGGCGAGGATTCGCTGCTGCTGGCGGCCGCGGGCTTTACCGTCGATCTGTATGAGCAGGATTGCGTGATCGCGGCGCTCCTCAAGGATGCTTTGGATCGCGCGGCAGATGATCCGGCGCTTGCGACAGCCGTGGCGCGCATGCGCTTACATGCGGGCGAGGACAGCATTGCCGGCCTTTACCATACAGCTGAGCTGATCGGGCGGGGCGAGCTCACCGCTCCCGACGTGGTGTATCTGGACCCCATGTTTCCCGGACGCACCAAGAGCGCGGCGGTTAAAAAGAAATTCCAACTCTTGCACCATCTGGAGCAGCCGTGCGCCGATGAGGAGACGCTGGTCGAGGCTGCGCTTGCGGTGCACCCGCGTAAGTTGGTTATCAAGCGGCCGGTGAAGGGGCCACTGCTTGCCGGTGTTAAGCCGAGCTATCAACTTGCGGGCAAGGCCGTTCGCTACGATGTTTTGGTGCCGCCGCGCCCGTAGCTTTCGTGCGATGGCCGGCGCTCCGTCAGTGCCGTGCCGATGCGGGGTCTATTTCCAAGGGTGCGACGTCAGGTGCCAGCCGCCGCAGTATTCGCATTTGTAGCAGGCCAGCCCGCGGCGTCCGCGGTTTTCGCAGTCGGCCATAACGGCCTCGGCCTCGGCGCGCGTGTCGTAACGGTTTTTGCGTTCGCACGATTTGTAACGCCAGGCTTCATCGCGCTCGGCGTCCAGGGCGTCGCGGCGCTCGTCCTCGCGCGCAAACAGGTCGCTCATATCGCCGCCGGTAGCAGCGCCCAAAAACTCGCTTTTGGCCTTTGACCAGGCGGCTCGCTTTTTGCTTCCCATCTGCTTCGCGCCTCTCTCCAAACGCTGGTATCATTGCTCAACCAAAGTGATACCAATAAACGTGAGGTCGCCGCGTGATGATCAGAAAAACCCTCGATACCGACATTCCCGCTGTCATGGCTATCTATGACGCCGCCCGCGCCTTTATGCGCGCGCATGGCAACGCCACGCAGTGGCCCGAGGGCACGCCTTCGGCCGAGCAACTGGCTGCCGATATTGCCGCTGGTGGCAGCTACGTGTGCGAAGTCGACGGTCGCGTGGTGGCGACGTTTGCCTTTTTACCGGGCCCGGACGAGTGCTATGACGTAATTGAGGGCGGTCAATGGCGCAGCGACGCTCCGTACGCCGTGCTGCACCGCGTGGCATCCGACGGCACCGTGCACGGTATCGCGGCCGCGATGTTTGCCTTTGCCAAGGAACGTATCGACCATCTGCGTATCGACACGCACCAAGACAACCTGCCTATGCAGGGCGCCATCGCCAAGGCCGGGTTTAAGCGCGCCGGTATCGTATATGTGTCGGACGGTACGCCGCGCGTCGCGTTTGATTGGCTGCGTGAGACATAAGAGCGGGGACGCGTATCAACAATTTGCACGAACGAAAATGGCCCCGGGTGGGGTCATTTTCGTTCGCTGCGCTGTTTTGCGAGCCGGCTTTCGCAAGGCGCGAACCTACGAAAATCGCCGCGCGGCAACGCGGGGCGATGAGCTCGGTCGGGGGATAGGGCCCGCTTCGCCCGTCGGCCCATAAATTGTATCATCCAGTGTGGAACGTGAACGCCCGTTGCCGCGTGCGATGGGCTTGCAATAAGAGGAGAGCCATGTCGAAACAAGCGGTCGTTGGAATCTTGGCGCATGTCGATGCCGGCAAGACCACGTTGGCCGAGGCCATGCTGTTCAACGCGGGTCGCATTCGCAAGCGCGGCCGCGTGGACGATGGCGATTCGCATCTGGACACCAACGCGATCGAGCGCGAGCGTGGTATCACAATCTTCTCGTCGCAGGCCGTGCTCGACCACGGCGATACCCACGTCATGCTCGTGGATGCGCCGGGGCATGTCGATTTTTCTGCCGAGGCGGAGCGCACGCTGCGCGCACTCGACTACGCGATTTTGGTTGTGGGCGCCAACGACGGCGTGCAAGGGCACACCGAAACCTTGTGGCGCCTGCTTGCGCGCTATGACATTCCGACGTTCATCTATATCAACAAAATCGATTTGGAGAATCCCGGCCGCGATGTTTTGCTGGCACAGCTCGGGAAGCGCCTTTCCGAGGGTTGCCTGGATGCCAACGAACTGCTGACGGGTGGTGCCGTTCAGGAGGACGCTGCCGCGTTGGACGAAGCGGCGCTCGAGGAGTTTCTTGAGGCGGGTGAGCTTTCCGTCGCAACGCTGTCGCGCACGGTCGCCGAGCGCAAGCTCTTTCCCTGCTTTGCCGGCTCGGCGCTCAAGGACCAAGGCGTGGACGAGCTGCTGGATGGCATATGCACTCTGATGCGTGAACAGACGTGGCTCCCAGAGTTTGCCGCGCGCGTCTATCGTGTCAGCCGCGGGGATCGCGGCGAGCGTTTGGCATGGGTTAAAGTGACCGGCGGCACGCTGCATGCCAAACAGATGATTAACGGACGTTCCGGTGCCGAGGCATGGGAGCAAAAGGTCGATCAGGTACGCATCTATAACGGCGAAAAGTATGAGCTTGCCCAAGAAGTTGCTGCTGGCGGTATTTGCGCCGTGACGGGTCTTGCGCACGTTCGCCCGGGGGACGCCCTGGGCGCGGAGCCCGCGGGCGATGCGCCTGTCATTGCGCCGGTCCTCACCTATACGGTGCTTCCGGGCGAACACGATGTCCATGCGGTGTTCAAAGCGCTGACTGAGTTAGCGGACGAAGATCCCATGCTCGGCGTAAGCTGGAACACGCATCTTGAGCAGATTCATTTACAGCTGATGGGCGCTGTGCAACTCGAGGTTGTGCAGCGGGTGTTGGCAGATCGCTTTGGCCTTTCGGTTGCGTTTGAGTCTGGCGGTATCCTCTATAAGGAGACTATTTCGCAGCCGGTCGAGGGCGTGGGCCACTTTGAGCCACTGCGCCACTATGCAGAGGTGCATCTGCGCCTGGAGCCGTTGCCGGCGGGTTCGGGCGTGCAGTTTGGCACCGTGACCTCGACTGACGAGCTCGATCTTAACTGGCAGCGTTTGGCGCTCACCAACGCCATGGAGCGCGATCACCTGGGCGTGCTGACCGGCTCGCCCATCACCGATGTGCGCATTACGCTCACGGGCGGCCGCGCGCATGCCAAGCACACCGAGGGCGGCGATTTTCGCCAGGCCACGTACCGCGCGATTCGCCAGGGTTTGATGCAGGCGCGCGAGGCCGGCGCGGCGGTGCTGTTGGAGCCGTGGTATCGCTTTGAGCTCGAGGTGCCGGGGGAGTGCGTGGGTCGGGCGCTCTCGGATGCCACGCGCATGGGTGCCGAGTACGAGCCGCCGACGATGGCGGGGGACCGGGCGAAGCTTGTGGGTCGCGTGCCGGCATCTGAGGTGCAGGATTACGCGCTGGAGGTAGCCGCCTACACGAGTGGTCGCGGGCATCTGTACCTGGAGTTCGCCGGCTATGCGGCTTGCCATGATGCCGAGCGCGTCATCGAGGCGGCCGCCTATGAGCCCGAGGCCGATCTGCCCAACACGCCCGACTCGGTCTTTTGCTCTCACGGCGCCGGTTACACGGTCAAATGGTACGGCGTACCCGCCGCGGCGCACGTAAAGATCGATCCCGCCACCTTCCGCCCCTGGCGAGCAGCAGACGCCGAGTTTTTCGGCCACATGTGACAAAGGGACAGCTCCTTTGTCACATGCTATTGGTATAACTCGGTATAAGTTGGTATAACTATTGCCAGGGTTTGCCAATCCGAGGAGGCCGACATGAATCCAAATCCCTTTAAGCCCACGGCTGGCAAGCGGCCTCCGATGCTCATCGGTCGCGAGTCGGTCATCGAAGATTTCGAAGAAGGGCTCGATAACGGCGCCGGAGCGCCGGGCAGGCTCATGCTCATTACGGGAAACCGCGGCTGCGGCAAGACGGTTCTCCTGCGGGAGCTGCAACGTCTAGCCAATGAGCGCAGATGGGCGGTTGTCTCCGATTCCGCTTCGCTTGGCTTATGCGACCGCTTGGCCGACGCGCTTCGCTCGAATAAACCCGTTGTGACGTCAATGGAGTTCGGGCCGTCATTTGGCCGGATGCCGGTCAAGGCGGCGCGGGCAAAGGGCGAAACGTTGCGAGGGCTGGTCAACGAGCGCCTCAAGAAGCTCGGTCCAGGCAAGGGCATACTGTTTGCGATTGACGAGGCCCAATCGGCGTCTATCGAGGAACTGGCGGCTCTTGCCGTTCTCTATCAGCAGGTGCTCGGAGACCAGGATAATACGGGATTGCCCGATAGCGACCAGCGCGGTCTTGCGCTGGTGTTCGCTGGATTGCCCAGTATGGTTGATGACTTGCTCGAAGAGCCGAGCGTGACGTTTTTGCGCCGCGCCCAGCAGCGTACGCTGGGGGCGATTTCTTTGCCCAAGGTGCGCGATTCATATATCCAGACGGTCAAAGACGCTGGTCTTTACGTTGATGCGGAGACGGCGGACCTTGCGGCACGCAAGAGCATGGGACATCCCTATATGGTTCAGCTCGTGGGCTATTACATGTGGCGCTCTGCTGTCCGACGCAACTCGCAGGTCATTGAAAGGTGCGATGTCGAGGATGGCCATGCGGATGCCGTCTCCGAGTTCTACGAAGCGGTCGACGCGCCCCTGTATTATGGATTGCGCAGTCCGCAACGCCTCTTTATCGAGGCCATGGCGGTTGACGAGGGTAAACCGACGCGCATGGCGGATATTATTGAGCGTTGCGATCGCACCCAGAGCTGGGCGAGTAAATATCGCGCAAGTCTGATTCGCGAGCGCGTCATCGAGGCCGCCGGATACGGCCTCGTCCGGTTTACCGTGCCCATGCTGGGCGAGTATATCCGCGACCGCTTTTTATGGCATGAGTAGGGTGATAAAGATGACGGAACAGAAGATGAGTCCGCAGGCTATCGAGGTGCGTGGCGCGCGCGTCCATAACCTCAAAGACATCGATATCGATATTCCGCTGGGAAAGCTCGTGGGTATTGCCGGCGTGTCGGGCTCGGGCAAGAGTTCGCTGGCACTGGGAGTTCTTTATGCCGAGGGCTCGCGTCGCTACTTGGAAGCACTCAGCACCTATACTCGACGTCGCCTGACGCAAGCCGAGCACGCCCAGGTGGACGAGGTGCTACACGTGCCGGCGGCGCTCGCGCTGCACCAGCGCCCGAGCGTGCCGGGCGTGCGCTCGACCTTTGGTACCATGACCGAGCTCAACAACAGCCTGCGTCTGCTCTTTAGCCGTTGCGCCCATCACGTGTGCCCGCATTGCGGGGCACGTGTGGAGCCGAGCCTTAACGTGGCTGCGGGCCTGTCGCTCACGTGTCCGACATGCGGCCGCGAGTTCTACGCGCCGAGTGCCGAGGATTTGGCTTTCAATAGCGGCGGCGCGTGTCCCGCCTGCGGCGGCACCGGTGTCATGCGCGAGGTGGACGAGGCGAGCCTGGTACCCGACGAGTCAAAGACTATCAACGAGGGTGCGGTCCTTCCCTGGGGCACGCTCATGTGGGATCTGATGAAGCAGGTGGCTGGCGAGATGGGCGTGCGCACCGACGTGCCGTTTAACCAGCTCACGCCTCAAGAGCGCGACATTGTGTTCCACGGTCCGGCGGTTAAGAAACACATTCTCTACGTTCCCAAAAACGGCGAGGGCGCCACGCCGCTCGACTTTACCTATTACAACGCCGTCTATACCGTCGAGAATGCGCTCGCCAAGGTTAAGGACGACAAGGGCCTCAAACGCGTTGCGCGCTTTTTGCGCGAGGGAGCATGCCGCGATTGCGGCGGCGCGCGTCTCTCCGAGGCTGCACGCCAGCCCCAGGTGTGCGGTATCAATCTGGCGCAGGCCGCGGCCATGACGCTGGGCGAGGCGATTGAGTGGGTGCGCGGGGTGCCCGCATCCTTGCCGCCCGAGATGCGGCCCATGGCGACGGATATCTGCGATTCGTTTTTGAGCGCGGCCCATCGCCTGGTTGACCTGGGTCTCGACTACCTTTCGCTCGATCGCGCCGGTGCTACGCTCTCCACGGGTGAGCGCCAGCGTGTGCAGCTTGCTCGCGTGGTGCGTAACCGATCGACAGGCGTGCTCTATGTACTGGACGAGCCTTCGATCGGCTTGCATCCAGCCAATGTCGACGGCTTGGTGGGCGTGATGCGCGATCTGGTGGATGACGGCAACACCATGGTTGTTGTCGACCACGACACGCGCGTACTGGCGGAAGCCGACTATCTGGTCGAGATGGGCCCCGTTGCCGGAGCAGGCGGCGGCAGTGTAATCGCCGCTGGTGCGGTAGACGAGGTCGAGCAATCGCGGGACAGCCGCATCGCTCCGTTTTTGCGCGCCGAGCCCAAGCGCTTGCGCCCACAGGTGACTGACGACGAAATGTTCGACCAGGGCCATATCCGCATGGCGACCGATACCATCCATACCGTCAAGCCGCTCGAAGTCGATATCCCGCGCGGTCGTCTCGTCGCGGTGACGGGTGTTTCGGGTTCGGGCAAGACGACGTTGGTGCTCGAGACGCTCATCCCGGCGCTCAAGGCTCGGGCAGCTGGCGAGCGTCTGCCGGGGCACGTGCGTTGGGTCG
Source organism: uncultured Collinsella sp. (assembly GCA_900540945.1). Taxonomy (GTDB): domain Bacteria; phylum Actinomycetota; class Coriobacteriia; order Coriobacteriales; family Coriobacteriaceae; genus Collinsella. The sequence continues at coordinate 26,948 of UQHQ01000006.1, read as the reverse complement.
ATGCCGAGGACATTGCACGTGCCAACCTGATTGACGCCACGCCCATCGGTGCCAACGTGCGCTCGACGGTAGCGACCTATGCCGACATCCATGATGAGCTGCGACGCGCCTTCGCCCGTACGCCCGAAGCCAAGGCAGCCGGCTACAAGGCGGGCGCCTTTAGCTACAACACCGGCGCCTTGCGCTGCCCTACGTGCGATGGAACGGGCTCGATTTCGCTCGACGTGCAGTTTTTGCCCGACGTCGAGATCGTCTGCCCGGCATGCCGTGGTTCGCGCTACGCCGAGGCCGCCTCGCATATCCATCGCGAGGGCAAGGACGGGAGTCTGCTTACGCTGCCGCAGCTTATGGACATGAGTGTGGACGAGGCCATCGACGCCACGGTGGGACTCAAGAAGGTTCAGACGCGCTTGCAGACCTTGCACGACCTGGGCCTGGGTTATCTCACGCTTGGCGAGCCCACACCGGCGCTCTCGGGCGGCGAGGCTCAGCGTCTTAAGCTTGCGAGCGAGATGGGCCGCGTGCAGGACGACGCCGTATTCGTGTTCGACGAGCCCACGATCGGCCTGCATCCGCTCGATGTTCAGGTGTTGCTGAGTGTGTTCGACGGCCTCGTTGCCAAGGGCGCCACGGTTATCATGATCGAACACGATCTCGACCTTATCCGTAACGCCGATTACGTGATCGACATGGGCCCGGGCGGTGGCGACGCGGGCGGGCAAATCGTCTGCGCCGGCACGCCGGGCGACATCGCGGCCTGCTCCGCAAGTATCACCGGCCGCTACCTATAACCGAATGTGACAAAGGGGCTGTCCCTTTGTCACATTCCGGCAAAGACTGTCGGCATCACGGTTTTCTGTTTCGGTTAATTCTGGTTAAAAGCAGTTAATTTCAGTTAAAAGCAGTTAATTCTGGTTAAAAACAGTTAATCACAGTTAAAAGCGAGCGCGTTGTCGGCACGGCGCTTGAATAGCTTGTGCCTGAGGGCCAAAATGGCCTCAGCCCATTCGCGGAATTTGCACGCCCTATAGTGAGTGGGCTCTCGTTTGAGCCGATGCTGCCAGGAGGCGGCCGATAGGGGCAATTATGGACAATCGAATCTTTGGGTATGCGCGTGTCTCATCTGCGGATCAGAACTTGGACCGCCAGTTAGACGCATTGGGAAGGTTTCCCGTTCAACGGGACCAGATTTACGCTGACAAGGCAAGCGGTAAGGACTTTAAGCGTCCTCAGTACCAGCGGCTTCTTCGCAGGTTGCGCGAGGGCGACGTTCTCGTGATCAAAAGTATCGATCGTTTGGGTCGTAATTATCGTGAAGTCCTCGATGAATGGCGACGCATCACGGTGGATAGGCATGCTGCCATCGTGGTGCTTGATATGCCTCTGCTCGATACACGCGAGCAACTCGACGGCATCACGGGAACATTCATGGCGGACCTTGTCCTTCAGATCTTGAGCTACGTGGCGCAGCTGGAGCGTGAAAACATCAAGCAGCGCCAGGCGGAGGGTATCGCATCGGCGCGTCTGCGGGGTGTGAGATTTGGAAGGCCGGCGCTCGAACGCCCGGATAGCTATAGCGATGTCATCAAATCATTCGAAGGAGGTGAGGTTACGAGGCAAGAGGCCGCAACGCTACTGAACGTCAGCACATCGACATTCGATCGTTGGAGGCGGGCGGACACGACCGGTTTTGACCGTTCGCCGTCCGTCCGTCCTCTTTAGCTAGACATTTTGACGAGGGGAGTTTATTGTACAGAGCTCACTCCTTCCCTCGATGTTTATCCAGTTCACGCCCTTGAACCAAATAGTGCCACCGCGTTGCCAATTCGTCTGCTTTTTGGCGAGGGGCTATAAGTCTTAACGTCAATCGAAGGGAAATAGTCGTGAAACGAAATACTACTAAAAAGCAGCCTATGATGGGCTTGCTTGTCCTACTTATCTGTTCTCTAGGATTCATCTCGGCCTGTTCACAGAATGATGCAAACGCTGCAAAGTCGAAATATGTCGACGATAAGGCGATGAATGTTATCGCCGCCGGGTTTGAGAGAAGGTCCGACGTCATTGAATCTAATGCAAACGATGATGATCCTCATTCAACCGAGAATATCCAGGAAGCTATTGAGGCCGAAATCAAGAACGACAAGGAACTCAAGAACGCTAGGTTTAAGGATTCCAAGATGCAACAGGACGTAATCACGTATCTGAATCTGCTTGATGACCAGCTTAAAGTGACCGAGGATTACTCGCAATCGTCTTCGGATTATTACGAAGAGTGGAATAAGGTCTACGATAAGCGGTCTGCGCAGCTCAAAAAGCTTGTTGATAATTACGGGCTGGAAGTCGGGGAGAAATACAAGGATGATTTCAACGACTTAATTAAGAATGGAAAGTCCGTAGCAGAGAAGACCCGCTATGAGGATGCCATCAACAGTTTGATTCAGGGAGCAAATTTCGAAAAATCGGATGACGGTTACGGCCTGTATACGTATACGGCGGTAGTTGAGAACACCTCTGGTATATCGTTCTCTAACGTCAGCCTGACACTTGCTCTCTATGATGCAGATGACATCAAAGCGGAGGAGACCTATGCGGACACTTCTTCGTGGGCGCCGGGTGAGAAAGTCAAGTTCGAGGCAATGTCCGATGTTGACGCTGCGCGCGTTGTCGCATCTGTTTCCAGCTACGATGTAAATAAATAAGTTCTGCACGGAAGGGGCGGGTTAATCGGCAATGAATGGTTGACCTGCCCGTTTTATGCCAATTATTGAACAACAAGTGCCGCGAACGAATGTGTATTATATCGGATTGCAAACAACTGCCCTCGTCTAAAGACATGCTGAAAACGACAATTAAGGCATGAGGTATAACCCACGGCAGTTTCTTAAATAACAGGGATTTTGAAAGGAATAGGGGATGGATGAGATAGAGGAAGGCATGGGGGCGCTGAAAGCGAAACTCGGGAGAATCCTGACAAAGCCCAAGGTATTCTTTGCGGGCCTGGCGCTTGGTGGAGTGATTGTGGCTGTACTTTTCATTACCATCTTTAATAACGGCAAAGCTGCGGGCGCGAAAGAAACGACCCCCAATACGCTTTCCCCGTCGGTCGTGTTTGAACGCATCGCTTCCCAGAACGAGATGGTTTCTGCATCGCAGAACTATGCGATTGTCGATAAGGTGACGGATACCAAGAGGTTCTTCGATTGGTTTGATATCCCGTTTACGGAAAACAGCTTTTGGTACCGCTATGTGGGAACCATCAAGGCGGGTGTGAATCTCGAGACGGCAGAGATACATACAAACAAGAAAAAGCTGACCATTGCGATGGATGAGCCTTATGTAATCTCGAACACGCCGGATATGAATAAGTCGGGTGCTCTCGAGGAACGCAACAACATCCTCAATCCCATTGAGGTCAAAGACGTCACGGCGTTTGAAGCGCAGTGCAAGGAGCGGAGTGAAAGCGAGGCCATCAAGGATGGCAAGCTGCTCGAAGAGGCTCGAGTGAACGCCGAAGCAAATATCCGTGCGATGTTCAACTCAGCATTTGGCGATGAATATACGGTTGATTTCGACTATCGGAAATAGGAGGTCACTATGGAGGATAAAGACGATCTAGCTGTTGTCGAAAGGGAGGAGCTGTCGCGACATAAGCAGAGTTTTGATATCCGTAAGGCCGCTGCCGGGTTGGTTGATGGCGCCGGAAGCGCGATGGCGGGCGCGGTTGCAGCCGTACAGAAAGTTGCCGATGGCGCAATGCGTGCTGCAACTCCGATGGTCGATGACGCCTTGGCGGCTATTGCTGATGCGGCCGATGGTGCAGCAGGTGCTGCTGCGGATATTGGTGACGCCGTCAACGATTGGGCATACCAGCAACAGCTCAATAGGTACAGGCCTGTAACCAAAGAGATCTATCAGAGCCCTTCATTCCATTTGCCGAACATGATTCGAATTGTTGACGGAAATGAGCGTCGGGGCATCGATGTCTGTAGGGATGCTATTGGTTGGTTGGATACTGTTAAGGGCACGCAGATTTTCAATTTGTACCGCGAAGCAATTGGGGATAGCGAGCTGTCTTTCTACCCTAAACCATCTCTTTATTCCACATATTACATAGATGCTTTTGATCGGTCTCGCTTTGTTGATCTAGACTCCTATTTCGCAACCATGCAACAAGACAAGATGGCCGAGTTGAGACGGATTGCGTTCATGCTTGGCGCGAAGCGCTGCAAGTTGGAGGTGACGGAGTACGAGGAAACTCGGAGAGGCCACCAGGTTAAGGGGAATGCCAAAGCGGGAAAGAAGGGCTCGGCTCGAATCAACGGCTCTTTGAGCGATTTAACGAGAAATGAGAAGAAAATCCTGTTTACACAGGAATTCGAGGGAGACATGGTTCCACAGCGCCCTGAACTCCATTGGTATGCCCATGACTCTGACATTCTCTTGTTAATCGAAACGAGATGCGGTGGAGAGGATAAAAACAAGGCGAAGAGTTATCGGGTTGAATTGAAAAGCGAGACGACCATGACCATGTCCGTATCGCTTGCTATGGCTATCGATGAGGCATGCAGCAAGCTGAACATAAGGGCGAATTCGAGCCTGACAAGCCAAGCTAAGCGAGAACTTCGGCAGTCGTTTGTATTTGAAGTTGAATTCTGACGTGAATTGTCAGCAGCCAAATGCGGCAAAGGGTCTGTCCCTTTGCCGCATTTGATGTCAAAACCATTTTGTCGAGGACTAGAGAGTTTGAAAGTCTACCATTTCTACCCCGTCCCCTAATGGCAGGTTTTACATGCCGGCAAAGCCTGTTTGGCGCAGGGCTTCGTAGAGGACGATGGCGGCGCTGTTGGAGAGGTTGAGTGCGCTGATGCGGTAGTCGTCCGGATTGACGAAGTTGCCGCAGATATCCTGCCGAAGGATGGCTTCGTGGTCGTCCTCGGTATGCCCGAGCGATTCCTCGTGGGCTTCCCATGCCTCGGCGTTGTCAAGCGAATCGCAATCGCGCAGCATCGGGATGCGCTCGCAGCACGTGGGCGCTGCAGCGAGTAGCTCCTCGGGAATGCCCGAGCTCTCGCTGCCAAAGACCAAATAGTCACCGTCGCGGTAGGTGCTTTGCGCATAGGTGCGGCGTGCCTTTTTGGTCAGCAGATGCAGGCGGCCATCGGCGGGGGAGAGGCTGTTGCGCGCAAGGAAATCCTCCCAGCCGGCATAGGTTGTCACATCCAAGTTTTGCCAGTAGCCCAGGCCGGCGCGACGTACCGTCTTGTCGTCGAGCGAAAAGCCCAGCGGCTCCACCAGATGCAGGCGGGCGCCGGTGACCACGCAGGTACGGCCGATATTGCCCGTATTGGCCGGAATCTCGGGCGCATACAGCACGATATTGAACATGAATCTCCTTGGCTCAGAACGAAAAACCACCACGAAGGGCACCTTCGTGGTGGTTTGGCGGTTACGTAGGCAGAAAAATGCCCGCTTGGATAAACCTAGGCGCGGTGCCAGTCGGTCAGACAGGCATCGAGGGCAGCGATGAGCGCATCCTTGTCCATGTGACGGCCGATGATGCACAGGCTCGTCATGCGGTCGCCCGTCTCGTCGTCCCAAATCTGCATGATCTCGGGGTTCTCGTCGATGATCTTCTGCTTCTCGCCCTCGGGCGCGGAGTCAACGAACAGACCGTTCTCCATCAGGCGCATCTGGTGGCCGGCCTGCTCAAACATGTAGCACATGTCCGGATCGCCGGTCTGCCACAGCGGACCCTTGACGCGAATGACCTCGTCGGGCCACTCCTGCTCAACAAAATCGGTGAACTTCTGCAGGTCAAACGGCTTGCGGCGCGAGTACACAAAGGTCTCGATGTCATACTCGAGCACCTCGGGGTCGTCGTGCTCCTCGGGATGCTCCATGGCCTCGATCCAGGCGGCGGAGTTGTAGGCGCGCATAAAGTCGAAGCGGCCGGTATCGAGCAGCTCCTCCATGGGAACCTCGCCGTTTTGGGCCTCGACAATCACGGCGTCCTTCTGCAGGCTGCGCACGATGGCCTTAAGCTCGGCGATCTGCTCAGGGCTCACGGTATCGGTCTTGTTGAGGATCAGCGTGGAGCAGAACTCGATCTGCTGGATGAGCAGGCTCTCGATGTCGTCCTCGTCGATATCCTCGGCCAGCAGGTCGCGACCGCCGTTGAACTCGTCGTACATGCGGGCGCAATCGACCACGGCCACGATGTTGTCGAGTGCAAGCTTGGGCTGGCCGCCCACCTTGGCCTCGTCGCAGAAGCTCGAGATGGTGTAGGCGATGGGGATAGGCTCGCAAATACCCGATGCCTCAATGATGATGTAATCGAAGTTGCCCGAATCGGCGATGCCCTGCAGCTGGTTGGCAAGGTCGTCCGAAAGCGTACAGCAGATGCAGCCGTTGGTGAGCGGGATGAGGTCGTCGGTCTCGGAAAGACCGCCGTCGGCGATAAGGCTGGCGTCGACGTTGATCTCGCCGATATCGTTGACGATCACGGCGGCGCGGATGCCGCCGTCGTTAGCGAGGATGTGGTTGAGCAGCGTGGTCTTACCGGCACCGAGGTATCCGGTAAGCATGATGATCTTCACGGGTTTGTTGGGCATGTGCCCTCCTTTGTTAGACATGGCTTACAGTTGAATCTTATGCCAAACGCCTGCTCTTATACCCACGCGCCGGCAAATAACACAAGCTACTCCCAGGCTCCCCATACATCGGGGCAATAACCGACGGTGGCCTTTTTGCCGTTGCGCACGATGGGCTCGGCTAGAACCTGCTGGTTCTCGAGCAGCTTGTCGAAGCGCTGACTAGGGGTGAGGTGCTGGATGAGCGCGAGCGTCTCCTCGTCCCTGGCCTTGGGGTTGAGCAGCTTGTCGATGCCGCCGACCGCCTGCATCACGCTCGTGAGCTCGCCTTTGCTCATCTCCTTTTCCTTAAGGTCGATAAACTGCACCTTAATGCGGCGCTCCTTAAAATAGCGCTGGGCCTTCTTGGTATCGAAGGACTTCTTGGTGCCGAAGATTTGAATATTCATGTTCCGCCGTTCTACCTGATGAAGTTGGTGCGCTCGCGATCGGCTTCGGGGGCTTCGATGCCGGCGGCCTGTCCTGCCTCGATACAATGCAGGAGCCAGGCCATGTTCTTGCCGATGTTGCGCATGGTGGCCAGGCCCTCGGCGTCCTGGGCGGCTTCACCCGGCATGGCGCCAAACACGTTGTTCCAGTACGTGGAGGCCACCACGGGCATCTGGTTGATAGTGAAGTACTTGTTGAGTACATCGAACGTGGTCGACGTGCCGCCGCGACGGGCGATGGCGACCGCGGCACCCGGCTTGTGCGCAAAGGCCTTGCTGCCGGCATAGAATGCGCGATCGAGTGCCGAAAGGATGCGTCCGCTGGGATGCGCATAGTAGACGGGCGAGCCAAAGACAAAACCGTCGGCCTGTTCGGCGGCAGCGATCAGCTCGTTCACCACGTCGTCGTCAAAGGTGCAGCGTTCGCCAAGTTTTCCGCACTGACCGCAGCCGATGCAGTCGCGAATGGGCTTGGCGCCCAGCTGAAACACCTCGGTATCAACGCCTTCTGCATTGAGTTGCTCGGCGACCTCGGCGAGTGCGCGGGCGGTGTTTCCGTTTGCCTTGGGACTGCCGTTGACCAAAAGAACCTTCATCACAAACTCCCTCTGCTATCGGTGAATTCTGCTGAGAATTATCTCACGTTGCGTGCGACGGCGTTGGCACGGTGCGGGCGATGTTTATCTCGCAACGTTCTTAAGGGCGTTCATGCCTAAGGCCACCTAGGGGCATTGCGGTGCGGCATGGGGAATGCATCGGGAAACGTTCGATAAATGCTTATAAACACGTTTTTGACGGCATACGTTGGCAGATATACTTGTTTAGTTCAAAAGCATGAGAACGGAGATGGTTGCATGGCACAGCCGGATACGACGCGCACGGTGGGGCTCGCGCTTGAGGGAGGCGGCTACCGCGGTATGTATACGGCGGGCGTGCTCGATGTTTGGATGGAGCACGGTTTGACCTGCGACCATATGGTGGGTGTCTCGGCGGGCGCGGCGTTTGGCTACAACTTTAAATCGCGCCAGATTGGCCGTGCCATTCGCTACAACAAGGCCTATTGCGCCGATAAGCGCTATGCGGGTGTAGCAAGCTGGCTGCGAACTGGCGATATGTTCAATGCCGATTTTGCCTATCATGAGGTGCCTATCGAGCGCGATCCCATCGACTTGGAGGCGTATCGCGCCTGCCCCATGCGATTTACGTGCGTGTGTACCGATATCGAGACGGGCAAGGCCGTCTACCACGACCTGCCCTATGGCGACGAGAGGGATATCGAGTGGATCCGGGCGTCGTCGGCGATTCCCGTGGCGACGCGTCCCGTTGCTATTGAAGGGCATAAGTATCTGGATGGTGGCGTGGCTGATTCTATTCCCAGCGCATGGCTGTTTGCGCAGGGGTATGACCGAAACATCGTGGTACTCACGCAGCCGGCGGGCTTTGTGAAGCAGCCCAACAGCGTGATGCCCATGCTGCGGCGCGTGTTCCGTCACTATCCGGAGTTTGTCGCAGCGCTTGAGCATCGGCATGAGGTCTACAATGCCACGCTCGATGACCTGGCGCGTCGCGAGGCGGCTGGTGAGGTCTTTGTGGTGCGTCCGAGCGAATCGGTGAAGGTGCCGTCGCTGTGCCGCGAGCCGGATGAGCTCGAGCGCATCTACCAGGTTGGCCGCCACGATGCGGCGGCGACTTTGCCGGCGTTGGAAGCGTATCTGGCAGAGTAAGGGTCGCATATGGAAAGCGCATCCCGGAATGGACGTTCGAACCGGGATGCGCTTTCCGCTCTTGAAGATATGGGGCTGCGAATCGGCTGTTCGGCCTAGGCCTATGCCTGCTGCCAGGTGTCGACGAGTTCCTTGGCCGCGGCGTGGGGGTCGTCGGCACTGCAGACGGCGCTCACCACAAAGAAGCCATCGACGCCGGTGGCCTTGAGCTGCGGCAGGTCGGCCGTCTTGACGCCGCCGCCCACCACGATGGGCACGGGGCTTGCCGCGTGGAGTGCGGCCAGGTCCTCAAAGCTTTTGGTGATGATAGAGCCGTCGGCCGCGCGTCCACAGTCGCGCTTGGTCTCGGTCTCGTGGAGCGGGCCGATGCCCAGGTAGTCGACCAGACTCATGTCGGCGGTCTTGACGTACTCGAGCATCTCCTCGCAACGGGCCGAAAGGCCCACGATGGCATCGGGGCCCAAAAGTTTGCGGCAGACCTCGACGGGAATATCGCTCTGGCCCACGTGCACGCCGTCGACAGCAATGCCCTGCTCGCGCGCGGCGAGTACGCAGTCCAGGCGGTCGTCGATCAGCAAGGCGACCTGACCGGTCTTGCCGGCCTGTGCGATTGCCTGCGCGGCGTCGCCGGCCAGCGCGATGATCTCGCGGGCGCTTGCCACCTTGGAGCGCACCTGGATGCAGGTAAAGCCGGCATCGAGCGCCTGGGCCACTACATCGCCCACGGGGCGCCCGAGCGTGTTTTCGGGGCCGAGTACCAGATAAGCCGAGATATCAAGGTTGTCGCGGATACTCATCATGCTTCCTCCTGCTTTTTGATCTGCGCTTCCATGCGCTCGAGTTTGCCGGTCATGGTGTCGGTAAATCCGGGTCGAATATCGGCTTTGAGCACGACTTCGGTGCGGATGCCTTTGCTCGCCAACACAAAGGTTGCGTCGCGCACGACCTGCATGACCTCGTCCCAGTCGCCCTCGATCTCGGTGAACATCGAGGTAGTGCGGTTGGGAAGGCCGCTCTCGCGAATGACACGCACGACCTCGGCGACCTCGGCGGACAGTTCATCGCCGGTGCCGCACGGGGCGATGGCCACGGCGACGAGCGTGTTCATGCCGGCATTGGTTACGGGCTCGGACATAGCCTATGCCTCCTCGAGCTCGAGTCGGTTATCGGCGATGTCCTGGGCGGTCGCGCGGTAGAGCTCGTCGATAAAGGCGACCTTAAAGCTTGCTGGGGCATCGGTGACAGCGGCGGCACGCGTGCCGGCAACGTTGTAGACGGCGGTGCCGCAGATGGCTGCTGTAAACGGGTCGGCAGCGCAGGCGTACACGGCCAGCACGCCGCCCTGCGAGCAACCGCAGCCGGTGATCTTTGACATGAGCGGGCTGCCGCCGTGGGACTTGGCCACGGTCGTGCCGTCGGTGATCAGGTCGACTTCGCCCGAAACCACTACGGCGCCGCCGGTGTAGCGGGCGAGCGCCACGGCGGCGGCGCGGGCGGCGTCGACCGTGTCGGTGGTATCGACACCGCGTACGCGGCTCAGATCGGCTGCCTCGCCCTCAAGACCCCACAGGCCGGCGAGCGCGATGATCTCGGAGGCGTTGCCGCGCACGATGGCGGGCTTGTACTGCTTGAGCTCGTTTACCAGCTGGGTGCGCAGACTACCGATGCCCAGACCCACCGGATCGAGCACCCAGGGCTTGCCGGCGTCGTGTGCCGCCTTGGCCGCGCGGGGAATCGTCTGTTCGTAGATGGGGAAGAGCGTGCCCATGTTGAGATAGATGGCGCCGCCGCCGGCAACGAGCGCCTCGCCCTCGTCGGGCAGATAGACCATGGCGGCCGAACCGCCCACGGCGAGCTGCGCGTTGGCGACAAAGTCGATCGTCACCGTGTTGGTGATGGAGCCCGCCATCGGATTGGTGGCTCGAATCTCCTCCACGGCTTTGACCATATGTTGCTTAAGCTGTTCCGAATCAATCACTGCACATGCCTCCTTGGCATAGAAAAGGGGCGCTGTGCATAGACAGCGCCCCTGTAAAGGCGGCATGCTCCCTACGCCAGCATTAACTGACAGGTTCAAAGGATTGGGCCCTATGCCCTCTCAGCCTTGTGGTTTGCACCGCCGGCACTCCCGCATCGAATCTGTTGTTCCCTATACTAGCGCATCGTTACAATGGTTACGGTGAAAATGACGGGGGGACTCTATGATCAAACTTGTGCTAACCGATATAGACGATACGCTGATTCCAGCCGGGCATGACGGCGCCAGTGACTACGCCATTGAGGGCATTCATGCCATGCGGGCGGCGGGTCTGCACTTTGGCCCGGTTTCGGGCCGTCAGCCGTCCGCGATGGGCTGGATGTTCAAAAATTGTTCCGAGTGCTTCTCGACTGGCGCGTTCTGTAACGGCCAGGTCATGTTTGTGGACGGCGAGGCGGTAGCCTCGCATGCGACCGACAACGCCGCCCTTATGCGCTTGGCTGACTACTTGGAGCAGGAGACTGACGATACGTATCTGAAGGTCTACAGCCTGGGTAATGACTTTTGGGGTAACGATGCCCACTGCGTGACGAGCGATCCTGAGCGCGTTCGTCGCGCTATGGAGTCGGGCGGAAATGCGTGGCTCAAAGGCGAAGAAGCCCCGTGCCGTCCTGTCGTCGACGACGCGCCGGTGTTTAAGGCGAATATTTGGAGTGCCCGTTCACGTGAGGAGCTCGCTGAGCTACGCGAGCGCATTGCCGCCGAGGTGCCGGAGCTCTCGCTTGTGTTTCCCAACAACCGCGTGCGCCTGCTTGACATCCTTCCGGCTGGTTGGGACAAGGGCTGCGCTGCGCTGGAGTTGGCGCGTGCCCTGGGTCTGATGCCCGACGAGGTGGCCGTATTTGGCGATTCCGATAACGATCTGCCCATGATCGATGCTGTTCCTAACTCCGTTGCAGTCGCCAACGCCAACGAGGCCGTCACGGCTGCCGCACGCTGGCATATCGGCGCCGCGGCAGACGATGCAGTTGCCGGGGCTCTGCATCAGATTGCCGCCTGTGCCGCGACGGGGGAGATGCCGCCGTTTATGCGTCAGATGGATGCGACGGGTTTCGACGTCACGAACGTCTAGGGAGAAAGCCATGAAGCTCCAGCAGCTCAGATATGTCGTCAAAGTTGCCGAATGCGGCAGCATCACCGAGGCCTCGCGCCGGCTCTTTGTGTCGCAGCCTTCGATTACCGCATCGATCCGCGATCTCGAAAACGAGATGGGTGTGCACATCTTTGAGCGCACCAACAAGGGCGTCATTGTGTCCGAGGAGGGTGAGACCTTCTTGGGCTACGCGCGACAGGTGCTCGACCAGGCTGACCTGCTCGAGGGCAAGTACAAGGGCGCATCCGAGCAGGTGCCGCACTTTAGTGTGAGCTGCCAGCATTATTCCTTTGCCGTTAACGCGTTTGTTGACGTGATCCGCGAGTTCGATGCTGCGCGCTACGACTTTACCCTGCGCGAGGAACAGACCCACGAGATTATCGAGGACGTCGCGCATATGAAAAGTGAACTGGGCATCCTGTACCTGTCGGAGCACAATCGCGAGGTCATCGAGCGCATGCTGGCGGCCAACGAGCTCGTATTCGAGGGACTCTTCTGCGCCACGCCGCATGTCTTTGTATGTGCCGACCATCCACTGGCGGACTACGCCAGCGTGACGCTCGAGGACTTGGAAGACTACCCGTTCCTGTCCTATGAGCAGGGCAGCTATAACTCGTTTTACTATTCTGAGGAGCTGACCTCGACGTTTGAGCGTCGCAAGAATATTCGCGTGCGTGACCGTGCGACGTTGTTTAACCTGGCCATGGGCCTCAACGGCTACACGGTGTGTTCGGGCGTAATCAGCCATGAACTTAACGGCCCCGGTATTATCTCGATTCCGCTCGATGTAGACGAGTACATGGAGATCGGCATTATCACGCGCAAGAACACGACACTTACGCGCTACGGCCAAGCCTATATCGAAGCGATTCGTCAGCATATCTAGGCTACTGTGCTCCGCGCGGGTCAAATCTCTTTATGGCAGTCCAAACTGATATAGGAAGCATCTATATCAAACTGTTGTAAACATATATTTTACGATGGCCACATGAGCGCTCATACTCTGTCCCAGTAAAGCAACCAATGCAAAGGGAGATATCTATGAGCACTTCGATTCAACCGAACGCGCCGTTTCGCGCCGATATCGTCGGCAGCTTTCTTCGTCCGCAGGCCGTAAAGGACGCTCGTGCTGCCTATGCGGCAGACACGCTTGATGCCGAGGGGCTTAAGGCCGTCGAGGACGATGCCATCCGCGATTTGGTGACAAAGCAAAAGGCCGCCGGCCTGCAGGTCATCACCGATGGCGAGTTCCGCCGCAGCTACTGGCACCTCGATTTTATGTGGGGCCTTAACGGCATTGAGCGCCGCACCTCGCGTACAGGCTATATGTTCCACGATGAGGAGACGACCGCCGACACCGCCGTGGTAACCGGTCCCATTAGCGGCGAGAACCATCCGTTTGTCGAGCACTTTAAGTTTGTCAAGGCGCTTGAGGGGGAGGGCCAGATCGCGCGGCAAACCATTCCGGCGCCGATCCAGACGTTCTCCGAAGTCACGCTCGACCGCTGCGACGGCCAGCAGGAGAGTCTGCGCACCATCTACAAGACCGACGAAGAACTCGCCGACGCCATTGCAGCCGCTTATCGCACCGTGATTACTGACCTGTATGCCGCGGGCTGCCGCAACATCCAGTTTGATGACTGCACCTGGGGCATCTACTGCGATACCGATTTTGTCGCCAAAACCGGCATGAGCCCGGTCGACCTGCAAAAGGTGAGCGAGCTGGGCGTGGCACTCAACAATGCCGCCATCGCGGACAAGCCCGACGATCTGGTCATCAACACGCATGTATGCCGCGGCAACTACCACTCCACCTACGCTTTTGAGGGCGGCTACGACCCCATCGCGCCGTACCTGTTTGCGCATGAGGACGTTGACGCATTCTATCTGGAGTTCGATACGCCGCGCGCCGGTGGTTTTGAGCCGCTCAAGTACGTTGCTCCCGGCAAGAAGGTCGTGCTGGGCTTGGTGACCACCAAGGCGGCAGAGCTCGAGAACGAGGATGTTATCGTCGAGCGCATCCGCGAGGCGGCAAAGTACGTGCCGCTCGAGAACCTGTATTTGTCTCCGCAGTGTGGCTTTGCCAGCTGCGAGATTGGCAACAAGCTGACCGAGGACGAGCAGTGGGCAAAGATTGCGCTGGTTAGGCGCGTTGCCGAGCGCGTTTGGAAGTAACGCTACCGCTTACAGGTGGCGGAGCGTGCGAGAGGTGGTGACTGGCCCCATCGTCATTTCCATCGGCCTGATCTTGGCAAGCTCTGCCATCGCCAACTGCTAGACCAATTGGCTTGTTGCCGTTGTCGCTGTTGCCGTTATCGTGATCTGCAGCATCTGGGGCCATGGCATGGTCAAGATCGTGCCGATTCTGCTGAGTGTTGTGGTGAGCTATGCCGTTGCCGCTGCGCTCGGCGAAGTTGATTTTTCGGGCGTCGCAGCCGCTTCCTGGGTTGGGTTGCCCATCGTGTGGAACAACACCGTGTTTGCGCTCTTTGGCCCGCAGTTCGATAGCGGTCTTGCCACGACGACCATCATCACCATTATGCCGCTGGCCTTTGCAGCCATGATCGAGCATATCGGTGATATCTCCGCTATTGGCTCCACCTGCGAGCACAACTGCATTGCCGACCCCGGCCTGCATCGCACGCTGCTCGGCGATGGTCTCGCCATGATTCTGGCTTCGCTCTTTGGTGCTCCGGCCAACACCACGTATGGTGAGAACACCTGCGTGCTCGCCCTGACGCGCGTGTTTGATCCGCGCGTGAGTCGCATTGCCGCGTGCTGCGTCATCGTGCTTTCGTTCTGCCCTAAGTTCGCGGCTGTCATTGCGGCCATGCCGGCGTGTGTAATCGGCGGCGTGACGATTTCGCTTTCCGGCCTTGCCGTGGGCTCGTTGGTGGGTATCGTGCTCAACGCGATTCTGCCCGGCAATGACTTTGAGCTCGACGTTTCTGAGCTTGAGGAGGATGTTGAATAACAACTGCGTCCAGCTGAATCAAAAAATGGCGCCCATGCGTACGCGCGGGCGCCATTTTTAATGCATCAATATCCAGTGGATGCCACGCGCCATGCGCAGATCGGTTTGGGCAAAGTGGTTGCCGGGGTTGAGCTCCAGCGTCGTGGGAATACCACGTTCGCCGAGCAGTTTTTCCATGGCGCGTGTGTCTTCGAGGACGTGTCGCATCATGCGGTTGGGCGTCTTGGTTTCTTTTTTGCCGAGTGACAGGTAGATGGCGTTGGGCGTGTTCGGCATCGTGTGCTCGTGCACATAGTCGATAAAGCCAGGAAACCACAGCGACCCCGATGCACTCGCCGCGCGGCCAAAGACATCGGTTTGCCAGAGAGCCCAAAGCGAAAAGAGGCCTGCCAGCGAGTAGCCAGCAACGCCGCGCCAGGTGGGCGGCTGAGGAAGCGACGACTCGACCTGGGGGATTATCTGATTCAGCAGCTCATCAAGAAAACCGGCAGCTTGGCCGCCGAAAGGCTCGGCATCGCGTACGGTCCCGTCGCATGCCCAGGGGCTCAGCTCGCGATTCCAATCGAACCCGCCAATGGCGACGAGGGTGAATGGCGGACAGTCGAGCTCTTGGCAGCGATCATAAACATCACTACCGTCGCCCATGACCACGGGGAGGTAGATGACGGGCGCGCCTTCCGTATGCTCCGAATGAACGGTTATCTGCTTTTGCACTTTCAAGGCAGGCTTCTCTCAGTGTTGTGATAACGGCAGCCTCAATTGTCGCACGCCGGCGTATACCGGTTGGACAGCATCAAGAACATTTGCGTGCGCCGCGTGGGCGCAAACGGAAAACGCCACCGCCGGAGGGGAGCTTGGCGGTGGCGTTGCTAAACGGTGTGCGGACTAGGCGCATTCGGGGGTGCCGCCCCGTGCGTTAAAGGCCAAAGGCGTCTATGAGCGCTTGCGGCTCACCACGGCGCCTGCGGCGATGGCGGCTGTTCCCGCAAGGGCGGCTGCCACGATAGCTGCGCTCGAGGCGTCGCCGGTTGCCGCGAGCTTGCCGGTGGTCTTGGCTCCCGTGGCTGCAACTGCAACGGTCTTGGTCGCCTTTGTGCCCTCAGGCTTGGAATCAGGCTTGGAATCCTCGGGCTTGGTCTCCTCGGACGGTGCGATGACGGCTTTCTTGGCGATGACATCGTCGTAGGGAGAATCAATCACGGCGTCGCCCGTGCCAATGACTTGGCCTGCCTCGTACATGATGCCGTTACTGAGCTCTTCTTTGTGGCGATAGTCAATGACTTTGCCGCCTTCAGGCGTCAGGATGCTGGCGCCTTCGATTTCGATGGTGCCGATTGCCTTGCCGTCCGTGCTCATGGCAAGGGCGAAAATCGCTGCCGTGTCTCCCTCGGCCGTGACCTTACTGCGGACGATGGAGATGGTCGCGGGCATAATACCCTCGGTGGTCTGAGCATAGATGCCGATGTTCACGCCCCTGCGCTCAGGGGTGATCTCGCCATCCTGGTCTGTACTGTAGCAGTCGGGGCCATCGCCACCGGTCTCGACATAGCGGGCTATAGCCTTAACAACGGAGTCGCTGATGTAGATGTGACCGCCAGCGACGTTTGGCTGGTGGTTTCTGGTAGAGATTGCAACCGAGAATTTGCCTTCCGCGAACGCGTCCACGATGGAACCATTCTTGATGACGATGTCGTCCCCGTCAGTGATGAGGGCGATGGCCTGGCCGCCGATCGCGCTTGTGCGGACCGTCACGGTCGCGTGATCGAGCGTAACGCCCTTGTAGGCATAGATACCATATTCAACACCGCTTGCGTCAAGGGAGGCGTTCGTGACCGCGAGACTGCCCTCAGCGTCGACGGCAAGATCTCCCTGGGAGCTTGCCTCGACCTGGCTGCCGCCCGAGATGTCGATGTTGCCGTCAGCCCAAATCGCCGCTTCTTCTATCGAGCTTGCTTCTACCTTGCCACCGCCTTTGATGATGATGTCACTGCCCGCGGCGACGCCGTAACCTTCGCCTCCTTTAGCGATCACTGTGCCAGAGGAATCGATGGTGGTCTTGCCCTTGGATTGGATACCTTCGGTACTGCCCGTTGCATTCACGGTGCCCGAGCCCGTGATAGAGAGGTCGCCCTTTGCCTCAATTCCGTCGGAAGTAGTGCTTGTGGTGTTCACGGTGCCTGGGCCAGAAATGGAGAGGTCGCCTGTGGATTTAATTGCATCGGCCTCGGCTGTCACATTGAGCTCATCCGTGCTATTCGAGCTCGTTATGTTCAACTCCGCTTTCTGGTTAGTGCCATCCTGCGCTTTGATGGCGGCTCCGGTGTAATCGGGTTCGGTTTTCACGGTGTTCTTGCCCTCGTACGCAATGTTGAGCTTGCCTGCAGAGTTGATCGCACCGCCGTCATAGCCGTTGAGCTTCATATCGTCGGCGCCGTCCCAGCTCCAGGTGCCGGCCTCGTCGCCTGCCGCGGTGCCGGCGTTGTACTGGGTGCCGCCGACGTCCACCCACTCGGCCGCGAGCGAGACGCTCGGCATGAGCAGCGAACTTACCGTGAGCGCGCAAACGGCGCCTACAACGATGCGGCGTGTCACGCGGCGCCAGCTGCCGTGTGCGAGCAGCGTGCGGCGGCGCACGTCGGGCTCGACAAAATGGGCTCCAGAGGTTTTGTCATTGCGCTTGGGGGTCGTGAACAAGGCGGCCATGGTTACTCCCATCCTCATAGGGCCTATGCGATTACGCCCAGCATATCTGCAGGATGTAGCCGGCGGTAGTGCCGTTTTGAGGGCAAAATGTCCAAAACTCGGGAAGCAATACATCGCGCGTCCGTGCGTTGCCTGGCTTTAAAAGAAAAGCGCGGAGCCGCTCGATGCGGCTCCGCGCTTTGGTGTTCTGCTTTGGCAGCTTTGCCGCTACGCTACAAAGAAGTAGACGAGGAAGGCGAGGGCTGCGATCCACATGAGCGGCTTGATCTTGGAGGCCTCGCCCTTAAAGAGCGCGACGACCACGTAGGCGATAAAGCCCAGACCGATGCCGGCAGAGATGGAGTAGGTGAAGGGCACGCCGGCGACAATCATGAACGCCGGGAAACCCTGCGACACGTCGGACCAGTCGATCTCGGAGGCCTCGCTCATCATGAGGTAGCCGACGTAGACCAGAGCACCGCAGGTGGCGGCGCTGGAAACGATGGTGACGATGGGGGAGAAGAACGCGGCGAGAATGAACAGCACGCCGGTGGTGACGGAGGTGAGGCCCGTGCGGCCACCGTCGGCTGCGCCAGAGGTGGACTCGACGAAGGTGGTGATGGAGGAGACGCCCATGAAACCGCCCACAGCAGCGGCGGCGGAGTCGACGATCAGGATCTCCTTGATATTCTCGACGTTGCCGTCGTCGGTGAGGAACTCGCCCTGCTTGGCCACGGCCATCGCGGTGCCCATGGTGTCGAAGAAGTCACTCATGAGCAGCGAGAACGAGATGACGAGGAGCGCGGGGTCGGTAAGGACCTTGACGATGGCGGGCACGCCGCCGGCGTCGGCGATGGGGCCACCGATGCTCGAGAAGTCGAGCGGGGCGATGAGGCCCTCGGGGGCGTGGGTGACGCCCAGCGGGATACCGGCGATAACGGCGACGATGATGCCGATGAGCAGCGAGCCCGGCACGTTGCGGGAAGCCAGGGCAACCGTCACGACGATGGAGATGATGCCGACGATAAAGGTGGGGGAGGCGATGTCGCCCAGGCCGACGAGCGTACCGGCGCCAGCGGTGATGATGCCAGCGTCGCACAGGCCGATCATGGCGATAAACAGGCCCAGACCCACCGAGATGGCGTGACGCAGGACAACCGGGATGGCGTCCATGATGGCCTCGCGCAGGCCACAAAGCACGAGCAGCAAGATGACGACGCCCTCAAGGAAGATGACGCTCATGGCCACGTGCCAGTCACCGCCGCAGACGGTGGTGGTGATTCCAGCGATCATCGCGTTGACGCCTAAGCCCGACGCGCAGGCGAGCGGGCGGTTGGCGAAGATGCCCATGCAGATGGTCATGATGCCGGCGCCCAGGCAGGTGGCGCAGGCGAGCGCTCCCGCATCGATGCCAGCGCCCGAGAGCACCGCGGGGTTGACGGCGATGATGTAGGCCATCGCCAGGAATGTTGTCAGTCCAGCGCGGAGTTCGGTCCCGATTGTGGACTTGCGCTCACTGACGTGAAAAAGTTCGTCCATGCATACCCTTTCCTTGTTCGGCCCCGAGTTTAGGCCGATTGACACGAACTCAACTACTATAGCCCCTTTACGACGCTGTTGTTCCTCGCATGTTGATGTTCGGCGCTTTGTAGCAGACGGACGGTATTTTTCGCATGAAAATGTGTGGGTACCGTATACTTAAGCGGTTACAACGACCCCTATGGAGGAACGTATGATTAAAGAGCTCTGCCACGACGAGGCTATTCTGTCTCAGCGTTGCGAGGTTGCGACCGTCGAGGACGAGTCGGTTGCTCAGGACCTGATCGATACCATCAAGTCACTCGATGATGCCGGCTGCCTTGCTGCCAACCAGATCGGCGTCACCAAGAAGGTCTGCGTCTATCTGGACGACGCCGGTGAGCCCCACGTACTCTACAACCCCCGTCTGGTGTTTGGTCTGGGCGCCAGCAAGATGGAGGAGAGCTGCCTGACGCACGACGAGATCACCAAGTCCACGCGCTACATCAAGTGCAAGGTTGCTTATGACGTGATCGTCGACGGCAAGATGAAGGAGTGCCGCCGCGACTACGCGGGCTTTGAGGCGCAGATGGTTCAACACATGATTGATCACTGTCTCGGTAAACTCGTCTAGGACGATTTGATCGGGGATTGAACCGGTGCTTTGGTCCGGGCGTGACATTGTTGTCATGTCCGGGCTTTTGTGTTTAGCGCCTTTTTGTTTGGTGACAATAACCTTAGCAAGAACGTAAAGCTAGGAGGCGCTATGTGTACGAGCATTCGATTTACCGATAATTCTGGCCATATGTATCTGGGCCGCAACCTCGATTGGAGCTTTGACTACGGCCAACAGGTTCGCGTGATGCCGTGCGGGTTTCAGATTCCGTATTCGTTTATCGACGACGCGACAGCGGCACACGCGGTAATCGGTATGTGCATCGATTACAAGAACTACCCTATGTTCTTCGATTGCGGCAACGATGCGGGCCTCGCCGTGGCGGGTCTCAATTTCCCGGGCTATGCCGAGTATGCCGAGGGGCCGGTTGATGGAAAGACCAATATCGCGGCCTATGAGTTTCCCCTGTGGGTGGCAGCGACGTTCTCGACGGTCGATGAGGTCGAGGCCGCGCTGCGCGACACGGTGATTGTCGCCAAATCTGCCGGAGAGGGGCTGGGTGTGTCGCTGCTCCATTGGATTATCGGCGACAGCCAGCGCAGCATCGTGGTCGAGATGATGGCTGATGGCCTGCATGTATACGACGATCCGGTCGACACCCTTGCCAATCAGCCCACCTTCCCGTGGCACATGGAAAACCTCCGCACCTATATCACCGCCACAAGCGATTTTCCGCAGACGGCGACATGGCGTGGCGCCGAGCTCAAGCCCTATGGTGCGGGTGCCGGCATGCGCGGTATTCCGGGTGACTGCTATTCGCCGAGCCGTTTTGTAAAGGCGGCGTACCTCAATGCCAATTATCCGCAAAAGGAGAGTGAGGCCGAAAACGTCGTCCGCATGTTCCGCTCGCTCGAGGGCGTGGTGATGACCGAGGGAGCGTCCAGGATGGGCGATGGCAAGTTCGAGAAGACTATCTACACCGGATGCTATAGCGCGCGCACGGGCAATTATTACTACGCGATGTATGAGGATCCGTCGATTCGCTACGTGAGCCTGATGGATGCCGAGGGCGCGAGCCCCGATAGGCTCGTGGTTCCCGAGCCGCGTCGTTCGTAGCCGTTGGCTTTACTGCAATGCAAGGCGGCCCTGCGTCTCTCGTGAGGTGCAGGGCCGCTGTCGTTGATTTGTGACGTCGCTAGAAGTTGGCGTCGTTGAGTTGGGTGCTCTCGAGTCCGTCGAGCTGTTGTTGCTCGGGCGTATCGGCGACGCTCTCGAGCAGCTCGGTGGGATCGACGTTCATGTCCCTACCGGCCTCGTTGCCGTTGACCAAGTCGTCCGAGAAGATGTCGACTTCCATTTCCTCGGCCTCTTCGATCTGGGTCTCGAGCGGCACCTGGGTACGCACGAGCTTAACGGCCGGGCGCATGCGGGCAAAGAGCGGCACGTACTCGATGATGATGGCCGAGTTCTCAAGACCGTACCAGCGTGCCGGGCTTCCGCAGGCGCGGCGGACGGCGTACTTGATGGCCATGACGCGATGGTCGTTTCGGTTGATGTCCGTTTCGGGGGCAAGCATCTTGCGCAGCATGCAAAAACGGAAGTCGCCCACGTTGCCGCGTGTCTCGTAGATGGAGTAGGTGTGATGCTGCGGTGGCAACTCACCCGATGCCATCAGGTCGCCAACGATCTGGCGCAGGTAGGCGTTGATGCGCTGATTGACCTTAAAGCCCAGGTTCAAGCGCACGCGGAACAGGAAGTCTGTGCCAAAGGTCTCAACGGAATACTCGTGCGTATAGGGCTCGTCGGTAACGTGCACGTTGATGAACCAATATGCCTTGGCGCGCTTGGGGTGCTTGTCCAGGATGGAATAGAGCACATCGCGGTCGAGCGTGAGCGGGTCGGGGCTGTTGGTGAGAAATACCAGATTGTCAGCGAGCACGGGATAGGTCTCGTCATTGCGCAGGCGATTGAGCTGGTCGATGTACTTGGAGACGGGCAGCAGAATCGTCTGCGTGCGCTCGATGGCGGTGCCGCGACGCCACACGTACATAAGGCCAAACAGCAGTGCCGCCAGGAAGATCATAACGTAGCCGCCGTCAAAGAACATGGTGAGGCACGAGGCGAAGAAGCATAGCTCAATGGCACCAAAGAGCAGGGCGAAGACGCAGGCACCCAGCTTGTGCTTGAGGATGCCGGCGATGTAGCTCGTCAAAAGCGTCGTGGTCATGAGCATGGTCACGGTAATCGCGAGGCCGTAGGCGCTCTCCATGCGCTCGGAGTTTTGGAACAACAGCACGATGAAGATGCAGCCGACCCACATGATGTTGTTGACGAGCGGAATATAGAGCTGGCCCTTGGTGTCGCTGGGGTAGTGGATGCGCAGATGCGGCATAAGGTTGAGACGGGTTGCCTCGGATACCAGCGAGAACGAGCCGGTAATGAGCGCCTGCGAGGCGATGATGGCCGCTACGGCCGAAAGCACGATGGCAAAGGGGCGCAGGGGCTCGGGAAGCATCATATAGAACGGGTTGACGATATCCATCGCGAGCATCTGGGGATTGGAGTTGTTGGCGAGCAGCCAAGCGCCCTGACCCAGATAGTTAAGGATGAGGGCCGCCTTTACGAACGGCCAGGATGCGTAAATGTTAGCCTTGCCCACGTGACCCATATCCGAATAGAGCGCCTCGGCGCCGGTCGTCGACAGGAAGACGAAGCCGAGCACCATGATGCCCGAGTGGTTGATGGGCGAGAACAGGAACATGATGCCGCGGATGGGGTTGAGCGCGCGCAAGATGGACAGGTTGCCGAGCATGTTGAACAGGCCGGCGCCCGCCAGGAACAGGAACCATAGCGTCATAAGCGGGCCGAACAGCTTGCCGATTGACGAGGTGCCGGCGCGCTGCATGGCAAATAGGCCGCAGATAATGATGATGGTGATGATAATCACATTGGTCTGGCCGTCGCCCAAAAGCGCGTGGCCCCACTCGATGGTGCGCAAGCCCTCGATGGCCGTGGTAACCGTGACGGCGGGGGGAGGGTGCCGCCGGCGAGCAGCGCCGCGCCGCCGATCATGGCGGGGAGAATCAGCCACGGCGCCACCTTACGCACGAGACTGAACAGGGCGAAGATGCCGCCTTCGTTATGGTTGTCGGCCTTCATGGCGATTACAACGTACTTGACCGTGGTCACGAGTGTCATGGTCCAGATGACGAGCGAGAGCGCGCCCAAGATCATGTCCTCGCTGACGGTACCGATGCCGCCGTTGTTGGCGACGATTGATTTCATGGTGTACATGGGGCTCGTGCCGATGTCGCCATAGACGACGCCGAGCGTTACGAGCAGCATGCCAGCGGAGAGGGGAATGGCTCCATGCCCGCCTTGACTACGCTGGTCTTGGAGGCTTGCC
The DNA here is from genome assembly GCA_900540945.1 of uncultured Collinsella sp. GTDB lineage: Bacteria > Actinomycetota > Coriobacteriia > Coriobacteriales > Coriobacteriaceae > Collinsella. The sequence goes on along the minus strand of UQHQ01000006.1, from coordinate 3,819 downwards.
TCCAGCTTGTTCTGTGCCACGTGGACTCCCTTGGACATCTGGCCTCTGCCACGAGCAGTAGACCTTTATGCCATCTTTATATATATAAGAGCAGTTTGGCACATCGGGGTGTTTTAGACAATAATCCCCATCTGGGGATTATTCATATACGCAGGTAGTATTTCAGAGCAGGGGCTATTAAGCACGTGCTGTCTGGGCGATGCCGGCCTTGGCGTTTGCGCGTTTGCCGGCGAGTTCGCAAAAAATCGCGCCGCCGATGATAAGTGCGGCGCCCATCAGGCGGACCGGTGTTATGGTTTCGCCCAAAAGGACGGCCGAGAACACGACGGCCGAAAGCGGCTCAAGGTAGCCGACGACGGCGACGGTCTGCACGGGCAGTTTGGCGACGGCGCTAAAGTAGAGCAGGCAACCGAGTCCGGTGTTGACAATGCCGAGCATGTCGACGGCGCGCCAATCGATGCCGGCGGCAATGCTGGGGGAGAGGAACGAGGGGACACCTTGCGTGAAGAACGTAAGGATCAACGCGGTTACAAAGGCGGCACTCACCTGGAGCGTGGAGTTCTCGAGACCTTCGATATGTGGCGCTCCCTTGCTGGCAATGACCATCAATGCATAGCAGAAGGCCGAGGCGATGCCGCAGGCGATACCCGCAATGGGCATATTGCCGCCGAGGCCTTGGGCCGCGATGAGGAAGGCGCCGCAGGCGACGGCTATGAAGCCGATAATTTTACCGCCGGTCAGCTTCTCGCCAAAAATGAGCGGGGAGAGGGCCATAACGATGATGGGACCGCAGTAATACAGCAGCGAGGATACGCCGACGCCGATCGTCTGGTAGGCGCGGAACAGAAAAATCCAGCTGGCGCCCAGCGCGGCTCCCGAGAGGAGAAGGGCTGCGGCTTCGCGGGGGCGAGATGGCGCCTGCAACCTATGGCGTTGGGTGATGACGAGAATGGTGACAAGTGAGAGCGCGCCCAAAAACGTGCGCAGGAGCACGATATCGGAGCTCGGCAGCGCGATGGCAGCGGCGATGATGCCGTTTGAGCCAAACAATAGCAATGCTGCTAAGTACGTAAACAGTCCGTTGTTCATGCGCTGACATCCCCTCTATATCCGAACATGTTCACTATGGGTGAACTGGTTTTAGAAGAAAAGCGAATATAATGCATGGCAAACATGACAAAAACTCATGCAAAGGTGGAGGCGTGCCGTGGAGACCAATATCCAGAAGATGCAAGTGCTGCTCGAGACGGTGCGTGCCGGCAGCTTTACGCGTGCTGCAGAGCGGTTGAGCTATTCGCAGTCGGGCGTGAGCCGCATGGTGGGCGACCTTGAGGCAGACTGGGGTTTTAAGGTGCTTGATCGCAGCCGCGAGGGCGTGGTGCTTTCTGCCGACGGGCGGCAGGTCATGCCGGCAGTCGAGGCGTTATGCGAGGAATTTGTTCGTTTGCGGCGACGCGTGGACGAGATGCGGGGGCTCATGCGTGGCAAGATCTGTATCGGTACGTTTTCGAGTGTGGCGACCCATGTACTGCCGCCGGTGATTGCGCGCTTTCGCGCCGATCATCCGGACGTCGATTATGAGTTGCTGATGGGCGATTACTCCGAGATTGAGCAATGGGTGGCGGAAGGCCGCTGCGACCTGGGCTTTATTCCGCGCGAGCCACGCGGCGCCGGCATGGCGTCACGGTCGTTGGTGCAAGACGAGCTGATGGCCGTGGTGTCAGCGGACTCCTCGCTTGCCACCGCGGAGGTCGTCTCCCTTGCCGATTTGGCCAACGAGCAGTTTATTCTGCTAGAACGGGGTAGCGACGACGAGATTACGCCGCTGTTTCGCCGCGCGGGCCTGGCGGTACGCTCTAAGCTGTCAACCTGGGATGACTATGCGATTATGGCCATGGTCGAGCACGGCCTGGGCGTGAGCATTCTTCCGGCGCTCATCTTGCGCCGCTGCCAGTTCGATGTTGCCGTGCGCCCGCTCGAGGAACATCCTCATCGGCAGATCAACGCCATATACCGCACCGCTGACGTTTCGCTTGCGGCGGCTCGTTTCCTCGAATATCTCTAAAAGCGCGTGCCCGTTGTCCACCTCGGGACGATTCTCGGGGTTCGGTACATTTTCTTGTGAAATTGAACTTCCAGATAATGCGCCGCGCTATACTGCTGCCTAAATTGAACTCAGGTTCAATTCGTGTTCTGTAAATTGAACTTTGCCAGCAAGGAGGTTCTAGTGGCCCAAGAGACGTTTAGCGATCGCCTGCGGCAGACTATGTCCGATCGCGATGTTCGCCAGTCGGACGTAATCCGCGCGTCGGAGATGCTCGGCAAAAAACTCGGCAAGAGTCAGATGAGCCAATATGTGAGTGGCAAGACGATTCCGCGGCGCGATGTGGCAGAGCTGCTCGCCCGCATTTTGGAGGTCGATGTTACCTGGCTGCTTGCCGGTGACGCCGATCAAGGCGAGACATCATCGCCTCGCAACGACTCCAAGCCCGAACCCCATCCCTCAGCTCAAATTCCAAGGAGCACCACCATGCGTACTTTTTCTAAATCCACCAAGCTTGATAACGTCCTGTATGACGTGCGCGGTCCCGTCGTCGACGAGGCTGCCCGCATGGAGGACGAGGGCGAGCGCATTCTCAAGCTCAATATCGGCAACCCGGCGCCCTTCGGTTTCCGCACGCCCGACGAGGTCATCAAGGACATGCGCCAGCAGCTGCCCGACTGCGAAGGCTATTCCAACTCGCGCGGCCTGTTCTCCGCGCGCAAGGCGATTATGCAGTACTCGCAGATCAAGGGTCTGCCCAATGTTCAGATGGAGCACATCTACACGGGCAACGGCGTGTCCGAACTCATTCAGCTTTCGATGAACGCGTTGCTCGACAATGGCGACGAGATTCTGATCCCCAGCCCCGACTATCCGCTCTGGACGGCGTGCGCAACCCTTGCTGGCGGTCATCCCGTACATTATCTGTGCGATGAGCAGGCGGATTGGTATCCCGACCTGGAGGATATGGAGTCCAAGATTACGAGCGCGACCAAAGCCCTCGTCATCATCAACCCCAACAACCCCACGGGCTCTGTCTATCCGCGCGAGGTGCTCGAGGGCATTGTCGAGATCGCGCGCAGGCACCAGCTCATGATTTTTTCCGACGAGATTTACGACCGCCTGTGCATGGACGGCTACGAGCACGTCTCGATTGCCTCGCTTGCTCCCGACCTGCCCTGCGTCACCTTTAGCGGCCTGTCCAAGTCGCATATGATCGCGGGCTATCGCATTGGCTGGATGGTGCTTTCGGGCAACCAGTGCTGCATGAGCGACTTCATCGTGGGCGTCAACATGCTCTCTAACATGCGCCTGTGCTCCAACGTGCCGGCTCAGTCGATCGTTCAGACGGCGCTCGGCGGTCATCAGTCGGTTAACGACTACATCCGCCCCGGCGGTCGTGTCTACGAGCAGCGCAACTTTGTGTATGAGGCACTCAGCAAGATCGATGGCATCTCGGTGGTCAAGCCGCGCGCGGCGTTCTATATCTTCCCCAAGATGGATGTTAAGAAGTTCAACATCACCGATGACGAGCAGTTTGCCCTCGACCTGCTGCACGAGAAGAAGATCCTGATCACGCGCGGCGGCGGCTTTAACTGGGGTGAGCCCGACCACTTCCGCATCGTGTACCTGCCGCGCATGGAAGTGCTCAAAGAGTCCCTCGAAGACCTCGCCGACTTCTTTGACCATTACCGCCAAAGCTAATTAGTTCCGCCGTTCTACCGAACGGCGGACCGCTTGACGCTGCGCGGGGCCCCATCCACCCTTGTCCGCCG
>UQHQ01000005.1 GCA_900540945.1 uncultured Collinsella sp. | reverse complement strand
GATGGACGCCAGCGAGAAGGTCGCCGCAGCCGCTGCCGAGCGCGATGCTGCCACGCGTGCCGCCGAGGAGGCCCGTGCCGACGCCGATGCGCGTATCGCCGCGGCCGAGCTTGAGGCAGGGGAGCGCATCGAGCAGGAGGTTGCCGACGTCCGCGCCGCTTGCGAGCACGAGCTCGAGGCCGCCCGCGCGGAGATGCAGCAACGCTTGGACTCGTTGGCGCATGAGCTGGAGCAGGCCGAGCGCGATCGCGCCCGTGCCGAGCGCCGTGCCGAGGGCAACAGCCTGTCGCGCTATCTTCTGGCCCGCCTGCGCGGCGAGGCTGGCGAGGGCGTGGCCGCCGCGCCTGACGAGGATGGCGCTTCTGCGGCGGATGTCACCGAGGCCGAGGTCGCTGCCGCCCCCGAGACTTCCGCAAAGGACGACGACAAGTGATGAAGCACGTGCTCCGCGTGATCAACGTGCTGGCGACCGTGGTGATCCTGGTCGCCTTTGTGGTGTTGCTGCGCACGGTGTTCACGCCCGCCGGTGAGATTCCCACCATCATGGGCTACGGCTTTATGCGCACATTGACCGGCTCGATGGAGCCGGCGATTCCCGTGCATTCGTTTATCGTCGTCGATACCGACAACAGCCAGGCCTACCAGGTCGGCGACATCATCACCTTCCATTCGTCCGATGACGCGCTGGAAGGTTCGCTCAACACACATCGCATCGTTGCCGTAGAAGCCGCGTCCGACGGCACGCCGGTTTACCGCACCAAGGGCGATGCCAATCCGGTCGAGGATGCTGCGCCCGTGCCTGCAGCCGACGTGGTGGGCCGCGTGGTCTTTGTCTCGGCGGGGCTGGGCGTGGTGGTCTCGTTGCTTACCAACCCGCTGTTGTTCTTCCCGCTTATCGTGGTGCCGCTGATCGTGCTGCTGGTGCTCGAGATTCGCCATATGGTCAAAACCACACAAGAGGTGGCACGCGCCGAGGACGAGGCCGCCCTGCGCGCTGCTGTGGAGCAGATTCGCGAAAAGCGTCGCCGCGAGCAGGAGGGCCAGGACAGCGCCAAGGAGCAGAGCGACGGCGAACATACCGATGAAAGTGTGGAAGCCGACCCCGGCGCCCTAGACGATTCCGACCACTCGGCATAGCGCGTCTGTGCCTTTTGTTCCTGCAATTTGGGCGCTCGTAGATGTTCCGAATCATCTGCTTTTTCATACCAATATTCGTGCTACAGTTTGAGCGCTTTATTGCCAATTGATTTCGGGGGAGTGGAATGGAACAGGAGCGCTCAGCGCAGCGTGCACGCAAAAAGGCTTCGGTACCGATGACGGCGGCGTCCGATTTTGTCGTGCCCGAGGGAACTGACGAGCTCAGCCGCAGCACCCGCCGTGCATGGCGCGAGCGCCTCAACGATGCGTCGTCGCGCAAGATGATTACGGGCGTTCTGGCCACGCTGGCGGGCGGTTCGTTTTGGGGTTTTTCGGGCACCAGCGCGAGCTTCCTGTTCGGTACCTACCATGTCGATACGCTGTGGCTCATGAGCGTGCGCCAGATTCTTGCCGGCCTGCTCTTTATGGTCGTGGTCGTCGCGCGCGACCGTGCGCGCCTGGTCAAGCTTTGGACGACGCCGGCCGACCGCAAGCAGCTGTTGCTCTTTACCGTCTTTGGCCTGCTGTTCAACCAGTTCTGCTATCTTTCGGCCGTGCGCCTGACCAACGCCGGAACCGCGACGGTCCTTCAGTGCCTGCAGCTGGTCATCATCATGGGTTACGCCTGCGTGGTCGATCGCCGCATGCCGCGCGCACGCGAGACGATCGGCATTGGTCTGGCCCTCGGCGGCACCTTTTTAATCGCTACCGGCGGTGACCCCACCAGCCTGAGCATCTCGCCGCTCGGCCTGGTTGCGGGCCTTATGTGTGCGGTCAGCGCCACCTGCATGGCGGTGATTCCCGCCAAGATTCTGCCCGAATACGGCAGCCCCATCGTTACAGGCTCTGCCATGCTCGCAGCGGGCGTGGTCTCGTGCGTCTTCGTGCAGCCGTGGGCTCATATGCCGGCGCTCGATGCTGCCGGTATCGAGGCGCTCGCGGTGTTTGTGGTCATTGGCTCGTTTTTTGCCTACATGCTGTATATGCAGGGCATTAAGGACATCGGCTCGGTGCGTGCGAGCCTCATCGGAACTGTGGAGCCGGTTTCGGCGACCATCACCAGCGCTGTTATGCTGGGCACGGTGTTTTTGCCGACCGACCTTATCGGCTTTGCCATGATCATCGTGATGATGTTCCTGACGGTATAGCTCACGCCGCTGCCTAGACGGACGCGGTGTTGCACCGCAATTCCGCGAATTGGTGCCTGCATCTGGAGTTTAACTGACGATGCCAAATATGTCATAAACTAATAGCGTTATTGACTTTTAGTATTGCGAGGACTCCTCTATGGCTGGTAACCACTTTAAGAACGGCGACGGCGAGCGCTCTGCAGTTCCGCCGCGTTCAAATGGGACTGGAAACGCTGGCGTACCGAGTGGATCCAGCCAAAACGGTGCTGGCAACCGTACGTCTCCGGGCGAAACGGCGATGTTTGCCGCTCTGTACGAGCAGTCTCAAAAGGCAAAACAGGCTGGTCGCGTAGGCAGGCAGGCATTTCCGGGCGGATCGGGCTCTGCGGCTTCGTCGGCCGGGGTCCGTCCGGCGCCAACGGGCGGTGCGGATATCGCCGGCCCTACTGGCCCCGCTAACAACGCTCATCGCGCCCACAACGCCAGCCCCAGCAACTCTGCCAATCCCGCCAATAGTGCTTCTTCTGCTGAAGACGCAGGGCTTACGGGTAACCTAGGCACTATCTATACGGGCGCTTCCGAAACCGGCACGTTTGCCCGTCTCAATGACGACGGTGCCGAGTTTAAGGGCTCGGGCTCTAAAGAAGATTATTACGATTTTGGCTTGAACTACGGCGGTGATTCCTCGACGAGCCCGACCTCGAACGGCCTGGTTCGCCATCGCCATCGCAAGGGCGAGCGCAAGAAGCGTCGCGTTGCAGCCGTTGTCGCTGCCATCGTCGCGGTGGTTCTTGTCGCGTTTGGCGTGAGTGGCTTCATGCTGTTTAACTCGGCAAAAACCGTGAAGAGCCAGGCAAAGGAAACTGTCGAGATCGTCGGCGGCCTTAAGGACAAGGTCACGTCGGGCGATTTTACGACCCTGCCCGATGATGCGAAAAAGATCGACGAGCTCTGCAGCAGCATGAAGAAGGAGACCTCGAGTCCGGTGTGGACGATGGCTTCGTTCATTCCGGTGTACGGCGGCGATATTAACGCCGCCCGCACCATGGTCGACGCTCTGTCCGATGTTTCGAGCGGCGCGCTGGTCCCCATGGCCGATAATCTCGCTCAGGCAACGCCCGGCAAGCTGTTCCAGGACGGGACAATCAACGTGTCCGCGCTGCAGGCGGTCGCCGATTCGCTCTCCGATAGCTCGAAGGCGTTCAAGAGCGCCAACAAAAAGGTACAGGGTATTGGCGATACACATATCGCCCAGGTGACCGAGCTGGTCGATAAGGCAAAGGACGGCTTTGCCACCCTGAACGGTGTAGTCGACGCGGCAGAGAAGATCGCTCCCGTTCTGCCCCAGATGCTTGGCGCCAACGGCCAGACGCGCCATTATCTTGTGCTCGCGATGAGCAATGTCGAGATCCGCGCCTGCGGCGGTTTCCCCGGTTCTCGCGGCGTGATGTCAGTGACTGACGGTAAGCTCGAACTGGGCGATTTTGTCAAAGTCGACATGATGAAAGAGCCTTTGAGTCCGCTTCCCATCACCGATGAAGAGGCAAATTTGTTCACGACCGGATGGGGCCTGACCGGTTTCAACACGCTCGGATACACGATGGGCGACGTTACGATGACGCCTGATTATCCGCGTGCGGCTCAGCTTGCCAGCGATATGCAGAAGGCCATTGTCGGAGATGACATCGACGGCGTATTTGCAGTCGATCCGGTATTTTTGCAGTATATGCTCGGCATTGTAGGCGGCACGCAGCTTCCCGACGGCACCGTCGTCGACGGAAGCAACGCTGCAAAGGTGCTGCTGCACGATATTTATTGGAATTACCCGGTAGAGGAACAGGACGCCATTTTTGCGGCGGTTGCCGGATCGGCTTTTAACAAGATCGTGGACGAACTGGGCTCCAGCGATATTACTAAGATCGCTGCCGCCATCGAAAAGGGTGCTTCCGAGGGTCGCATCCTCATGTATTCGAGAAACGATGACGAGGAAAAGGCCGCGAAGGCTCTTGGAATATCGGGCGCCCTCCAAGCCGATACGTCGGAGGCTCCGATCTTGGGCGTCTATGTGAACAACTACAGCTATTCGAAGATGGATTGGTTCCTTGATAAGCGAGTCACCATCGATTCTTCGGTTGAAAATGCCGATGGCTCGACGACGTATCGAGTGACCACCACGCTCAAGAACACGATGACCCCCCAGGAGAAGGCCGAGATGCCTGGTTATTTCCAGGGCCATAACGGCATTAGCCAGGATATTGATGACGAGGTACTGAGGCTCTATCTCTATGCTCCCGCGGGAGGCAGCATTTCGGACATTAAGACTTCGGGCTCCGGTTCTATCGAGATGAACGAAGCGACGCACGATGGTCTGAAGGTTGCATGGGGCGGCGTCCACATGCTTCTTGGACAAGACATAAAGGTCGAGTACACGGTTACGACTTCGAAGGACTCTGGGCACAAAGCGCTTAAGGTTCGCACCACGCCAACCGCTCAAACGTTTGAACAGGATAAGTAAGATATGAAGTACTTTGGCACCGACGGCTTTCGCGGCGAGGCCAACGTTGGGCTGACCGTAGAGCATGCGTACAAGATCGGCCGCTTTGTGGGCTGGTATTACGGCGCCAACCGCGAGCGCAAGGCACGCGTGATCGTGGGCAAGGACACGCGTCGTTCGAGCTACATGTTCGAGGCGGCACTGGTGAGTGGCCTGGTCGCGAGCGGTGCGGACGCATATATGCTGCACGTGATCCCCACGCCGGGTGTGGCGCATCAGACCGTGGAGGGCTGCTTCGATTGCGGCATCATGATCAGCGCGAGCCACAACCCGTTTTGCGATAACGGCATTAAGCTCGTCAATAGCGACGGCTTTAAGATGGACGAGGACGTGCTGGAGCTCATCGAGGACTATATCGATGGCAAGAGCGAGGTGCCGCTGGCCACGGGCAACCACATCGGCGCCACGGTGGACTACATGCAGGGTCGTAACCGCTACATCGCCTCGCTCATCGCAAGCGCGAACTTTTCGCTGCAGGGCGTCAAGATCGGTCTCGACTGCGCTAACGGCTCGGCATCCTCGGTGGCCAAGCCGGTGTTCGACGCGCTGGGTGCCGATGTGCGCGTGATTAACGCCGCGCCCGATGGTTTTAACATCAACGTTGACTGCGGCTCCACGCATATGGAGCGTCTGCAGCGCCACGTGGTGGAGCAGGGCCTGGACGTTGGCTTTGCCTACGACGGCGATGCCGACCGCTGCCTGGCCGTGGACGAGCGTGGTCGCGTGGTCGACGGCGACCAGATCCTGTATGTGTGCGGCGTGTACCTGAACAAGCACGGTCGCCTTTCGGGCGGTACCGTGGTGCCGACGATCGCCAGCAACTTTGGCCTGGTCAAGTCGCTGGAGCTTGCCGGTCTAAGTGCCGTGACCAGCGGCGTGGGCGACCGTCACGTGTACGCCAAGATGCGCGAGGGCGGCTTCAGCCTGGGCGGCGAGCAGACGGGTCATACGATCTTTGGCGATATCGAGCGCACGGGCGACGGCATTATGACCTCGCTGCGCGTGATGGAAGTGATTCGCGCCGAGCGCGAGACACTCTCGCAGCTCACGGCTCCGTGCAAGCTGCTGCCGCAAGCGCAGGTTGCCGTGCGCGTGGCCGACAAAGATGCCGCGCTCGAGAACATGGGCGTGCAGAACGCGATCGCCGAGGCCGAGGCCGCGCTGGCGGGCGAGGGCCGCGTGCTCGTGCGCAAGAGTGGAACCGAGTCAGTGATCCGCGTGCTGGCTGAGGCTCCGGACCAATCGGCCGCCGACGCCGCCATGAAGCGCATCGCCAACGCGCTTGAGGCTCTTTAGTTACGCGGTTTTACCAAACCGCGTAACTGCTCGACGCTGCAAACGGCCCCAAGCGGCAATCTGACGTTCAATTTCATTTTCCGGCACTTGGGGACGTTCCTATTGTGCCGGCATAAAAGGAACGTCCCCAAGTGGTCTCTGGCTTAGGTGAAAAAGGGGGCGCCGCGGGATAGATCCCGCGGCGCCCCCTTTGCGTTGACGTGTTGCCTAAGCTTTACAGCTCGTACAGCGTGGTGAACTTGTCCTGCAGGTAGCTGCAGTAGTAGCGGGCATCGAACGCCATGCCGCATGCGCCCTTGATGAGCTCCGGCGCGTCCTTGGCGCGGCCCCACTGCCAAATGTGCTCGCCCAGCCAGGCACGGACCGGTGTCAGATCGCCGCTCGCACAGGCGTCGTTGAGGTCGACACCGTCGCGGCACATGGCCGGCACAAACATGGCATCGTAGGCGCTACCCAGCGCATACGTGGGGAAGTAGCCAAACGAGCCGCCGCTCCAGTGCGTATCCTGCAGGCAGCCGTGCGTGTCGTCGGGAACGGGAATGCCAAGGTACTCGTCCATAAAGCGGTTCCAAAGCGCGGGGATATCCTTGGCCGTGGCCTCGCCGGCAAACAGCATGCGCTCAATCTCGTAGCGCACCATAATATGCAGCGGGTAGGTGAGCTCGTCGGCCTCGGTACGGATCAGTGAGGGCTGCGCGATGTTCACGGCGTGGTAGAGCGTATCCTCGCCCACGCTGCCATAGACCTCGGGCGCGTGACGGCGCAGCACCTCGAGCAGCGGACCCATAAAGGCGCGGCTGCGACCCACGGTGTTCTCAAAGAAGCGGCTCTGGCTCTCGTGGATGCCCATGGAGGTGCCGCCCTCCAGGCAGGTGCGCGCGTAGGTGGGGTTCACGCCCAGCTCATACATGGTGTGACCGGCCTCGTGGATGATGCTGTAGACGTTGGAGATGCAGTCGTCCTCATAGATGTGCGTCGCGATGCGCGCGTCGCCCACGGCAAAGCCCTCGCTAAACGGATGCTCGGTAAAGGCAAGCGTGGTGTCGTCCAGGTCCAGGCCGACGAGCTTCATAAGGTCGAAGCTCATGGCGCGCTGGGCGGCCTCGGGCACGCGGGCGTGCAAAAAGTCGGCAGCCGGCTGCTGGCCGCGTTCACCGATGGCGTGCACGAGCGGCACGACCGTAGCCTTGACCTCGTCGCAAAACGCATCGAAGCTCTTGGCGGAAAGGCCGCGCTCGTACTGGTCGAGCCAAACATCGTATGGGTCGCGCTTGGGGTCCATGAGCTCGGCCTGATGCTTAAGCTGGCCGACGATTCTATCCACATAGGGCTCAAAGCTCGCCCAGTCATTGGCCGTCTTGGCCTTGTGCCACACGGCGTCGGCCTCGCAGGTGAGCCTGGTCCAGGCCTCGGCCTCCTCGGTGGGAATGACGCTCGCTTCGCGCTGGTCGCGGCCGAGTACGCGGATCTCGTCGAGCAGCTGCGGGTCGTCGATCTTGCCGCCGGCGACGGTTTCGCGTGCCAGCGAGCGCACAAGTTCGACAGACTTTTCGCTGGTCAGGAGCTTATGATGCTCGCCGGCAAGGGTGCCCATGGCGTCGGCGCGCGCTGCGGCGCCGTTGGCGGGGGCAATGGTCGCGCCGTCAAACTCGGCAATCTTGAGCAGGTACTCGCGGGTCCACAGCTTGCCCTCGAGCTTGCGGAATTTTTTGACGGCCTTATCGACCTTCATGCCTTTGGGCGTCTTGCCCGCTGCGGGCTCGGCCTTCTTATCGTGCTTCTTTCCCATACCATATCCTTGATCTCGCAGGTCGCCCGTCGCACGCGGCGGCGCGGCCAGTTTGCACAGCTACCTGCCTTGTACCCAGCACGAACAAAACGGAACGCGGCGATACACCCAAACAATGTGGTATCCTGTAGCCCAATGCGTTGACGGAGAGGGTTTTGCCCGCCGCGTCGCCGGCAAGAGAGGGAAGGTCATGGGCTGCAAGCCTTCCTGCGGTGACAAGGGCCAAGCGTTCACTCCCGAGCAGCGACCTCAACGGGCGCGCGGCCAGCGGCGGCGATGTCCCCAGTAGGGAAGCCGTGAGCCTCGCGACAAGGGGCAAAGAGTGGGCGCGGCGGGCCAGACATCCGTCGGGTCAAACAAGGTGGTACCGCGGAATTCAACCGTCCTTGGGCAATGCACATGCCCGAGGACGGTTTTTTGTTACCGAACCGGGCCGCGTTTTCGCAATGTCAGACGGCGGCAGCCGCCTCGGCAAGCGGGGAGCGCGAGAGACGAAAGGGAAGACATGAGTCTGATTGATGATCTGGTCAAACTCGAGGAAGAGGCCAAGGAGCTCGTCGCAAGCGCCGACGACGCCGCCAAGCTCGAGGCCGCGCGCGTTGAGCTGCTCGGTCGCAAAGGCCGTATCACCGGCCTGATGCGCATGATGGGCAAACTCGCCCCCGAGGATCGTCCCATGATGGGCAAGCGCGCCAACGAGATGCGCCAGCTGATCGAGGGCATGCTCGACGAGCGCACCACCGAGATGAAGGCCGCCGCCCTCAAGCACACACTCGAGCACGAGGCCGTCGACATCACGCTGCCGGGCATCCGTCCACAGATCGGTCACCAGCACCTGATCAAGCAGATCATCGAGGAGGCCGAGGACATCTTCTGCGGCATCGGCTACACCGTCGAGTCCGGCCCCATGGTCGATACTTCCTACTACAACTTCACCGCGCTCAACGCCCCCATGGATCACCCGAGCCGCTCGGCCCGCGATACCTTCTACGTGGTCGATAACAACCCCGGCAGCGTCGCGCACCCCGAGGCTCACGCCCATGGCGAGTCCGACGTGCTGCTGCGCACCCAGACCTCGGGCGTGCAGATCCACACCATGGAGTCGCAGAAGCCGCCCATCTACATGATCTGCCCGGGCACCGTCTACCGTCCCGATACGGCCGACGCCTGCCACCTGCCGCAGTTCAACCAGATCGAGGGCCTGGTCGTCGACGAGGGCATCACCTTTGGCGACCTCAAGGGCACGCTCGACTACTTTGTTAAGTGCATGTTTGGCGAGGACCGCAAGACGCGCTACCGCCCGCATTTCTTCCCCTTCACCGAGCCTTCCTGCGAGGTGGACGTGAGCTGCCACGTCTGCGGCGGCAAGGGCTGCAACTTCTGCAAGCACAGCGGCTGGATCGAGATCCTGGGCTGCGGCATGGTCGACCCCAACGTCCTGATCAACTGCGGCATTGACCCCGAGAAGTACACCGGCTTCGCCTTCGGTATTGGCGCCGAGCGCGTCGCGGCCCTGCGCTACGACCTGCCCGACCTCAGAACTCTCATGACGGGCGATATGCGCTTCTTGAATCAGTTCTAGGCTGCGGCTTGCCCAAGCACGGCACCTCGGCGCTCATTCGTCGTTTGCGTACCAAAGTACGCGGCGCTCCTCTTTCGGGCCGATCTGCCGCACTTGGACAACCCTCGCTTTGTAAGGAATGTTCACAAAGTTGAAGTTTCCACCTGCATCTCTTCGCAGGCTTTCAGTATGAAAGGAGAGCTAGATGCGTGTTTCTTACGACTGGCTCAAGACCATGATCGATATTCCGGAGGATCCCAAGACCCTTTCGGACGAATATATCCGTACCGGCACCGAGGTCGAGGCGATCGACACCGTGGGCGAGTCCTTCGACCACGTGGTGACCGCCAAGGTGCTCACCAAGACCCCGCATCCCGATAGCGACCACATGTATGTGTGCTCGGTCGACGTGGGCGACAAGAACCTCGACGCCGACGGCAACCCCGCTCCGCTGCAGATCGTCTGCGGCGCGCAGAACTTCGAGGCTGGCGACCACATCGTCACGGCAATGATCGGCGCTGTGCTTCCCGGCGACGTCAAGATCAAGAAGAGCAAGCTTCGCGGCGTCGTGTCCATGGGCATGAACTGCTCTGCGCGCGAGCTCGGCCTGGGCGGCGACCACTCCGGCATCATAATCCTGCCCGAGGATACGCCCTGCGGCATGCCGTTTGCCGAGTACGTGGGCTCGAGCGACACCGTGCTCGACTGCGAGATCACGCCCAACCGTCCCGACTGCCTGTCCATGATCGGCATGGCCCGCGAGACCGGCGCCATCTTCGACCGCGATTTCCACGTTGAGCTGCCCGCCATCAAGGCCGAGACTGGCCGCGCGACCGACGACGAGCTTTCTGTCGAGATCGCCGACGAGGGCCTGTGCGACCGCTACGTCGCCCGCATCGTGCGCAACGTGAAGGTCGGCCCCTCGCCCGACTGGATGGTCAAGCGCCTCAACGCCCTGGGAGTGCGCCCGCACAACAACATCGTCGACATCACCAACTATGTGATGATGCTCACCGGTCAGCCGCTGCACGCCTTTGACCTGGACACCTTTGCCGAGCGCGATGGCCATCGTCGCGTGGTGGTTCGCGCCGCCCAACAGGACGAGAAGTTTACGACCCTCGACGGCGAGGAGCGCGTGCTCGACGCCGGCATGGGCCTCATCACCGACGGCGAGCGCCCCGTGGCGCTGGCCGGCGTTATGGGCGGCATGGATTCCGAGATCGAGGACGACACCGTCGACGTGATGGTCGAGAGCGCCTGCTTCAACGCCGGTCGCACTTCGCACACCAGCCGCGACCTGTCGCTGATCTCCGATGCCTCCATTCGCTTTGAACGCCAGGTCGATGAGACCGGTTGCGTGGATGTCGCCAACGTTACCTGCGCGCTCATCGAGGAGATCGCCGGCGGCGAGGTCGCTCCCGGCTACGTCGACGTTTTCCCCGCGCCCAAAACCATCGACAGCATTAAGCTGCGTCTGGCCCGCGTGCATGCCATCTGCGGCGCCGACATCGAGCCCGATTTTATCGAGCGTTCGCTCGCTCGCCTGGGCTGCACCGTCGAGCGCGACGGCGAGGACTTCATGGTCACCCCGCCGAGCTTCCGTCCCGACCTGCCGCGTGAGATCGACCTGATCGAGGAGGTCCTGCGCCTGTGGGGCATGGGCCGCGTGACGGCGACCATCCCGGCTGCCAAGAACCACATCGGCGGCCTGACCCGCGAGCAGAAGCTCACCCGTAAGGTCGGCGAGATTCTGCGCGCCTGCGGCCTCAACGAGACCACGACCTTTGGCTTTGCCGCTCCGGGCGACCTGGAGAAGATCGGTATGTCCACCGAGGGCCGCGGTTGCCCCGTGGTGCTCATGAACCCGCTGGTAGCCGAGCAGACCGAGATGCGTCGTTCGCTGCTGCCGGGTCTGCTGCAGTCCGTGGCCTACAACGAGGCGCACGGTACGCCCAACGTGCACCTGTACGAGGTCGGCAGCCTGTTCCACGGTCGCGAGAACGCCAGCCTGCCCAAGGAGACCAAGTCCGTGGCGGGTGTGCTCTCGGGCCAGTGGAGCGAGCGGTCCTGGAATATGAAGTACCGCAAGCTGCGCTTCTTCTTTGGCAAGGGCATTGTCGAGGAGCTGCTCGCCCAGCTGCGCATCGAGAAGGTCCGCTTCCGTCCCGTCGAGGGCGAGGGCTACGCTTTCTTGCAGCCGGGTCGTGCGGCCGAGGTTCTGTCCGGCGGCACCGTGCTGGGCTGGGTCGGCGAGATTCACCCCAAGGCGCGCGAGGCGATGGGCATCGATGAGGTCGTCGTTGCCTTTGAGCTCGATCTGGACAAGCTGATCAAGGGCGCCCGCAACCAGGAGAACTACCGCGAGTTCTCGCAGTACCCGGCTGTTGAGCACGACCTTGCTATCGTGGTCGACAACGCTGTGACCTGCGAGGATCTTGAGCGCCGTATTACCAGCGCCGGTGGCAAGCTGCTCGAGGGCGTGCGCCTGTTCGACGTCTACCGCGATCCCATCCGCATCGGAGCGGGCAAGAAGTCCATGGCCTTTGCGCTTACGTATCGCTCCGACGACCACACGCTCACCAGCGAAGAGGTCGAAAAAGCGCACCAGAAGATCGTCACCAAGGTGTGCAAGGGCGTAAACGGCGAGGTCCGCGGATAAGGCTTGCGCTGGGAGCGCAGGACCCCTCGGCAGTTGCTGTGGGGCCCTGCGTGACCGCAGTGTTTGGAAAAGGCATTGCTGAGCCTGCATATATGACACGCGCATTACATAACGGCGTGCTGCTTTGTCGGCAGCGCGCCGTTTTGCTATGATAGCCCGCGGCGTGTTACGAATCTGACAATACGTAACACTGACAAGGCGATTTAAGCGGCGTTGCAATTCTGTGCGCCGACAACCGGGAGGCGTACATGCACATTCCAGATAATTATCTGTCCCCGCAGACCGATGCCGTCATGGCGGTGGCAATGGTGCCCGTTTGGGTCCACTGCATCAAGAAGGTGCGCGCCACGCTCGATCGCGAGCACATGGCTTTCCTGGGCATCTGCGCCGCGTTCTCCTTCCTGCTCATGATGTTCAACGTGCCGCTGCCCGGCGGCACCACAGGCCACGCCGTCGGCGGCGCACTCATCGCGCTGCTGCTGGGCCCCGAGGCCGCTGCCATCGCTGTCTCGGTCGCGCTGGCGCTGCAGGCGCTGCTGTTTGGCGACGGCGGCATTCTGTCCTTTGGCGCCAACTGCTTTAACATGGCCTTCGTGCTGCCGTTTGCCGCTGCTGTCGTGTTCCGTGCGCTCAACAGCCGTTTGCACGACAAGAGCTGGGGCACCTCGGTTTCGGCTATCGTAAGCGGCTGGGTCGGCCTGTGCCTGGCGGCCCTGTGCGCGGCAATCGAGTTTGGTATTCAGCCGATGCTCTTCACCAACGCCTCGGGTGCTCCACTGTACTGCCCCTTCCCGCTGTCCGTGGCTATTCCGGCAATGTTGATCCCGCATATGCTGGTTGCCGGCGTGGTCGAGGGCGTGGCGACGGCCGCCATCTACGGCTTTATCAAGAAGACGGCGCCGGGCATTATCGTCGGTCCCGAAGCCGCCGATGGCCAGCTTGCCGCCGATGGTGCTGCCAAGAAGACTTCCCTGATTCCCACGCTCATCCTGGTCGCCGTCCTTGTCGTGGCCACGCCGCTGGGCCTGCTAGCCACGGGTGACGCCTGGGGCGAGTGGGACGCCGAGGGCGCCGCGACTGCCGTTCAGGAGGCTGGCGACAACAGCCTGCAGGCTTCGGTCGGCCTCGATACCCCGACCTTTGCAGACGCTCTGCCCACGGGCGATTATCTGCAGGCCTATTCCGAGGAGCAGGGCCTTGGCTTTGCCGGCCAGGCCGCGATGTATATTCTTTCGGGCGTGATTGGCGTGGCGGTGCTCACCATCGCATTCCGCCTGGTCTCGCTGACGGTCAAGGAAAGCGGTGCTCATGGCAATAGCCGAGCTGCCTAGCTGGCTTGCGGTCGAGCAGCGATACGAGCCCGCGGGGGCTCGGCATCGTGTGATGCAAAAGAATGTCCTGCACCTGGCGAGCCTGCTTGAGCGGGTTCGCCTGGGTGGAGGCGCGCACGAGGGCGGGTCGATGGTCGACCGCGCCCTTTCTTGCGTTTCGGCTCCGGTGCGCCTGGTGGGGATGTTCGTTTGCGTCCTGTGCGTGTGTCTGACACAGAGTCCGCTGTACCTCATGTTGATGGCGGCTATCGCGCTGGTGCTCGTTGCCGTGCGCCCCGTACGCGGGCTGCGGGCAACCTTTGTGCCGGCGTTGGCTGCCGCGGGGTTTGCCGTAGTTCTGGCGCTTCCTGCCCTGCTGCTGGGTGCTTCTGCCACGGGCGCCATGCTCAAGATTGCACTCAAGACCTTCATTAATGTGTCGCTGGTGCTGGGCGTTTCGTGGACCCTCACGTGGAGCCGAATGTCGGCGGCGCTTAAGATGCTGCATCTACCCGACGAAGTTATCTTTACGTTTGATATGGCGCTCAAGCACATCGAGGTGCTGGGTCGCACGGCGCACGATCTGTGTGAATCGGTCATGCTGCGCAGCGTTGGCCGTGCGCCTGCGGGTTTTTCGCGCACCGACTCGCTGGCGGGTATCATGGGCATGACCTTTATCAAGGCGATGGAATGCAGCCGCGCGATGGACGAGGCTATGCTGTGCCGCGGCTTTGCCGGTACGTATCCGGCGCCCGCGCGCGCCGGGTTTAGCTGGCGCGATGCGGTCTATGCGGCCGGCGTGGCGCTGCTGGCAGTGTTGTGCGCCGTGCTGTAGTGCGGGCGGCCGAGCCGTCGATGTGAGTAGGGAAGGGCGACGTTTTGACGATCGATATGAAGAGTGCGGCGGGCACGAACGGTGCGGGCGGCGCCGAGACCACGCCGCTCATCGAGTTTCGCGACGTGGTGTTTTCCTATGCGGGGCATACGGTTGTCGATGGCGTGTCGCTGCAGGTCGATCGTGGTGAACTCGTTGCCCTGCTCGGTCCCAACGGCTGCGGTAAGACGACGATTATGCGCCTTATTAACGGCCTTGAACTCGCGGACGCAGGGGCATACCTGTTTGACGGGCACGTGATCGATGCGGCGTTTCTAAAGGATTCCGCGGCCGCTCAGCGTTTTCATCAGCGCGTGGGCTTTGTGTTCCAGAATGCCGACGCCCAGCTGTTCTGTGCTACGGTGGGCGAGGAAGTTGCCTTTGGTCCCGCGCAGATGGGGCTGCCGGCAGACGAGCTCGAGCGCCGCGTGCGCGATGCCATGGGGCTGTTCCAGGTTGCCGACCTTGCCGACGCCTCTCCCTATCAGCTCTCGGGCGGGCAAAAGAAGCGCGTTGCGCTGGCTGCGGTGGTGTCGATGAACCCCGATATCCTGGTACTCGACGAGCCTACCAACGGACTTGACGAGGACTCGTGCGACATCGTGGTCAACTTTCTACTGGCCTATGTTGCTGCTGGCAAGACGGTCTTGATGAGCACACATCATCAGGATTTGGTGCGGCGCCTGGGCACCCGCGCCATCTATATCGATCGATATCACCATGTGGTCGAGGCGCCTTCGCCGTCGTATGGAACCGAGAGCGGCGCTGCGGAATAGTTGCTGCGTAGAGCGTGCGTAGCCGCCCGCGCGGCTTTGCCGTGATGGTATAGTTATCCAGGTTTTTATGGGGGTGGCTATGCCAAGCTGGAACATTCATATCGCTCAGACGGAGCGTTTGCTGGAGCGCACCGGTGCGCTTGCCAATAGCGTGCGCGACCGCAATGCCTTTTTGTTTGGCTGCGTGGTTCCGGATATCTTCGTGGGTTATATGGTCCCTGGCATCGCCGATCCCATCCCGTACCGCATTACGCACTTTGCAAAGCCCGAGCCTATCCCTAAGCCGCGCGAGCACGAGTTCTGGGATACCTATGTGGCGCCGCTGCTTAAAGGGGCGCCTGTTGGTACGCCGGCTGCCGCGACCTCGATTGTCGAGGAGCGCGAGCGACTCAATCGGGTGCATTATCCCCAACGTTACAAGGACGCCGAGCCGGTTGTCGGTCCCGGTGCTAGCGAGCTTTCGCTCGCGCCCGATGACGTGGCGCAGTCGCTGCTCGATCTGACGCTGGGTGTTTGGTCTCACCTCGTGGCCGATACCGTGTGGAATACGCGCGTGAATCAGTACCTGGAGGCGCACGGCGGCAAGCCGTGCGAGGAATTCCGCATTAAAAAGCAAGGCGACTTTGACTGGTTTGGCAAGACGCTCGGCATTGTTTCGATTCCGCGCGCGACCGATCGCCTCTATACTGCGGCGACGCGTTTTGGTCAGTATCCCATCCATAAGGAGTATGTGCTCAAGACCATCGGCGTTATGCACGAGATTGTACGCGAAAACCCCGGCGAGCCCGATCATCCGCCGTATCGCTTGCTAACCGAGGAGTTTTTCGATGCAACGTTTACCGAGGTCGTCGAGCTAACTGAGGCGGGATTTGCCGCCCGCGTCGCATCACCCGGTGTGCCCGCTCTGCCCCTGATCGCTAGCTGCTAGCCGGCCGGCCCGGCAGTGAACAGCTCATCCCAATTGAACAACAGCTCCCGTCGCAGGGCATCTTCGGTGGAGCGTTCCTGATCGGTCTTTGGGATGTAGGGGAGCCCCGCCTTTTTATGGATGAGTTCGGCTAGGTTGCCAAAGCTCCTTTTGTCCTTGATCTGATCATAGGTAATTTGGATGACGTCGTAGCCCATGCTTGTGAGTGCGGTGGCGCGCTCGGCATCGGAGAGGCTCGCGGCTTCGCTGTCGTGGGCGGAGCGGCCTTGGCATTCAAGGATGACGCCCATGCTGTCGGTGTTGCTCTCGATGAGGATATCGGCGTAGCAGCAGGTTTTGTCATACAGTGAGCGCGCGGCGTCGTTGAGTGGGATGCGCACGTTGTTTGCGATGTTGATGCCCATGCCGCCCTCGTCGCGGGGGAGCGAGACAAGCATGGAGGTCTGTACTTCGAAGGGCGAGGCGGTCTGCCCTGTCATGTGCTCGGCCGCCCAGCGGAGCTGTTTAACGCCGCGCAGGCCTGCGGCCTGCTTGGCGAACGCGGCGATATCCGCTGCGGCAAGAAGCGGTGCGCGCTTCCACAAGTTGGTGTCATTTCCCTTGGTGTTGACAACACGCTTCCAACCGCAGCCAGGCGGAATGAGCTTAAGGGAAATTGCCTCATCAAGTTGCTGTTGTGTACGTTTGCAAGGCGTGAACACCGCGAATGAGCTGCACATCTCATAACACGCCATAAGCAGCTGGTTGCGTGAGACCTGCGTAGCAAGGTTGAGCAGTGTGAACTCTGGGGACGTGACATCAAACCCATGCTCAGTCTGCCTAAACGACCCGGGAGGCGGCTCTTGGGTCAGGAGGTGCGATTTAAACAGGCTTCGCGACCCGGATTGTGCTCGAGTGAATACAAGCCTGTGAAGCGGTGCGTGAAGCAGGTCCTTTACAACTGCATGACTTCCGAGGCCGCAACATCTGCGATCCATATTGCCAAGGCTAATGGCGGGGTAAAGGCCTAATACCTGCGGCGGGATACGGTGATAGTAAAAAGCGGATTGACCGCATAGCGTCAGGTCCATAATGCCCTCCTGGCCGAAATCATCTCTTTGAAGCGAGTGATGCCAGCGTCAATCCGGAAGTATGCGGCAAAATCTGAACCCTATGAGCAGACCTGGCTTTTGAGGCTAGTTTATCAGGCATTTTGTTGCGAAAAAACAGGGTGTGCTCGGAGGTTCCAGAATTTGCCGCATACTTCCGAAAACCAGGTCGATTTGGTTATTGCTAAAACGATTTAGCAGCGTCGGTCAAGGTACGGGTTTGCCACCGGGCGAACACTTTTAGCGCTTGGGGCTTTATTTTTTGGGCCTCGAAGGGTGGATTTCGCGCTTTTGGTAAAGAAATGAGTGCGTGTTTTGCCGTGCGCCGGCATTGGCGCAAAGAAAAAGGGCCCGGAAGGCGAAGCCTTCCGGGCCCTTTGCAATGCAAGCGCGCTTGCAAGTGCGATTTAGCGTACCTGAGCGACGTAAGCGACGTTGGTCGAGGAGACCTTGTCCTCGAGCTGGACGCTCATGCGGGGATCGCCGGCGGTAGCGACGGTCAGGTCGCCGGTCTTGACGTAGCCGAGCTCCTTAGCGGTCTCAATCGCCTTGACGATCGTGCCGTTGACGGTGCCCTGGGTAATCTCGGCCTGGTGCGGGATAACGCCCCAGTACATGATCATCTGCTGGACGGCCCACTCGTGGCGGGAGAACGCGCAGATCGGCATGTTGGGACGGAAGTGCGAAATCAGGCGAGCGGTACGACCGGTGGTCGTCGGCACGGTGATGCACTTGGCGCCAACGGTGGTAGCCATGTTCACAGCGGACATACCCACAACGTTGTTGACAACGCGGGTGCCGTGAGCGTCAGCCGGAACCTCGAGCGGAGCGTGGGCCGGGAGGTACTTCTCGGTCTCGAGAGCAATGCTGGCCTGCATCTTGACGGCCTCGACCGGGTACTTACCGGCAGCGGACTCGCCGGAAAGCATAACGGCGTCGGTGCCGTCGTAGATGGCGTTAGCAACGTCGGCAACCTCGGCGCGCGTCGGGCGCGGGTTCTGCTGCATGGAGTCGAGCATCTGCGTAGCGGTGATAACGGGCTTGTAGGCCGCGTTGCACTTGGCGATGATCTCCTTCTGGATGTGGGGAACGAGCTCGGGCTTGATCTCGATGCCCAGGTCGCCACGGGCAACCATGATGCCGTCGGAAGCCTCGAGGATCTCGTCGAAGTTCTCGACGCCCAGGGCGCACTCGATCTTCGGGAAGATCGTCACGTGCTCGCCACCGTTCTCGCGGCAAAGCTCGCGGATGCCGCGGACGGACTCGCCGTCACGGATGAAGGAAGCGGCGATGTAGTCGATGTTCTCGGTCAGGCCAAAGAGGATGTCCTGACGATCGCGCTCGGTGATAGCGGGCAGCGAGATGTTGACGTTGGGCATGTTGACGCCCTTGCGCTCGCCGATCAGGCCGTCGTTCTTGACGACGCAGGTCATGTCCTGGCCGTCGACGGACTCGACCTCGAGGGCAACCAGGCCGTCATCGATCAGGATGAGGGAGCCCTTCTCGACCTCGGAGGGCAGAGCCAGGTAGTCGAGGGAGATGTGCTCAGCGGTGCCGTGGAAATCCTCGGTCGTGGGCTGAGCGGTGACGACGATCTTGTCGCCGGTCTTGACGGCAACCTTCTTGCCATCGACCAGAAGGCCGGTGCGGACCTCGGGGCCCTTGGTGTCGAGCAGGATGCCGACGGGCATACCGAGCTCCTTGGAAATACGACGGACGCGCTCGATGCGACCGTGGTGCTCGTCGTAGGAGCCGTGCGAGAAGTTAAAACGGGCGACGTTCATGCCCGCCTTGATCATCTCGCGGATGGTCTCGTCGCTATCGCAGGCGGGACCCATGGTGCATACAATCTTAGTGCGCTTGTACATTCAGACCTCCATCTGACATCGTCTTGCGCTGATAGATAAACCATAAGAAATAAAACTGAGTTGATTATAACGAAATGGCGACCGAATACCCCAAAAAATCGACCGTATGCCGAATTAGAAGTTCATTTTTTGCGGAAAAACGGTATATGCAAAAACTTTACCAACCGTTCTAACCGCTGCTATCTGGGCGATATTTCAGTTTGATGATGCGCCGAAGAAAAAACGTTTTATCAATGTTGAGCATCACACGGCCTGCACCGTTGCTTATGGACCATATTTCCAAATGGATTGTTTTGGCTAGACGCGTTGCTTTGGGGTACCATAGCTCCACTATCAACTGCCGCTCAGCACGGCAGCCTTGATGAGCCCTTGCCCTTCTCCTGGGAATTATGATCGGGCATCAATCTGCTGAGTGGCCCGAATCCCAGGAGGGGACTCTATATGCAAAAGGAATACCTGTCCGCCGCGGCGGAGGTGCTCAGCGACCAGGGTGTCGATGAGAACCTCGGCCTGAGCGACGACGAGGCGTCGTCGCGCCTCGCTAAGACAGGCCCTAACAAGCTCGAGGAAGCCGAGAAGACGCCGCTGTGGAAGCGTTTCTTTGAGCAGATGGCCGATCCCATGGTCATCATGCTGATCGTTGCCGCCGTCATCAGTGCGCTCACGGGCATGGTCAAGGGCGAGCCCGACTTTGCCGATGTCGTCATTATCATGTTCGTCGTTATCGTCAACTCGGTGCTGGGCGTGGTCCAGGAAGCCAAGAGCGAAGAAGCCCTCGAGGCCCTGCAGGAGATGAGCGCGGCGCAGTCCAAGGTACTGCGCGACGGCAAGCTCGTGCACCTGCCGAGCGCCGAGCTCGTGCCCGGTGACGTGATCATGCTCGAGGCGGGCGACTCCGTTCCGGCCGACTGCCGCGTCCTCGAGAGCGCCACGATGAAGATCGAAGAGGCCGCCCTTACCGGCGAGTCCGTGCCCGTCGAGAAGCATACCAACGTGATCGAGCTCGCCGCGGGCACCGATGACGTGCCGCTCGGCGACCGCAAGAACATGTGCTATATGGGTTCCACCGTTGTGTACGGCCGTGGTCGCGCCGTCGTGGTCGGCACCGGCATGAACACCGAGATGGGCAAGATTGCCGGCGCCCTGGCCGAGGCCAAGGAAGAGCTCACGCCGCTGCAGGTGAAGCTCGCCGAGCTCAGCCGCATCCTTACCATTATGGTTATCGTCATCTGCGTCGTCATCTTTGGCGTCGACATCATCCGTCACGGCGTGGGCAACGTCCTCACCGACCCGACTGCCCTGCTCGACACCTTTATGGTCGCCGTCTCGCTTGCCGTCGCCGCCATCCCCGAGGGCCTGGTCGCCGTCGTGACCATCGTGCTTTCGCTCGGCGTGACCAAGATGGCCAAGCGCCAGGCGATCATCCGCAAGCTTTCTGCCGTCGAGACCCTTGGCTGCACGCAGACCATCTGCTCCGACAAGACCGGCACCCTTACCCAGAACAAGATGACCGTCGTCAAGCACGAGCTCGCTGCGCCCAAGGAGAAGTTCCTGGCCGGTATGGCACTGTGCTCCGATGCCCAGTGGGACGAGGAGCTGGGCGAGGCCGTGGGCGAGCCGACTGAGTGCGCGCTCGTCAACGATGCCGGCAAGGCTGGTCTCACTGGCCTGACTGCCGAGCACCCGCGCGTGGGCGAGGCCCCGTTCGACTCGGGCCGCAAGATGATGTCCGTGGTCGTCGAGACCCTGGACGGCGAGTACGAGCAGTACACCAAGGGCGCGCCCGACGTGGTAATCGGCCTGTGCACCCACATCTACGAGGGCGATAGGGTCGTCCCCCTGACTGAGGAGCGCCGTGCCGAGCTCGTGGCCGCCAACAAGGCCATGGCCGACGAGGCCCTGCGCGTGCTGGCGCTGGCAAGCCGCACCTACACCGAGGTTCCGGCAGACTGCAGCCCCGCTGCGCTCGAGCACGACCTGGTCTTCTGCGGCCTGTCCGGCATGATTGACCCTGTCCGCCCCGAGGTCGCCGACGCCATCCGCGAGGCCCATGATGCCGGTATTCGCACCGTCATGATCACGGGCGACCATATCGACACCGCCGTGGCCATTGCCAAGCAGCTGGGAATCGTCACCGATCGCAGCCATGCCATCACCGGTGCCGATCTCGATCGCATGAGCGACGAGGAGCTCGACGCGCACATCGAGGACTACGGCGTGTACGCTCGCGTCCAGCCCGAGCACAAGACCCGCATCGTCGAGGCCTGGAAGTCGCGCGACCAGATCGTGGCCATGACGGGCGACGGCGTCAACGATGCCCCGTCCATCAAGCGCGCCGACATCGGCGTTGGCATGGGCATCACCGGTACCGACGTCACCAAGAACGTCGCCGACATGGTGCTTGCCGACGACAACTTCGCCACCATCATCGGCGCCTGCGAAGAGGGTCGCCGCATCTACGACAACATCCGTAAGGTCATCCAGTTCCTGCTTTCGGCTAACCTTGCCGAGGTGTTCTCGGTGTTTATCGCCACGCTCATCGGCTTCACCATCTTCCAGCCGGTGCAGCTGCTGTGGGTGAACCTGGTCACCGACTGCTTCCCCGCGCTCGCGCTGGGCATGGAGGATGCCGAGGGCGACATCATGAAGCGCAAGCCGCGCAACGCCAAGGATGGTGTCTTTGCCGGCAATATGGGCCTGGACTGCGTGGTCCAGGGCTTGATCATCACTGTGCTGGTGCTGGCGAGCTTCTTTGTGGGCGTGTACTTTGACATGGGCTACATCCACATCGCCGATATGATCGCCGGCAATGCCGACGAGGAAGGCGTGATGATGGCTTTCATCACGCTCAACATGGTCGAGATTTTCCACTGCTTCAATATGCGCAGCCGTCGTGCGTCGCTGTTTAGCATGAAGAAGCAGAACAAGTGGCTGTGGGCCTCTGCCGCGCTGGCGCTGGTGCTGACGGTGATCGTAACCGTGCAGCCGACGCTTGCCGAGATGTTCTTTGGCCCCGTGACGCTTGAGCTCAAGGGCGTTATCGCCGCGCTGGGCCTTGCCTTCCTGATCATCCCGCTGATGGAGATCTACAAGGCGATCATGCGCGCAGTGGAGAAGGAGTAGGTCGAAAGGTCAACCTTCCCACCGGTCCGACCGCCTGCGGGGTTTCTTCTTCGCTGGTCCTCGCGCTTCGCGCTGCGGGATCGCTCAGAAGAAACCCCTCCCGGCGGGCGGGCCTTCGGATAGCCTCTCGGGACCGTAAGCTGAAGGAAAGTGTGTGAGCTGGTCGGGCTTTGCCCGGCCAGCTCTTTTTGATTTAAAATACCTGCTCAGTTGTGATTTGTGGTGCTGGGAGGCGCTTGTGGGCAAGGCGAAGGCTAAGGCGAAGAAAAAGACGACGGGGGCGCGGGCTAAGCGCGATCGTCGTCGGAAGCTTGCGACCGAAGCTCCCGCGTCTGCCGAGGAGCTGCTGGCAAGCGTGCCGGGACTCGATGCGCTGCAGGATGTTCCGGCGTTCGACGATCTGCCGGTCGATGATGCTCAGCGGGCTGCCTTCGATGATTATTGTGCTCGGGCCGAGGAGCCCGAGCAGATGCAACTTGGTGCCGTGGTGCGCTTGGATCGCGGGTTTCCGCTGGTGGCGACTACCGACGACACCTTTCGTGCCGAGCATGCCGTGGGGTTTGCCAAGTCGCGTGGCGAGGATGAGGTTCTGCTGCCCGCCGTGGGCGACCGCGTGGCGGTGCGCCGTGCGCCCGGGCATGACATGGGCGTGATCGAGTGCGTGCTGCCACGCCGCACGAGTTTTGAGCGCTGGCGCGGACGCGCTCGCGGTGAGCGTCAGGTGCTTTGCTCCAACGTGGATAGCGTGCTGATCGTGCAGGCGCTCGGCGCCGGCGAGGTGCTGCTCGACCGCGTGGCGCGCTCGCTGGTGCTGGCACTCGACTGCGATGCCGAGCCGGTGGTGGTACTCACCAAGGCCGACCGTTGCGACACCGATGAGCTCGAGCGCGATTTGGACCGCGTACACTGCCTGGTGGGTCCGGACGTGCGCGTAATCGTGACATCTTCTGCCGAGGGCCGTGGCCTGGACGAGGTGCGCGTCTGCGTGCCCGCCGGGAGCTGCGCCATGATCCTGGGCGAGTCGGGTGCCGGCAAATCGACGCTGCTCAACGCACTGTTGGGCCACGATACGTTGGCTACCGGCGGCGTGCGTGAGCGCGACGACCAGGGTCGTCACACCACGGTCGCGCGCGTGATGGTGGTACTGCCGGGCGAAGCCGGCGTGATCGCCGATGCCCCGGGTCTGCGGAGCCTGCCGCTTGTGGGCCACGAGCGGGGGTTGGCCCGCGCGTTTCCCGAGATCGTCGAGGCGTCGCGCGCGTGCCGGTTTGGCGATTGCACACACACCCATGAGCCGGGTTGTGCCGTTCGCGAGGCCGAGGACGCGGGACAGATTGACAGCCTGCGTCTGGAGACGTTCCAAAACTTGGCGTCATCCATGCGCGTGAGTGCTCAGATGCTCGATCCCGATGTTCATCTGTAATTGAATCTATCTATGACAGCCGTCTCCCAATGGTGCGGGAGGCGGCTTTTTTATTGCCGATGCGCCCCTAAACGTGCGTTTTGCTGACGTGCTGACCAAAACCTTGCCACGAGCTTGACGGGCCGGTCAGCTTTTGGTCGGCAATTGGTTTGACACTCAAAACCAAGATCGCGATCGCACCGTTTTGCTGCTTGCCCGCTCGGACAATGGTGCTACGGGCATCCGCCCGGTGCTACCTTGAGAGGAGCGGCCGTGAACAAGAGCAAGCGCATCGCCATCAGTCTAATCGCGGGTGTGCTCGCCGCGCTGCTCTGCATGGTCTACGCATCGTCGATTCGCTCGCAGGCTGAGCAGGTCCAGGCCGAGACGCTGGCCAAGTATGGCGGCGATCGCGTCGAGGTGTGCGTCGCGGCGCGTGATATCGATGTGGGCGAGACCCTCGACGAGACCAATGTCATAACCCAGGAATGGCTGGCGAGCCTGTTGCCGCGCGATGCGGCGACCGAGCTGCGCCAGGTGCGCGGCGACGTGACGACCTCGCGCATCCCTAAAAATGCCGTGATTTGCGATGTCTACACCAAGGCCGAAACCCACACGCTCGAGGTGCCCAAAGGCAAGGTCGCCGTTTCGGTGGCGGTCGATGCCGAGCATTCGGTCGGGGGCGCCACGGGCGTGGGCAGCTACGTGGACGTGTACGTGCAAAAGGACGGCGTGACCGATCGGCTGTGCGGCGCGCGCGTAATCGATACCAGCGAAGATGCCGGCGCCACGCGTGAAGGCAAGATCGAATGGGTGACGCTGGCGGCCGACCCCGAAGACGTTAAGGAATTGCTGGGGGCCTCGGGTAAGGGGACGGTCAGTTTGACGATTCCCGCCACGGTGCGCGACAAAAAGAGCGGAGGCGACGAGTGATGAAGGCGATCTGGCTTGCATGCTGCGCGTGCGGTGATTACGGATTGCTGCAGCGGGAAGTCGAGGGCCGCGATGCGGGCGCGCAAGTGCTTCGCGTGGGCGACCTGGACGGGCTGTTGTCCATGGCACGGGCGTTTCCGTCGCGTCGCGGGGCGGCGATTATCGCGGCAGCCCTGTTCGATGCCGAAGACGTGCGAAAGACCGTTGCGCGCCTGACGGCCGAGGGCCGCGTGAGCCGCGTGGTCGTACTGATAGAGACGCTCGATCCTTCGGATATCGAGGGGCTGTTTCGCGCAGGGGCGACCGAGGTTATCGCTGCGCGCAGCATATGCGGCAACGGGCGCGCGGGCGAGGGAACGGTTGATTACGGCCGGTGTATGACGATTGAGCCCGATGCTTTTGTTGATAGGGAACCCGGGGCGCCTCGCGCTACAAGAGGCCCGCGTGTTGATGATTGTGGAAAAGCGGAAGCCGAGCATGGTCGGTGTCCCCGGGACCCCCTTGCATACGATGAAGTCGGAGAGCCGGTGCCGTATGGCGAGGATCTTTTGGCTGTAGATATGGGATACGTGCATGGCGTGAGCCTGGTCGATGAGCTCGACGAGGTTGAGGGACTTGCCGGGAACGACAATGTTCGTGTCGATGCGACCGTGAAGTCCCCAGATTCGGCCCCGCGGACCGAGCAGCCTGCCATGCCGGCTTGGGCGCAGCATATGAGCGCTGCCGGGGAGACAGGGACGTTGCCGCCCGTGCCGGCGCCGCCTGCCCCCACGCCGTCGGCGGATGCCGCCGCTTCGTCGCATCGAGCCCCGGTTGTCTGCGCCGTCTCGGGTTCGGGCGGTTGCGGCAAGTCGACGATCGTCGCCGCCATGGCGCACGCGGCGTCGCTGCTGGGCCTGCGCGCTGCCGTGCTCGACTTGGACCTGATGTTTGGAAACCTCTACGACCTGTTGGGTGCCGATGCCCCGCATGACATGGCGACGCTTATCGAGCCATCGGCTGCGGGCGCACTTGCCGAATCGGACATCGTGGCCGCCTCGATGCGCGTGGCCCCGGGCGTCACGCTTTGGGGTCCGGTCGCCGCGCCCGAACAGGCCGAGCTCATGGCGCGTCCGGTGGAGCTGCTGCTTGACGTCTTGCGTCACGAATCCGACGTGGTGCTTGTCGACACCTCGGTCTTTTGGGGCGACGCCGTGGCGGCCGCGGTGGCGGCGAGCGACCGCTGCCTGGTCGTGGGCGATCCATCGGTGTCGTCTGCGACGTCCGCGGCACGCGTCATCGAGCTGGCGAGCCGTGTGGGCGTGCCGCGTACGCGCATGAGCGCCGTATTCAACCGGTTTGGCGCGCGCGGCGCTGACGAGGATGTCGCCATGCGCTTTGAGATTACCTGCGCGTTGAGCTCCAAGATCCGCATCGCCGACGGCGGGCAGGACTTGGCGGCGCTCATGGCGTTCGGCCGTGCTGACGAGGCAGTGGGCCAGACCAGCGCTTTTGCCACCAGCGTACGCGAAGCCACGCGCAAGATGCTCGTGGAGCTGGGCTGCGCCGTCGGTCCCTGGAGCGATATGGTCACCGACCGTGCGACGCGCACCGAGCGCCCGCGCATCCGTCTTCCCTGGTCGCGCGAGGGTGATTCGCGATGAGTTTGCAAACAAGGATTAAGGAAGCCGGTGCAGCCGCGGCGACAGTGCCTGTTGATGCGGGACGCCACCGTGCCGTCAAGCGCCGCACCAAACGCGCCGTGATGGACCGCATGGGCTATGACGAGGTGGCGCGTATCAGCGCATACATCGATCCGGCGCGTGCCCGCTCGGAATTGCGTCCTGCGGTGGAGGCGGCGCTCAACGTGGAGGAGGCGACCGACCTGGCGACGCCCGAGCGCGAGACCATCATTGACGAGATTTTGGATGACGTGGTGGGCCTGGGCCCGCTGCAGCCGCTCATCGAGGACGACACCGTCACCGAGATCATGGTCAACGGTTGTCGCTCGGCTTTCTTTGAGCGCGGCGGCGTCTTATATCCCATCGAGCATGCGTTTGAGGACGATGAGCAAATCCGCGTGCTCATCGACCGCATCATCTCGCCGCTGGGCAGGCGCATCGACGAGCGCAGCCCTATCGTCAACGCTCGCCTCAAGACGGGCTATCGCGTCAACGCGGTGATTCCGCCTGTGGCGATCGATGGGCCAATCCTCACCATCCGTAAGTTTTCAGACCGCATCTGTTCATTGGACGAGCTTGTGGGCCTGGGGTCGCTACCGCTTTGGTATGCGCAGCTGCTGTCGTGTGCGGTATCGCTGCGTCAAGATCTGGCGGTTGCAGGTGGCACGGGATCGGGCAAGACCACGCTGCTCAACGCGCTGTCGTGCGAGATATCCACCGGCGAGCGCATCGTGACGATCGAGGACTCCGCCGAGCTCAAGTTTGCGCATCACCCGCATGTGGTTCGCCTGGAGGCACGCGAGGCTTCAATTGAGGGCGAGGGCGCGGTGACAATCCGCGATCTGGTGACCAACGCCCTGCGCATGCGTCCCGACCGTATTGTGGTGGGTGAGGTGCGCGGTGCGGAATGTTGCGACATGCTGCAGGCCATGAACACCGGGCACGACGGATCGCTCACCACGCTTCATGCGGGCACCGAGCAGGAGACCGTGGTGCGTTTGACGCTGCTTGCGCGCTATGGCATCGATCTGCCGAGCGAGCTTATCGAGGAGCAGATTGCCATGGCGCTCGACGGCATCGTGATGTCCGAGCGTCATGCGGACGGCAGGCGTTTCGTGTCCTCCTATTCGGGGGTGCGACGCGGCGCGTCGGGCGGCGTGGAGCTTGAGCGCTACGTGACGTTCGATGCCGCCACGCGCACCTGGACGCTCGATCGCGAGCCTCCGTTTATCGCGGAGGGCCTGCGCTCGGGAACGCTCACACAAGAGGAGGTGGACGAATGGAGATCGTTGTGCCCCTCGTCGTAGGGGGCTTGACGGGGCTTTCGGCCGCGGTGGCGTGTGGGGCGGAGCCTCGTGCGCCGCGCGTGCCGCCGGCGGAGCTGGTCAGTCATGCGCTTGAGTCGGTTGCCGAGAGGCTGCCGCGCGAGTTGGTAGAAAACGACCTGCTAAAAAAGATTGCCCACTCCTGGGCGGCGCTGGTTCCGGCACATCGCGTTGGCCTTGTCATCGAGGATGACAAGGCGCGACTGGCATGCTTACTGCTGTCGAGTGGTGTCTGCGGCATTGCCCTGACTGTCGTATCGCTGTCGCCCATCGGCTTTGTCCTGGGGCTGCTCGCACCGTTTGGCGTAGGTGCCGCTCGCGACACCTTCGACCGTCGCCGCGAGCAACACGATGTGGAAGAAGCCATGCCCGAGGCCTTTACGGCGCTCTCTATGTCGCTCGCCTCGGGTCATTCGCTGGCCCAGGGCATGAGGTTTGTGGGAACTCACGCGCAAGAGCCGGTGCATACCGAGTTTTTGCGCGTTGCGGCGGCGATCGACTGCGGCGTCTCGGCGACTGATGCGTTGGATGACCTACTCGACCGTATCGATGCCCCCGGCCTTTCGCTTGTCACTTTGGCGCTCAAGGTGTCGCAGCGAACCGGCGCCCCGCTTGCTGACCTGCTATCCGAGGCGTCGAGCATGGTGGGGGAGCGCATTGAGCTCAAGCGCCGCCTGGACGTCAAGACATCGCAGGCTCGTATGTCGGCACACATGGTCTCGGCGATGCCGGCGGGTATGTGCGCGGTGCTGGCGCTGCTTTCGGCCGACTTTCGCCGCGGCCTTGCAACGCCGGCAGGTGCCGGTACCGTGGTGTTGGGCCTTGCCCTCAACGCCGTCGCGCTGGTGGTTATCCGGCGCATTATGCGGGTGGAGCTATGAGCGTCTTGGTCGGGGCCGCGGCGTGCCTGTGCGCGCTCAGTGTGTTTATCGTGACGGGTTTGGAGCGTGCAGACGCATGCAAGATCGCCCAGGTCTGCAAATGCGAGGCGCTGCTGGTTGTCGCGGCTGCCCGCTCGGTGACCGATGTCCTGGTAACACGGTTGAAGGGCATGCTCGGCACGGGTGGTACGGCGCAGGTGTCGCTTGGCGAGGTGTCCGAGATGATCGACGTGGTGCGTCTGGGGCTTTCGGCCGGCCTTTCGTTCGATGCGGCGCTTGAGGTTTTTTGCGCCAATCGCCGATCGACGTTGGCGATCCGCCTTGAGCGAGCCTGCATGGCGTGGCAGGTGGGCGTAGGGACGCGCGAGGACGAGCTTCTGGCGGCCGCGCGCGACCTGGATGTGCGGGCGCTCGAGACCTTTGCCATCACAGCGGGGCAGGCGCTTGCCCTCGGTGCCCCGCTTGCCGAGACGCTGGCGGCTCAAAGTCGCGAGATTCGCGCGGCCCATCGCGCTGCAGTCGAGCGCGAGATTGAGCGCGCGCCGGTCAAGCTGCTGATTCCCACCGGCACGCTCATCTTGCCGGCGTTGCTTCTGTCCATATTGGGCCCGCTGCTGGGAGCAGGCGGGATGATGTAGGGAGGAATACATGAATACGATGACTGACGTTGCTGGCAAGGTCTGGAGCTGGGCGTTTTGCCAGTCAATTCACGCTCGCCAGCGTGCCGAGGAACTGCTGCGGGAGGAGAGCGCGCAGGGCACCACCGAGTACGCCATCCTGGTCGGTGTGCTCGTGGTGATCGCCATCATTGCCATCGTCGCATTTAAGGGCAAGGTCCAAGATCTATGGAGCGCTATCAGCGAGGGCATCAACAGCCTGTAGAGGGCGCCCGTCCCGTCGGCGCGTTGCTGGTGCTCGCCTGTGCGGTCGTGGCGGTGGCAGTGGCGGTTTGGGGGCTTAACGCAGCACGGCAACAACGTTTAGGGGCTGCCGCGGATGCGGGATCGGGTTCGGCTGCGGCGTCTCAAATAGACGATGCGCGAGACGCGGCCGATGCGAATGCCGCCGTCACGGCGCAAACGTTCTTGCAAGCACTCGACGAGCGAGCGGACGCTGCAACGGGTTCATCTGCAAACAATGCCGTCGCTGTTCGTCTCGCATGGTCCGAGTGCCGACCGATGACCGAGGCGGCGGCGGATATGCTGCGTGCCTATCGCGAGGTGCCCACGGCACAACTTGCTCTGAGCGGCTATCTTGACATCAAGGGCAACGTGTGGGGCGCCATCGTGCGTGACGGACGCGGCTGGGTCGATATGGTGACGGTTGCCGCGGATGCTGGTGATACTTCGTGTCGTCTGCGCGTGGTCCGCCTGACCCCGCAGACAATGAACTCAAAGGAGGGGTCGTGAAATGCATGATGTCCTGCGTGAGGAATCTGCCCAGGCAACGGTCGAATACGCCATCGTCACGGTGGCACTGCTTTCCATCGTGCTGGCGATCGCAGGGCTTTGGCGTGCCGGTGCCGATGGGCGCTTGGCGGCGCTGGTCGAGAGGACGGCGTCTCACGGCGTCACCTCGACATCGGTTGTCGACGCTGCTGCGGGTGCTAAGGACATCGTGCTCTATTGATGTCACGCGCGAGGACCGGGCGCAGTCTACGGTCGAGGCGGCATTCCTACTGCCGACGTTTCTGACGCTCGTCCTGTTGGCGCTGCAGCCGGTGTGCCTGCTCTATACACGCGCGGTCATGGAGTCTGCCGCCGCCGAGACCGCGCGGCTCATGACCACGACGACGGTGGGGGATGACGAGGATATTAAGGAGTTTGCCCGCCGCCGTCTTGCCGCGGTTCCCGACGTTTCGATTTTCCATGCCGGCGGGCCCCTGTCGTGGGATATCGAGCTTGGTCGGGCCGATGCGGGCGGCGTCTCGTCCGTTTCCGTTACCGGCGAGGTTAAACCGCTGCCCGTGATCGGTGCGTTTGCGCAGGCTATGGGTAGCGCAGGCCAAAACGGCTATGTCGAGCTTAAGGTCGACGTCTCGTATCGATCGCGTCCCGAGTGGCTGGAGGGAGATTATGATTCATGGATTGCTGCATGGGATTAAGCGCTGCCTGTTGAAGGTGACGAGGGGGCTTGCGGGCCGTTGCCGACCGCGTGCTCGCTGCAAGCGAGGCGGCTTTATGGGTCGAGCCGGGATCGACCTGTTTATCGAAGACGGTGCCTATACCACGCTCTCCTCTGCGGTGGTCATCTTGGTGGTGCTCACGTTGCTGTTTTCGTCGGCGGCGGCGATATGGAGCATGTCGCGCGCGGGGGACACCCAGGCGGCTGCCGATAGCGGCGCGCTGGCAGGCGCCAATGTGGTGGCGTCCTACCATACGGCTGCGACAGTGGTGGATGCGAGCATATTGAGCTTGGGCCTAGCGGGGTTTGCCACGATCGGCACCGGCTTGGTCGCCATCCTTATTCCGGGTGCCGAGCTTGCCGCGGGCGATATGGTCGACACGGGGATCGAGATCATTAAAACGCGCAATAAGTTTGCCAAAAGCGCCTCCAAGGGCCTGCAGAAAATCGAGACGGCTCTACCGTATCTGGTTGCCGCGCGAGCTACGCAGGCCGTGTCGGCGCAGGATACCGAGGGTGCGACCTATACCGGTACGGCGCTTGCCGTGCCCAGGACGTCCGAGTCGGATTTCGTTGCGCTCGAGGGGTCCGAGATCTCGACCGATGTCATTAAAGACACATCGAAAGATCTGGAACGCGCAGCAGATGAGCTGCAGAAGGCCTCGGAGGAGACGGCGAAAGCAAAAGAGCGCGCCTGGCTTGCGGATTGCGGCGGGTCGGATCCGGCTTCGGTCGGCAGTTGCTCATGCATGTGGGAACGCGCGAGGAGTTTGGCGAAGCTTTCGGATATTGAGAATCCGCACTATGCCTCGAGCGTCACATGGGAGCCGCAAGTGGCGCTCGATCGCGCGAAGGCCTATTACCGCTTGCGCCTTGCAAACGAGGCGCCTCAAGGCTCAAGCGTCGAGACGAAGGCGGAGTCGGCGGCGCGCAAGGCGTTCTATACCTATGCGAGCGCAGAGGTCAATCGCGCATATATAACCGAAGACGGAGACCGGACCACTTCCTATATTCCGTTGTTGCCGCGCAACACTGACGAGGTGCGAGCGACGGAACTCTATACCGATGCGGCGTGGCCAACTAGTACCAACGATGGCAAAACGTATCTGCATTATGGAACGAGCTGCCCCAACTATAAGAAAGGGACGCCAGGCGGGCTAGCCTCGGTCGCTGCTTATGACGGGCAGGACAAATGCAACAGATGCCATTTTGGTGTTTCGTCGCTCGGCGCCGTTGCGGCTCCTTCGACTTCTATCGAAAACGGCTTCGAGTACCACTTTGATGAGTTCAAAGGCGCTCTGGAAGACTACGTCGAATGCCGCAACAAAGAGCTCGAGCTCATGTGCCAGACCGAGGACGAGGCTGACCGTGCGGGCAATGCGTTTGACGAGGCCATTAAAGCGCTTTCGGGCGAGCGTCCGCGTATCGCTCCGCCCGGTCGCAATGGCGTGGTCGCCTTTGCGGTTTCGGGTGCCATCTCGAGCCCCGATGAGCTCAGCTCTTCGTTTAACGCGGCGGTCAGGCTTGGCGAGCGCGGTGCTATCTCTGCTGCGGTACTGGCACCCGATGACGCGACGGCGCAGAACAACGTTCTCTCGCGGTTTTTCTCGACGTTGGAGGAGCGTTCGGGCGGTGTTGCCGGTGTACTCGATGGCGTCATGGATGTTTGGGGACGGCTGCTTGTGGGATACGGAGACATCCAAGGCTCGGCTGACGAGCTCATGGGCGAGATGATCGATGGCCTGGGAGGGGGCAGCGGTGCGTTGGGCTCCATTGCGTCGTGGCTCGGCGATACCGTTTCGGCGTCCGTGGCGGCGCTGGGCTTGGAGCCGTGCGACTTGCGCCTACGAAAGCCGGTACTGACCGACACCGCCAATGTCATCAAGAGCCCGGGGTCTGACATCACAGGTCTTTCTAAAGTGCAGGACAAGCTACGAAGTATTCCGCTGGGCGTGACCGACCCCAAGGCGCTTTGCGAGGCGCTGGAATATCAAGTCGAGCGCACCATCAGCGGCACGGTGTTCACGCTTGCGGAGATTCCGCTGCCCGGCGGCGGTTCCATCCCACTTACCGTCGATGTCGCCACACTGGCGGGTGCCCTGGGCGGTGGGTCGTAATGGGCATCCGCACGCGCCTGTGCGAGGAGCGCGCCCAGGCGACGGTCGAGATGGCCGTGGTCACGCCCGTCCTGCTGGTTCTGGCGCTTATCGTGTACAACGTCATGGTCTTTGCCGACGCGGTCGCGCGCTTCGATCGCGTGGTGCCCGATATCGTGCTAGCGCATGCCGTGGCGCCGAGCGGGGAGGGCGATGACAGCTCCATCGATGCCTCCGCGACCGTTCAGGCTCAGATCCAACATGCCATGGAAGGCTATGACTTGCAGATTGAGGTCTCGAGCGAGCAGGGTGCGACGACATCGGATGGCGGTCTGCTTTCGCTCTCCGGCACGTTTAGGACCTATACCTGTACCATGCGCTACGAGCCGTGGCCGAGCTCGCTCAGCATCGCCGGCGTTTCGCTGGGGGCACCGGCAAAGTTGTCGCACGAGCGCGCAGTGACGGTCGATCCGTGGCGTCCGGGGGTGGTTATGTGACCGCGGCCTCATCCTACATTGCCTACGCGCGGGCGCTCAACAGGCTGGGTTGGGCGCCTGCCGAGTTTGTGGTGGCGGAGTCGTTTGCCGTGCGCCTGCGCGGCATGCTGGGACGGTCTCCGATTGCCGCCAACGGGTTGCCGCTCGTCATGGCGTTCCCACGCTGCTCTTCGGTCCACACCTGCTTTATGGCCTACCCCATCGACATTGCTTTTATCGACCGCAACGGCAGCATCCTCGCATGCTACGAAAACGTCCGTCCTTGGCGCATGTGTTCCTGTCCCGGTGCCTGGGCGGTGCTGGAACGCCCTTCAATCCTCGCTACACCTCCCGCCTTTCAACAAGTGCCGGCGTAAGAATTGGCGACAGCGGACTTTCGTCATACGAAATTGGGTAAGATGGAGGAGAAGATGCATGGATGTTGAGATCCATCCCAACGCCAAAAAAACACTTGACGGAAAAGAAAGTGCTTAGTGCCTGGTTCGCGGTTACTGAGTGCATTCGCCGCGAGTCGGAGGACGAGCCGCCGAGATGGCTTGCCATTGGATGGCTTCCAGATGGTCGAAGTATGGAACTTGTTGCAGTCGAACTAATTCGTGGATGGCTCATTATTCATGCCCTGTCTCCGGTTCAGAAGAAATTTTGGCAAGAGATCGAGCAAGCTCGGCAGAGGGGTCGATGATGAGCAAGGCGTATACGGCTGCCAATGGTCAGGTTGTAACGGATGAAATGATTGACGCGTGGTGCGAGTCGTACGAGCATGGCGGGTTTCCGGACGGCGAGCATACCGTTGGGGGGATCGTGCACGGGCGGCCTCCGCTCTCAAGCGAAGGGACGGCAACGCTATCGGTCAAGATTCCCCTAGGGATGAAGGAGGCGATTCGTCGTCGGGCGGCGGCTGAAGGAATGACGCCAAGTGAGTTTGCCCGTGCAGCCTTGAGCGAAAAACTTCTTGCGGTGGGTTGATGTCTCTAACGTGCTGTTCTATAGGGTCGGCCTTGTGGCTGGCGCCGTGCTCAAAAACTTTTTTCAAATTCTCGGTTGACCGGAGCGCGTCCTTGGTTATACTAATCAAGCCTTGAAACAAGGCACACCTCAAATGGCTGGGTAGCTCAGTTGGTAGAGCAGAGGACTGAAAATCCTCGTGTCAGGGGTTCGATTCCCTTCCCCGCCACCTTGAATTGACTAGGACCTCTGCAAAGGGGTCCTTTTCTTTTATGTGGACCATGCACGGAATCGAACCCCGTGAGGGCGCGGAGCTGAGGAAACGCGCAAGCGTTTTCCAGCGTAGCTCGCAAGGCGCGCAGGCGCCGCAGCGGTCCGTCCGCGCAGCGCGCGGACGCGATTCCCTTCCCCGCCACCTTGAATTGACTAGGACCTCTGCAAAGGGGTCCTTTTCTTTTATGTGGACCCGCGGAAAGCGCATCCCATTATTGAGCGAAAGAATGGAATGCGCTTTCCGGCGCCTGCCCTCGGCGTGTATGCGCATCTCGGTACGTCATCTTGACCCCGCTCGCCCCAGACATTCCTCCCGCTTTTGCGCCACTTTACAGACCGTTCGGTCGTCTGTCCGCACGCGCGGGTATACTCAAAACGATACTTTTCCTATGCAATACGATGCAGGTTTGGCCTGCACGATCCGAAGGGGGCAGTGATGGAGAGGATACTCGGCGTTAATCTCTCTGGCTGGTTTATTCCCGAGCCTTGGGTGACCCCGTCTCTATACGCGGCGACCGGTGCATCCAACGCGGCCGAGCTGCAGGAGGCCATGGGCACCGCCGCCTATAACGAGCGCATGCGCCGTCATTACGAGACGTTTGTGAGTGAGGACGATTTTCGCCGCATGGCGCAGATTGGTCTCAATGCCGTGCGTCTGCCGGTGCCCTGGTATGCCTTTGGTTCGCAGGAGTCCGATGCGTCCTACATCTCGGTTGTCGACTACATCGACCGTGCAATTGAGTGGGCTGCCAAGTACGACATCCGCGTGCTGCTCGATCTGGCGACGGTGCCCGGTGGCCAGGGCGATTCCAACGATTCGCCCACCACGCCGGAGGCTGCTGCCGAGTGGCATTCGTCCACCAACGGCCGTCATGTCGCACTCGACGTGCTCGAGCGCTTGGCCGATCGCTACGGCGAGGCCGAGAGCCTGCTGGGCATTGAGCTGCTGGACACGCCGCAGATGAGCGTCCGCAAGAGCCTCTTTACCATGACGGATGGAATTCCGGCCCACTACTTGCGCAATTTCTATCGCGATGCCTACGAGCTCGTCCGTTCGTATATGCCCGAGGATAAGATCGTCGTCTTCTCGTCTTCGGGGCATCCCAGCGAGTGGAAGCATTTTATGCGCGGTGCCAAGTACAAGAACGTCTACATGGACCTTCACCTGTACCATTACCGCGACGAGTATGCGCTCGACATCACGAGCCCCCGCGGGCTGACGACGGCGATTTCGCGTAACAAGCGCGAGCTTAAAGAAGCGATCTCGACAGGGTTCCCCGTGCTGGTGGGCGAATGGTCGGGCGCGGCGATCTTTGCCAACTCGTCGGTTACGCCCGAGGGCCGCAATGCCTACGAGCGCGTGTTTATCGCCAACCAGCTGGCTTCGTTTGCGCCGGCTGCCGGTTGGTTCTTCCAAACGTGGAAGACCGAGAAGCGCATTGCAGCATGGGACGCCCGCGCGGCACTCGGTACGCTCGAGCGCGGCATGATTGAATAGGTTGATATGACGCAAAACAGCGCCCATACGGGCAAACTCTATGTGGTCGGCACGCCCATCGGCAACCTGGGCGACCTGTCCCCGCGCGTTGGCGAGGCCTTTGCCGCCGCCGATGCCATTTGCTGCGAAGACACGCGTGTGACGTCAAAGCTGCTGATGCACCTGGGCATTTCCAAGCCGCTTGTCCGTTGCGACGAGAATGTGATCGCCAGTCGCGCCGCCGGCCTGGTCGACCGCCTGCTGGCGGGGGAGACCCTCGCCTTTGCCTCGGACGCCGGCATGCCGAGTGTGTCCGACCCCGGCCAGGTGCTGGTCGAGGCAGCGCGTGAGGCCGATGTGCCCGTAGAAGTTATTCCCGGGCCCTCTGCTTGCGTCACGGCGCTCGTTTCGTCCGGCATTCCCTGCGAGCATTTTTTCTTCGAGGGCTTTTTGGACCGAAAGCACGGCGACCGCGTGCGCCGTTTGCAGCGCCTTGCCGTAGTACCCGGCGCGCTCATCTTCTACGAGTCTCCACATCGCATCGTGGCGACGCTCGAGGCCGTGGCGGAGGTCTTTCCCCAGCGTGAGGTTGCCGTCTGCCGCGAACTCACCAAGCTGCACGAGGAGGTCTTGCGCGGGCCCGCTGCCCAGCTCGCCGAGGAGCTGCGTGCTCGCGGCGAGGTAAAGGGCGAGATTGCGCTGGTCATCGCGCCGCCGAGCGAGGACGAGGAGGCTGGCATCGTACCGGTTGGCGCCGCGGCAGCGGATCCCGACGAGGCCCTGCGCGAGGATATCCGCGCCGCGCTCGAGGAGGGGGAGCCCGCCTCTGCGGTGGCCAAGCGCCTGTCTCAGAAGTATTCGCGCCGCAAGCGCGATGTCTATGCCATGGTGCTCGATATGCAATAGATGGAGGATATCCAGCCCTTGCGCTAGAATCATCCCCTGTATGCAACGTTTTTCTGGAGGACAAACCCCATGGATCAAAGCAAGCCTTCGTTCTTTATCACGACGCCCATCTACTACGTCAACGCCGATCCGCACCTGGGCACGGCTTATTCCACCATCATCGCCGACGTTCAGGCTCGCTATCGCCGCTCCGCTGGCTACAACGTTAAGTTCCTGACCGGCATGGACGAGCACGGCGAGAAGGTCGCCGAGGCCGCAGCCAAGCATGGCATGACGCCGCAGGAGTGGACCGACAGCCAGGCTCCGCACTTCAAGGAGCTTTGGAGCAAGCTCGAGATTTCCAACGATGACTTCATTCGCACCACCGAGCCGCGCCAGCATCATGCCGTGCAGTACCTGTGGGAGCGCATGAAGGAGTCCGGTTACCTGTATAAGGGCAGCTACGACGGCTGGTATTGCGTGCCTGACGAGACCTACTTCACCGATACGCAGGTCCAGAAGGGCGACGAGGAGTACGGCAGCGTCGGCCAGCACCTGTGCCCCGACTGCCACCGTCCGCTTGAGCGCGTGCAGGAGGAGTCCTACTTCTTTAAGCTTTCCGCCTTCCAGGACAAGCTGCTCAAGCTTTACGACGAGCACCCCGACTTTGTCGAGCCTGCGTTCCGCATGAACGAGGTGCGCAGCTTTGTCGAGGGCGGCCTTAACGACCTTTCCGTGAGCCGCACGAGCTTTGACTGGGGCATTCAGGTCCCGTTTGACGAGGGCCACGTGACCTACGTGTGGTTCGATGCGCTGCTCAACTATATGACGGCCGTCGGCTACGGCGTCGACACCGACGAGGCGCGTGCCGAGCTGGCCTATCGTTGGCCCGCGCAGTTCCACATCGTGGGTAAGGACATCATCCGCTTCCACTGCGTCATTTGGCCCGCCATGCTCATGGCCATCGGTGAGGCCCTGCCCGAGCACGTCTTTGCCCACGGCTTCCTGACCGTGCGCAATGCCGAGACCGGCAAGGCCGAGAAGATGTCCAAGAGCCGCGGCAACGCCATCGCTCCGCAGGACGTTATCGACATGCTGGACGTCGAGGGCTATCGCTATTACTTCATGACCGACGTCGTCCCCGGCACCGACGGTGCCATCAGCTTCGATCGCATGGAGCAGGTCTACAACGCCGACCTGGCCAACAGCTGGGGCAACCTTATCTCGCGTTCGCTCAACATGAGCGGCAAGTACTTTGACGGTTGCGCGCCCGCCAAGCCCGCGTCGTTCGATGCGTTCGAAAACCCGCTGGCAAAGATCGCCGATGGCCTGGTCGAGCGCTACATGGCCAAGATGGACGTGCTCGATTACGGTGGAGCTAAGGACGAGGTCATGGAGCTCATCCATGCCGCCAACCACTACATCGAGGACTCCGAGCCCTGGGCGCTTGCCAAGGACGAGACCAAGGCTGACGAGCTGGCATTTGTGATCTACAACCTGCTCGAGGCTATCCGCATTGCCGCTCACCTGCTGATGCCGCTCATGCCCCAGACTTCTGCCGAGGCCCTGCGCCGCCTGTCGTGCGAGGACGAGGCCGCGAGCGACGACCTCAAGGGCATTTGCGCTTGGGGCCTGCTTGCCGGTGGTCAGCCCGTCGAGAAGGGCGAGCCGCTGTTCCCGCGTCTGGGCTAAGCCGCCGCGCGCCATATCGGCAATTTGCTGTTTAGATGTAAGGGCATGGCCGCAACGGTCCATGCCCTTTTGTTTCAAGACGCCGCCACCATGCTAAGGAGGCAACTATGACAACTTCGCCTTTGGCAAACCCCACGGCAACAAGGGAGCTGCTGGAGGAGTTTGGCCTTGCGACCAAGCATCGCCTGGGCCAGAACTTCCTGATCGACAACCATGTAATTGAGCGCATTTGCGAGCTTTCCGAGCTTGCGGGCGATGAGCGCGTGCTCGAGGTCGGTCCGGGCGTTGGTACGCTCACGCTTGCGCTGCTGCAGGAGGCGGCGTGCGTCACGTCGATCGAGGCCGACCCCGAGCTCGAGCCGGTGCTCGATGCCCATGCCGCTGACTACGCCAACTTCCGCTTTATCATGGGCGACGCGCTCAGGGTGACGCCGGAGCAGATTGAGCAGGTTGCGGGCGGTGAGCCGACGGTATTTGTCGCGAACCTGCCCTATAACGTGGCGGCGACGATCATCCTGCAGTTCTTCCAGACGATGCCCGCGCTCAAGCGCGCCGTCGTCATGGTTCAAAAGGAGGTTGCCGATCGCATTGCCGCAGTGCCGGGCAATAAGACCTATGGCGGCTATACGGCAAAGCTCGGCCTGTATGCGCAGGTGACGGGTCGCTT
This sequence comes from uncultured Collinsella sp., assembly GCA_900540945.1. Lineage (GTDB taxonomy): Bacteria > Actinomycetota > Coriobacteriia > Coriobacteriales > Coriobacteriaceae > Collinsella. The sequence goes on along the minus strand of UQHQ01000005.1, from coordinate 66,366 downwards.
TGAGGTGCCGCCGCGTTGCTTTATGCCGGCACCGCACGTGGACTCGGCCGTCGTGCGTATCGACCGTGTTGACGGCGTGGTGCCCGAAGGACTCGATCGCGAGTTTGTGGCCCGCGTGATTGACGCCGCATTTGCTCAGCGTCGCAAGACCATCCGCAATTCCATGAGCGCCAACGGCTTTGCCAAGGACGTGCTCGATGCCGCCTTTGAGGCTTGCGGTATCTCACCCACCACGCGCGCCGAGACGCTTGATGTTGCTGACTTTGTCCGCCTGGCCCAGGAGCTAATCCATGACGCTTAATGCCGAACGCGTGACGTTTACCAAGAAAAAGAAGACTGTTGCCTGCCCCGTGCCCTTGGCACCGCTTGCCGACACGCATGCGCATCTGCTTTCGTTTTGGGGCAAAGAAGTGCCCGAAACGCTCGTGCGCGCCAAAGCCGCGGGCGTCGATCTGTTGGTGACGATGCTCGACCCCATCGCCGACAAGCGCAGCGTGACGGACTATAGCGACTGGCTCGTGCGCGAAATTCTGCCGATGCGGGATATTCCGCAGATCAAGTATCTCGTTGGCGTTCACCCCTATGGCGCGCCGGATTATACCGACGACATTCACGCACAGGTTGTTGCTGCGCTTGATGACCCTTTGTGCGTTGGCATCGGCGAGATCGGTCTGGACTATCACATGGATTACGACGACGACATCGCGCCGGCGCCCCACAGTGTGCAGATTGATTGCATGGCGCGTCAGCTCGAAGTTGCCGTGCGCCGCAATGTGCCGGTGGAGCTGCACCTGCGGCACGAGGACTCGGATGGGGAGCGCACTTCGCACGTTGATGCGTACAACGTGCTGCGCGAGGTAGGCGTGCCTCAGGCCGGTTGCGTGCTGCACTGCTTTGGCGAGGATCGAGCTACGATGGAGCGCTTTGTGGGTTTGGGCTGCTATATCGCCTATGGCGGCGCGGCCACCTTTAAGCGCAACGACGACGTGCGCGAGGCATTTGCGGCGACCCCGCTCGATCGCATTTTGTTCGAGACGGATTGCCCGTATATGGCACCGGAGCCCATTCGTGGTCTTGAGTGCGAGCCGGCAATGATTTCTATCACGGCAAACACGCTGGTCAACGACCGTGTCGATCGTACCGGCGAGGATGCTGAGGCAATCGCGCGAGCAGCTTGGGAAAATGCCTGCAAACTTTTTCAAAAATAGTTCTTGCGTTCGCGGTAGCGCTCCGTTATTCTAATTCCTGCACGCGGGCGTGGCGGAATTGGCAGACGCGTACGGTTCAGGTCCGTATGGGGGCAACCCCATGAAGGTTCAAGTCCTTTCGCCCGCACCATTGATTGAAAGAGCTCCCAGCAATGGGAGCTTTTTTGTTATGGGCCCATCACGGGGACTTGAACCTGTGAAGGAGCGAGCGCAAAGAAAACGCGGAGCGTTTTTAGCGAGCTGGCGAGTCCGCTGGCAGGCGAATTGACAGATGTGACATAGGGTCCTCGTATAGCGAAGCTTCCTGTGGGGCAAAAAATGTCAAATATGAGTACTGTCACTAAATGAATCACATTTTCAAAGGTGATCATTGCACTATTTACGCAACAAATGTTTGCTAACTTAACACTGCCTTGAGCTGAACTGAGTCAATTTGAAAGGAATCTTGGTCCAACAGTGCGTTTTGGTCTTTAAAACGCTGTTACTAAACTGGTAGCAGTACTCATATTTGGACTTTTTTGTCCACGGCTCCTCTCGTCGGGATCGTGTGAGGGTCTGAGATGGGTATCCTAGTGCCAACGTGTGCCTATCAGAGGAGAGACCATGCTGTTGTCCGGTATTATCGCTGCTCTTACGAGCTTTCTACTTCCCATCATCATTTTGTTGCTGCTGCTCCCCAACGCCTGCTATGTCGTTGAACAGCAGCATGCCGTGATCATCGAGCGTCTGGGCAAGTTTAACCGCATCGTCAACGCGGGCTTCCACATGAAGGTGCCCGTGATCGACCGCAAGGCCGCCACGGTGAGTCTGCGCACCATGAAAAACGGTTTTGGCATCGACGTTAAGACCCAGGACAACGTGACCATCGGCCTTGAGGTCTCTGCTCAGTACCACGTGAGCTATGACATGGGCGCCGGCCCGGCAGATTCGGGCATCTACAAGAGCTACTACATGCTGCAGGAGCCCGTCGACCAGATGCGTGATTTCATCACCGACGCCCTGCGCTCTTCCATCCCTGTCTATACGCTCGATGAGGTCTTTGCCAAGAAGGATGACATCGCCAAGGACGTTAATGCCACCGTGTCCGAGCAGATGGCTGCCTACGGCTTTACCCTCGTGTCGACACTCATCACCAAGATCGCGCTGCCGACCGAGGTCGAGAACTCCATGAACGACATCAATGCTGCCCAGCGAAAGCGCGCTGCTGCGCAGGAGCTCGCCGAGGCCGACCGCATCAAGCGCGTCACCGAGGCGACCGCCGAGGCCGAGGCGATGGAAAAGGCGGGCGAAGGCATCGCCAACCAGCGCAAGGCCATCGCGCTGGGCATCAAGGATTCGCTCGAGATCATCCAGGAGACGGGTGTCGGTAACGACGAGGCCAACCAGCTGTTCATGTTTACGCAGTGGTCCGAGATGATGACAGAGTTCGCTCGCACGGGTAAAACATCGACGGTCGTACTGCCGAGCGATTTCTCGCAGTCGGCCTCGATGTTCGAGCAGATGCTGACCGCCAGCAAAGTTCAAAACGATTCGAAGGAGTAGACGCGCGTGAAATACACCGTCGTTTGCGTCGGTAAGCTCAAGGAGCGCTTTTGGAAGGACGCGTGCGCTGAGTACACCAAGCGCCTAGGTGCCTATGCCAAGGTGGATATCCGCGAGGTGGCCGATATCGACCCGGCTAAGGCGGGCGGCGTGGATGCCGCACGCGACAAGGAGGGTGCGGCGATTCTCGCAGCCCTGCCGCCTCGAGCGCATGTGATCCTGCTTGCCATTGAGGGCAAAGAGCGCTCGAGCGAGGAGCTTTCGGCGCGGCTCGACGATCTTATGCTGCGTGGTAACAGCGACATCGCCTTTGTGATTGGTGGATCGGACGGCGTGAGCGATGACGTGCGCACACGAGCCGACGAGATGCTCAGCTTTGGACGTATTACCTTGCCGCACAACTTGGCGCGCGTGGTGCTGCTGGAGCAAATCTACCGCGCCTGCAAGATCAGCCGTGGCGAGCCGTATCACAAATAGGTCGGCAATACGAAACAATGCCGTGGGACAATAGCCTTCGTTTTGAAGAGCGTGTCTGAGAGGACTATGAGATATGAAGATCGGATTTGTCGGTTTTGGCAATATGGCGAGCGCTATGGCCGATGGCTGGATCGCCGCCGGTGTGGCTGCGAGCGATATGTGCGCCTGCGCGGGCCACTACGACGCCTTGGTCGAGCGTTGTGAGGCACGTGGGATGGTTGCCTGTCGTGATGCGGCGGAGGTTGTCGCCGCATCCGATATCGTGGTTGCTGCGGTCAAGCCATACATGATTGAGAAGGTCTTCGCTCCGCTCAAAGAAACCCTTGCCGACAAGGTTGTCCTTTCGGTCGCCTGGACCTGGGATAGCGCCAAGTGGGAGCAGGTCCTGCCGGGTGTCGCACACATCTCGACGGTGCCCAACACACCGGTTTCGGTGGGCGAGGGCGTTATCGCCTGCGAGAAGGCTTCCACGCTTAGCGATGAGCAGCGTGCCACGGTGCTCGGTCTGCTCGGAAAGCTTGGCACCGTCGTCGAGCTCGATTCGAGTCTGCTGTTTGTGGGCGGTACCGTGGGCGGTTGCGCACCGGCATTTGTCGCCATGGCGATTGAGGCCTTGGGCGACGCGGCCGTCAAGCACGGTATCCCGCGCGCCGATGCCTATCGCATTGTGAGCCAGATGGTGCTGGGCACGGCAAAGCTACAGCTTGCGACTGGCCAGCATCCTGCGGCGATGAAGGATGCCGTATGCTCACCCGGTGGCGCCACCATCAAGGGCGTCGTCGCGCTCGAGGACGCCGGCATGCGCAGCGCCCTGGTCAAGGCCATCGACGCCACCCTCCAGTAAAACCTGCCATTTAGGGACAGGTTTATTTTGGCAGGTTTTCCTGCGGTTTTATCTCTATAGCAAAAAGCGCCTCGCAACTGGCTCAATTCCAGTTGCGAGGCGCTTGCGTTTGCCCAGATAAAACCGACCAAAATAAACCAGTCCCTTTTTGGCAGGTTAGTCCCAGAAGCTGTCTTGATCGTCCTCGTCCTTGGGGCCGCGGTCGACATACATCTTATGGGTGCGCTTCTCCATTACAAAGGCAAGAATCGCAAACAGTAGGATGCCGCCGGCGAAAAGGATGGCAAAACCGGTGCGGGTGCCAAACAAAAAGGAAAAAACTGCGTCCATTGGGTGCCTTCTTGCGTAGTTGGGTTGGGTCGTAAACGCTCATAAGTATATACTTGCCCATACATGTACAAGGTTGCAACCTAAATGGAATGTATATCGCCGGAGGATCTAATGCTTGATATCAAGTTTGTTCGCGAGAACCCCGATGCCATCGATACCGCCATGGCCAACCGCCAGACGTCTTGGGACCGAGAGAAGTTCTTCGAGCTCGACGACGAGCGCCGTGCCGTCATCACCGAGGTCGAGGAGCTCCAGGCCACGCGTAATGCCGAGTCCAAGAAGATCGGCGCCCTGATGAAGGAGGGCAAGAAGGACGAGGCCGAGGCCGCCAAGGAGGCCGTGCGCGCCGTCAACGAGAAGATTGACGGTCTGGCCGAGCGCCGCACCGCTCTCGAGCAGGAGCAGTACGACTTTATGGCTCACCTTCCCAACATCCCTTGCGAGGCCACGCCGTACGGCAAGGACGAGGACGAGAACATCGAGCGCCGTCGTTGGGGCACCCCGCGCGAGTTCGACTTCGACTTTAAGCCGCACTGGGACCTGGGCACCGACCTCGACATCCTCGATTTCGAGCGCGGCAACAAGCTCTCCGGTAGCCGCTTTACCGTTCTCGGTGGCGCCGGCGCCCGTCTTGAGCGCGCCCTCATCAACTTCTTCCTTGACACGCACACCAGCCGTGGCTTTAAGGAGTGGTGGCCGCCCATCGTCGTCAAGCGTCAGACCATGTTTGGCACGGGTCAGCTGCCCAAGTTCGAGGACGACGCCTATCACGTCTCGGGCGACAACTTCCTGATCCCCACCGCCGAGGTCGTGCTTACCAACCTGCACGCCGGCGAGGTTCTCGATGCTGATACCCTGCCGCGCCGCTACACCGCCTTCACCCCCTGCTTCCGCGAGGAGGCCGGCTCCGCTGGTCGCGACACTCGCGGCATCATTCGCCAGCACGAGTTCGACAAGGTCGAGATGGTCAAGTTTGCCAAGCCGGAGGAGTCCGACGAGGAGCTCGAGAGCATGACCGCCGAGGCCGAGTACCTGCTGCAGCAGCTGGGCCTTCCGTATCGCGTGATTAGCCTGTGCACCGGCGACCTGGGCTTCTCTGCCCGTCAGACCTACGACATCGAGGTCTGGCTGCCGAGCTACAACGCCTACAAGGAGATCAGCTCCTGCTCCAACTGCGGCGACTTCCAGGCCCGTCGCGCTAACATCAAGTATCGCGACCCCGAGAACTTCAAGGGCTCGCGCTACCTGCACACCCTCAACGGTTCCGGCCTGCCGGCTGGCCGCACCATGGCCGCCATCCTGGAGAACTACCAGAACGCCGACGGCACCATCACGATTCCCGAGGTTCTTCGTCCTTACATGGGCGGCCTCGAGAAGATCGAGCCGGTCGCGTAGGTTGCCTACATAAGCGATTTGCAAGGGCGCTCCTTTCTGGGGCGCCCTTTTTGTGTGCGGAGCTATACCATATCGTGCGGACAGCTCAATAGAAAACACACGAACAAACGTTCTGTATACAGCCATCTACCTGCTATGCTTATGTTAAATAGAAGCGAGAGGAAGGGGATGCGATGGAGCTGTTTGATGAGCGGGTAGTTTTGTTTGAGAGCGATGAAGGTGGGGAGCACTTACTAGTTACGTGTGAGCCATCGGGTGTGGGTGGTTTGGTGGTGCGGCAGACGAGCGAGGGCCCGTTGACCCAATGGTGTTTTGAGGAGTCGTCGCATGTAGTCGAGACTTTTGTGACGCACGAGGGGCTTGTGACGCTTGAGCGGTTCTATGGAGTTGGGACTTCTAACCAGGTCGCGCGCATGCTGAGCATCTCGTTTGCCGATTATGACTGTGCCCAGCGGGTGCGCTCGCTTTTGAGGGAGCTCGGTGCCGGGTTCGATGTGGTTGAAAAACCGATTGATCGCATGGGGGACGCTGGCGCATGCGGAGCTGCGTAAGGAACATATTCTCAAAAAAGTTTGAGATTGTGCTTGACTCCAACTAACTAAAGTGGTTTTATATGACTTGCGCTGCGGCGTTACCTCAGCTGGATAGAGGGTCTGACTACGAATCAGAACGTCATAGGTTCGAATCCTATACGCCGCACCAATCGAACTTGAAGCCTCCGGCAACGGGGGCTTTTCTTTTTTGGAAACCATGCATGGATTCGAACCTCGGTCGGGGTGTGAACAGCCTAATCACCACTCCGTAAAATTTTTTCAAATTGTCGCTTGACCCATCGGGGGCTCGCGTGCATAATAATCCGTGCGTTGCGGCGTTACCTCAGCTGGATAGAGGGTCTGACTACGAATCAGAACGTCATAGGTTCGAATCCTATACGCCGCACCAATTGACTTTAAAGCTCCCGGCAACGGGGGCTTTTCTTATATGGGAGCATTGCGGAGATTCGAACCTCGGTCGAGGCGCGAGCGTCAAGAAAACGCGGAGCGTTTTCAGCGAGCGGGCGAGCACGCCGGCAGGCGGGCGAAGCCGGCGCGGATTCGCGCAGCGGATGCGCGGAATCCTATACGCCGCACCAATTGATCTTGAAGCTCCCGGCAACGGGGGCTTTTCTTATATCGCGATACGTCGAGGATCGCGCCAAGTGCTCCAAATGAGTAAAAATCAAATTCGATAACTTTTTTTGAAAAAACGCTTGACCATTATTCAGTCCATGTGCATAATAATCAACAAGTCGCGGCGTTACCTCAGCTGGATAGAGGGTCTGACTACGAATCAGAACGTCATAGGTTCGAATCCTATACGCCGCACCAATTGAACTTGAAGCCTCCGGCAACGGAGGCTTTTCTTTTACGCCGGCATCCCATGGATTCGAACCTCGGTCGAGGCGCGAGCGTAAAGCGGACGCGGAGCGTCCGTAGCGAGCGGGCGAGCACGCCGGCAGGCGGGCGAAGCCGGCGCGGATCCGCGAAGCGGATGCGCGGAATCCTATACGCCGCACCAATTGAACTTCAAGCCTCCGGCAACGGGGGCTTTTCTTTTACGCCGGCATCCCATGGATCCGAACCTCAGTCGAGGCGTGAGTGTAAAGCGGACTATTTCTTATCGACTCGTGTAAGATTCCGAGTAGGTGTCGCGGCCCATCCGCGACCACTCCTTCTCTCGACGACCGATCAGGGTGATATTTCGTGGCAGAGCGTCCGACATACAAGCTCAGGTTTCTCGACCCCAAAAAGCGTTTTCCATCGATGCCAGAGCAGCCTGCGGGGCGCTCATATGGTGTTGTCTGGAAAGTCTTTGGCGAGGACCCCAAAGAGTCGTGCTATGTCGTCGAATTCGTCGGCAAAACTCACATATCGCTCTTGGGCTACGTGAGCGTGTCGGGCAAGGTTTATAAGGTTGATCGTCCTGTTCGGGAAGTACCGTTGCCCGAGGACCCTGACATGGAGCTGGTCCTTCACGAGTCCGATTCCAGTATTGGCGAGATTATGGTGAGGGAAGCTAACGGTGCAATGCGCGCGTGTGCGCGAACTGCCGGCTCTCCCGAAGGCCCCATGCGCGAGCAGTCCGACCACGAGACATGGAATTCGACCCGCGCCCTTCCTTTCGGCGAGTTCATGGCCTCGATGTTCTTGCGCTACGTGATATTTGCCAACTCCGAAAGCGCTCTTGCGAACACGGCGGGCGTCGACGGTCTCGATGCAGACATGCAAAACGTTGTCGACAAGATCAAACTCGTAAAGTTGCCCGAGCCGGTCGAGGTGTTTTTGGGCTTTGACACGGCACCGCTCCCCGATGCTATCGAGACGCTGCTTTACCGTGTTGACCATGCCGAGAATCCGAGCGGTATCGAGCGCTATGCCGCCGCCCTTATGAGCGAGATCGACTTACCCCGCCTGCGCACCATTGCTGCCAAGTCCGAAATGAGCCTAGCGCGCATCGACCGCTCAAAGCTGTTCTATCTCAATTTTGATCGCAGCCTGCTGGACCAGGACGAGATTGACATGCTGCTTGCCATCGAGTGCCGTCTCAATCGCCTCTCTGGCATCCTTGAACGCATCGGGGCCGGATTGGTCCCGGCGGCATCCTCGCCGAGCCTTGAGGGCTGCGCGCTCTTTGACGCGTGGCATATCGCCAAGACGACCAACGATGTTCCCCGACTGCTCGATACGGCCTCGAGCGACAACCCGTGGGGCAAACCGGGAACGGTGGCTTGCCAGCCGGGCGGTGAGTGGGATGTGCGCAGCCGCTTCGCGCGTATTGTCGAGGCACTTAACGTGGTCACACGGCTCGACTATACCTATCGGGCAAACGTTGCCGAGGGGATTATGCTCGTTCGGTTTGGGCACTCTGTCGTGGATGCCATGCCACAACGTGAATACGACGCCCAGGATGATGTTTGGCGCGAGTTGGACGAGAGTGCGCGTGCGATTTGGGCCGCGGAGCACGACGCGCGCGTGGCGCTTACGCTGGCAGCGGCTTGCTTTGCCGCAGGTGCCTGCATTGCGCGCTGCTATGTTCAGATTGCGGCTCCCGACGGCGAGCAGGGCGAGCGCGTCATTGCAACATATTCCTTTGGGCGTGCGGCCTATCTGGCCAATTGCGTGCCTGTCGCCAAGGATCTTGAGAGCATGGATATGGACGATATGCCGTGCAAGCGCATGCTTGAGGCATATGAGTCGGACGCGCCGGATGCGATTGAGCCTGCAGAGGTTCACGCTCGCCCGCGTGACGACCACCGTTCGCTGCCGCCGGCGTTGCGTGACCTGCTGCTTGCCGATACGGCTGATGAGCTCGAGGTCATGGAGATGGACGATGACCCGTATGTGGCGCGCGTCGTTGAGTTGCGCGAGCAGGCAAAAGTTGACCGTGCAAGCGCGTTTGAGGGCTTCTCCCGTCTTGTTGAGGAGTTGGAGGCTAAGTGCGCCGTTGCCGAGCTTTTGGCAACGGGTCCGGTCCAGACGCAGTTTTGCGACAACCAGCTGGTACGCATGGTGCTGCCGGTAATGGAGGAAGACCGCTCCGTTCGTATTTTGCGTGCTCCCGATGCGCTGTACTTTGCCCAGCACGAGATCTGCAGTTATTACGCCGAGCAGGAGGATTTTGAACGGGCATTGCCCGAGGTGCGTCGTCTTTACGATCTGGCTCGCTCGTCCATGCAGTCGCACTTTGCGCTCATCAACGTGCTGGCGCGCCTGGAGCGCTTTGACGAGATTATCGAGGTTGCGCGCCACGGCCTGCGCATTGCCAGTGACCGTTCCGCAATCGGTTATCTGTTCTATCGTCTGGCGTTTGCCTATTGGAACTGCGACCAGCTCGAGCTCGCGTTGGCGTGCTACCGCCTCGTGCCGCGCGGCGAGGAGTCGGGTAGCAGCGCGCTGGAGGAAATGCAGGGCCTTATGAACGAGATGGGCGTCAATGAGCCGCCGACGTTCGAGGATGCGGTTGAGACCATCCGTAAAGCCGGGCTCGAGCTGCCTCCCGTGCTCGCCGTGACCAACCAGCTGGCGGATGCTGCTGTGCAGTTGGTCGATAACGGCTTCTTTTTCCTGGCGCGCGTCTGCATCTTCCAAATGTGGCGCACCATGGGCAACGACGAACTTGGCTCCCTCAACCGCTCGTTGGGGTAGGGGCGAAAACTGCAAGGAGGAAAGGCCTCTAGGCAATTAGAAAATTCCCTCTTGCTCAACTTCGGCTGTTTGGTTACTATAGAACGGCTGTTACGGAGAGCTGACCGAGAGGCCGAAGGTGCTCGCCTGCTAAGCGAGTATGCCCCAAAAGGGCATCTGGGGTTCGAATCCCCAGCTCTCCGCCAGTATGAATTGAAAGAAGGGTCCCATTTGGGGCCTTTTTTTTATTATCGAGAAAGGGCGCTGGGGATTCGAACCCTCAAAAAAGGAGGCATCCTTTCGGATGCCTCCTTTCGGCGAGCGTATTGTCCTTCGACCCTACATCTCGGGTGCCTTGGCTACGGTTTCGCTTTCTGCCGTAAGCGGGCGATTGTCGATGCGGCGGCCCAGGCGGTCGAGCTTCACAAGGAGCCACTCAATGGGATTCGGCCCCGAGCCTTCTTCGTCGGCAACCAAATCCATGACGGCGATCTTGGTGCCGTCTTGCTTGAGCGTCACGCTACCCACCTTGTCGCCCACATGTACCGTGCCCGAAAGGTCATCATAGGTAACCTTCTCGGTCACCTCTCCGGCAAGCGCAAAGACGGTCGCCTGAGCTGCGGGATCGGCGAGCGTGGCATCGATCGTCTTGTCCGTCCAGTCGGTCTGGCTGATGCGCGCGATGAGCGGATTGCCGTTGGCGGTCTTTTCCTGCGTGTTGGCGATCGCAACCGTCACCTTGTGGTCGTAGTACCAGTTGGCAAGGGCGGCCGTGTCGGCAAAGCGCTGATCGGTGGTGCTGGAGTTCAAGACGACGGTGTAGGTCTCGTCGCCATCGCGGTTGTAGGCTCCCGTAAAGCAATAGCCGGCATCGTCGGTGGTGCCGGTCTTACCGCCGATATTGCCGTCCTGCCCCAGCAGCTCATTGTGCGTATCCATGGAATGCGAATGGTCGGAACCGTCGGCGCCCGTAACCTCAATCCAGGAATCATCGCTCGCCACGATTTCGCGGAACGTGTCGTTCTTCATTGCCTCCTGCATCATCAGGGCTACATCGTGCGCGGTGGAGTGCATGTTACCGGCCCACTCATCAAAGTCCAGACCGTGCGGATTCTCAAAAAGCGTTCCCGTGCAGCCGAGCTCTTGAGCGCGCTCGTTCATGGCCTTTACAAAGGTGGCCATGGCGTCCTTGGTCTTGGGGTCGATCTTTTTGCCCACGTGCTCGGCAAGCGCGATGGCGGCATCGTTGCCCGAGGGGATCATCAGGCCGCGCAGAGCTTGCTCCACGGTGAGCTCGTCGCCTTCGAGCAGGCCGGCGGTCGAGTTGCCTACGGTGGCGGCAGCATTGCTCACCGTGATCTTCTCGTCCATTTTGCAGTTCTCAACGGTCAGGATCGCGGTCATCACCTTGGTGATCGAGGCAATCTTGACCTGATCATCGGCGCTGCGGGCGTAGTAGACGGTGCCGTCTTTCCCCATGACAACGGCATTGGTTGCCTCGATATCGGGGAGGTTTTCGGCCGTAATACCGCGTGCATCGGCGGTTTTGCCGCAAATGTCGTCAGTTGTTAGCACTTGGGCGCCGGCGACCGTTGGCGCGCCGGCAACAAGGGCGACGGCACAGATAAAGCCGGCAGCAAGCTGGGCAGAGCGCTTTGCAAAAGAGGTGAAGGGCTTCACGGATTTCGCTTTCGACGGGGTGGTCTCTTCTGGCACTAGAGTATATCGTTTGCCGGCGCAGGCGAGCGTCGAGCGCGCGCATGGCCTGCATCTGTGCCCGAACGGACATATGGGTGCTTAAGGACGACTTAATCGCCCGCGCTTGTTGTGTGTGGCGAGCGTCCCCTCGGGCATAATGGAGCGCGAGAGGAGCACGCATGAACGAGCGCATTTTGGTAGTCGACGACGAGAAGGCCATCGCCGACCTGGTGGGTATCTACCTTACAAAAGAAGGCTTTGATGTTCAGATTGCCTATAGCGGGGCCGACGCGGCCAAAGCAATCTTGGAGCAAGAGTTTGATCTGGCGTTGCTCGATGTCATGCTGCCTGATATCGACGGCTTTGAACTGCTGCGCACGATTCGTGCCAGCCACACCTATCCCGTGATTATGCTGACGGCTCGTGATGCCCAGCAGGATAAGATTGAGGGCCTTTCGCTCGGTGCGGACGATTACGTGGTCAAGCCGTTCCGCCCGTTGGAGCTTGTTGCGCGCGTCCACGCCCAGCTTCGCCGCTATACCAGCTACGGTAGCCGAGTGCAGGTGGCTGAGTCTCCGGTCATTCAGCTCGACGGTCTCGAGATCAATCGCGACGCTCGTGCCGTGACAGTGGACGGTGCGCCGGTGCGCCTCACGCCCATCGAGTATTCCATCTTGCTGTATCTGGCCGAGCATCGCGGCAGCGTAGTGCCCGTGGAGGACCTGTTCCGCGCGGTGTGGAACGAGGACTTTATGCCCGGCTCCAACAATACCGTGATGGTGCATATTCGCCACCTGCGCGAAAAGATTGGCGACGATGCCCAAAAACCGCGCTTTATCAAAAACGTCTGGGGCGTCGGCTACATCATCGAATAACGCTTTTCGCTTGTGAGGATCTTGATATGACAAAAGATGATAGACAGGCGTTCGAGGTGCCCGATCGACTCTTTGAATACGTGAGGGCGGTCGTCGACAACCGCGCGCTCGCGACGGTACTGCTCTTTTTGCTGAGCCTGCTGCTGGTCGGTATCGACAACATCGCTGGCATTTTGGCAGTTTTGCTTATCGGGTTTTTGCTGATCGATCGATTTGAAATCGTGCGCCGTTGCGTGGTGATTGGCGGTGCCGCGTGGGCCATGACGTTGACGATTGGCGCCATGGCGCTCGGCGGCATCGAAGGTCCGGTGTTGTTCGATGCCGGCTTTGTATTCAACATGCTTGGCTTTGTGCTGGCGCTTGCCGTGTGCGTGCTGTTCTTTTGCGGCCGCGCCCTGTACTACCAGGGCTACGAGCAGGGCGAGCAGCATGCCGATTGTGTGCTGGCCGCTCGTATTCAAGATCGCCTGATCGATCACCCCGACACTTGGGATAACATCGACGGCGACTTCTTGGAGGTCGAGGGCGCCCTTAACCGCGTGCGTGACCGTGAGCGCAAGGTGCAACAGGCCCTGCGTGACGAGTCGCATCGCAAGGACGATCTGGTCACGTACTTGGCACATGACCTACGCACCCCGCTTGCCAGTGTGGTGGGCTATCTTTCGCTGCTGCAAGAGGCTCCCGAGCTGCCGGTTAAGCAACGTGCGCACTTTACGGGCGTGGCGCTCGACAAGGCGCACCGGCTCGATGCGCTCATCGAGGAGTTCTTCGATATCACGCGCTTTGACTTCCACGATATCGTGCTCACGCGCGGCTATGTTGATCTGGGGTTGCTGCTGGCTCAGGTGGCTGACGAGTTCTATCCCATCCTCAACGAGCAGCATAAGGAAGCCCAAGTTGATATTCGCGAGGACATGACGGTGCTCGTGGATGGCGACAAGATGGCCCGCGTGTTTAACAACATCATGAAAAACGCCGTCGCCTATAGCTATGAGGGCTCGACTATCACGATTGAGGCCGGGCGCCAAGACGATGGCGGCGTGCGCGTGCGCTTTATCAATCAGGGCGATCCCATCCCTGAGGCAAAGCTCAAGGTGATCTTTGAGAAGTTCTATCGCCTGGATGCGGCGCGTGCGACCAATCGCGGCGGCGCTGGACTGGGGCTTGCCATCGCCAAGGAGATCATCGCAGCACACGGCGGTACCGTTGCATGTGAATCGACGCCCGAACACACAATATTCACCATCGAGCTGCCCGCCACGTAGCGTAGGCGCCCTTACAAACACTTGACAATGCGCTCACGTGCATATGAGCCGCGATTTCTACTATCGATACTGCTGAATTGATATCGATGTGGAGGTATGCGGTATGACGGCTGCTGCGGCTGTGGAGCCCACGGAGCTTGAAGAACTCATGAAAGCGCAGGTCGAGGCCGCGCACGAGCGCGAGGTTGGGGATGCGACTCGCCCCACGGCAGAGGATCTTGCCGCCTCGCCGACGCGCATCGACGTCGAGGGCCTCGACCTGTTCTATGGCGACCATCATGCGCTCAAGGACGTGAATATCAAGATCCGCGACAAGCAGATCACCTCGTTTATCGGGCCTTCGGGCTGCGGAAAGTCCACGTTGCTGCGCTGCTTTAACCGCATGAACGACGGCATCAAGGATTGCCACATCGAGGGCAAGATCGCGCTCGATGGTCAAGATATCCTGGGCGATTACGACATCTGCCGTTTGCGCCAGCGCGTGGGCATGGTGTTTCAGCGCCCCAACCCGTTTCCCATGAGCATCTACGACAACGTCGCCTACGGTCCTCGCGGCATGGGAGTGCGCGACCGCGTCGTGCTCGACGAGCTGGTCGAAGACTCCCTGCGACGCGCCGCCCTGTGGGACGAGGTCAAGGACAAGCTCAAAGAATCGGGTCTGGGTCTTTCGGGCGGCCAGCAGCAGCGTCTGTGCATCGCCCGTGCGCTGGCCGTGCAGCCCGACATTCTGCTGATGGACGAACCGACCTCGGCGCTCGACCCCGTATCGACGCTGGTGGTGGAGCAGCTGGCCTGCGAGCTCAGGGAGACCTGCACGCTGGTGGTCGTTACGCACAACATGCAGCAGGCTGCGCGCATCTCCGACTCGGTCGCGTTCTTTTTGCTGGGCGAGCTGGTGGAGCATGCGCCCACTGCCCAGCTCTTCAAAAACCCGATCGATCCGCGCACGGCGGATTATTTGACGGGCCGTTTTGGCTGATACCATCTAGTACAGGCACCTTTAGGGTTAAGATGCGGTCATGTCGGCCGCAAAGGGGTTCAACATGATCTATTACGTCGAGGACGATGACAACATCAGGGATCTGACGGTCTATGCGCTGCGCAAGCAGGGAATCGAGGCCGAGGGCTTTTCGTGCGACGGCGAGTTTAAGGCCGCCGTGGCGCGACGGGTGCCCGATGCTGTGCTGCTCGATATCATGCTGCCCGATACTGATGGTTTGGCGATTATGCGCCGCCTCCGCGCCGACCGCCTGACGGCGACGGTGCCCATCATGATGCTTACCGCCAAGGACACCGAGCTCGACAAGGTGATGGCGCTCGATGGCGGTGCCGACGATTACCTGACTAAACCCTTCTCGCTCATGGAGCTTGCGAGCCGCTGCCGCGCACTGCTGCGTCGCGGCGGAATGGTCAAGCAGGCGAGCGATGTGCTCAGCGTGGGCGACATCGTGCTTTCGCCCAGCCATCGCGAGGTGACCGTTGCCGGCGAGCCGCTTAAGCTCACCCTGCGCGAGTTCGACCTGCTCGAGTACCTCATGCGCAAGCCCGGCGTGGTCTTTACCCGCGAGTCGTTGCTGCAGAGCGTGTGGGGTTGGGACTTCGACGGCGGTTCGCGCACTGTTGACGTGCACGTGCAGACGCTTCGCCAAAAACTGGGCGAGCATGCCAGCGCCATCGAGACCGTGCGCGGCGTGGGCTACCGCTTGGCCGAGCCTTCTGCCGGTGATGGTGCTGAAGGTGACGTCACCGCGGCCACCGCATCGGAGGAGTAACCCGTGGTCTTCGCCCCCCAGGGAAAACATACGCTGTCGCACCGCGTTTTTGTGACGATCTTTGTCTGCGCCATGGCGGTTATCGTGGCGTTTACGGTGCTGGGTGCGTTCTTTGTGCAAAACACCTTGGCGGATGCCACGAGTGCCAATCTGGCGCAGGAAACCGAGCTCATTGCTGCCGCCCTCGACGAGCAGCAGGAGCCCATCCCGTTCTTGCGTAGCCTTGATCGCGAGGACTTGCGCATCACGCTGATTAACAAGGATGGATCGGTTGCCTACGACAACGAGGCGTCGCCTTCCACACTGCCCAACCATGGCGATCGCCCCGAGGTCATCGAAGCCTTTGAGAATGGTTCGGGTTCCGCGGAGCGCGCAAGCTCTACGCTCGACGAGATTATGCTGTATCGCGCCGTCGCCCTTGATAACGGCCAGGTTGTCCGCTTGGCGCAGGCCCAGCCTGGCGTTGCAGCGATTTTGCTGTCGATGGTGGCGCCGATGCTGCTTATCGCAGCAGCGGGCGCGGTACTCTCGTTTTTTATGGCGCGCCGCGAGTCCCGTGCCATCATCGCGCCGTTGCAAGAGGTGGATTTGGACCACCCACGCCGTAGCTATGAGCACGCCTATGCCGAGATGGTCCCCATGCTTGAGCGTATCGAGTCGCAGCGCCAGGAACTCAAGCGTCAAATGGCGGTGCTGGCGGACAACGACCGTATGCGCCGCGAGTTCACGGCGAATATCACCCATGAGCTCAAGACGCCGCTTACGGCGATTTCGGGCTATGCCGAGCTCATCGCAAACGGCATGGTCGAGGGCGAGGACGACCTGCGCAACTTTGGCGGTCGCATCTATCGTGAGGCGGGCCGCTTGGCAGCGCTTGTCAACGACATCCTTACGCTGTCTAACTTGGACGAGGCCGAGCGTGCAACTGAGGGCGAGGCGGTGCCCATTGGGTCCACGGAGCCTATTGAGCTCTCGCGTGCCATCTACGCGGTTGAGCAGCGTCTTGAACAGGTCGCCCGTCAGGCGAATGTGACGATAAGTCATGAGACCAAGCCTGTGGTCATCGAGGGCGTGTCGCGCTTGATTGACGAGCTCATCTATAATCTGGCAAGCAACGCCATCCGCTACAATCGACCCGGCGGTACGGTTACGCTGCAGTGCGGCACCAACGACGAAGGCCATCCGTTCCTCGCGGTCGCCGACACGGGAATCGGTATCGCGCCTGAAGAACAGGGCAAGGTATTTGAGCGGTTCTATCGCGTGGACAAGAGTAGGTCCAAGGCGCGCGGCGGAACCGGTCTGGGGCTTGCCATTGTCAAGCATGCGGCCCTGTATCATCACGCCACGCTCGATCTGTCGAGCGAGTTGGGCGTAGGAACCACCATTACGGTGACGTTTCCCATACAGCAGGACGAGCCATTCGCATAGCGATACAACATAGGTATTGATGTAGACGCCGCATTTGACTTTCGGGTGCGGCGTTGTTGTGCAATTTTACGATTGCTTCCGACATTTTTACAGGAGAGCCTGTTTCTTATGTATAGAGTTTGGCCTCGGTAAAAAGATGCGATAACATACGGACAGTTTTGTCAATCCGAACTGGGGAAATGAAAGGCAAGCTGCATGACCCTTCTCGAACTGTTCCAGCTGCTCAAAAAGCACCTTAAGCTGGTCATCACCCTTCCGGTGGTCTGCGCGATCGCCATGGGCATCGTGTCCTTCGTTGCGATGGACAACACCTACACCGCGACGACGAGCATGTACATTCTCGCCAAGACCGACGATAGCGGTCAGATGAGCTACAACGATCTCTCGGCGAGCCAGATGCTTTCCAACGATATCGCCACGCTGCTGGATAGCGATAGCGTTAAGAGCGGTGCTGCCAATGAGTTGGGCCTTGCTGACCTGGATGACTACAAGGTGTCTGTTTCCTCCGAGACCACCACGCGTGTCATTACGCTTTCGGTTACCGGCACCGATGCCAAGGAGACGGCTAAGGTCGCAAAGGCCATGGCCAGCTCGGTGAGTACGGTCGCTCAGAACGTCGGCGCTGCCCAGAGCATCAACGTTATCGACGAGGCTAAGACTCCCGAAGTCCCCAGCGGCCCCAAGCGCACGCTGTACGTTGCTGTCGCGTTCCTCGCCGGTATCTTTATCGCAGTTGCCTATGTCGTTTTGGCAGACATGCTCAATACCCGCATCCGCGGTGCCGAAGAGGCAGAAGAGCTCCTGGGCATTCCCGTTGTTGGCCGAATTCCGGCTATGAAAGGTGGTAAATAGGCATGGCTAAGGCAAAGAACACCGATAAGCTCGTTGTACAGAATGCCGCCAAGACCCTTCTGGCCAACATCCGCTTTGCGAGCGTGGACGACCCCATTCGCACCATCACCGTTACCTCCTCGATTCCCAACGAGGGCAAGTCTACGGTTTCCATTAACCTTGCCCAGGCAATCGCCACGAGCGGCAAGTCCGTGCTCCTGGTCGAGGCCGATATGCGCCGCAGGTCCCTTTCCGATATGCTCGGCGTTCGTTCGCGCGGCGGACTCTATGCGGTCCTTTCCGAGCAGATCTCCATCGACCAGGCAATTGTCGAGACGGGTCAGAAGAACTTCTACTTCCTCGATGCCGAGCCGCACATTCCCAATCCTGCCGACATCATCGTTTCTCACCGCTTTGCCAAACTGGTCAAGGCGCTGTCTGCCAAGTTCCAGTACGTCATCTTTGATGCTCCTCCGGTCGGCACCTTCATCGATGCTGCCGAGATTGCCAGCCTGACCGACGGTACGCTGTTCGTGGTGCGCGAGGACTTCACCAAGCGCGAGGAGGCACTCAACGCTATCGGCCAGCTTAAGAAGTCCGAGAAGGTTAAGCTCATCGGTACCGTCATGAACTACTGCGAGACCGAGACCAGCGAGTACTACTACTCCTACTACACCAAGGACGGTAAGAAGGTTAAGAAGGGCTCCGACGATCAGGGGACTTC
Organism: uncultured Collinsella sp.; assembly: GCA_900540945.1. Classification (GTDB taxonomy): domain Bacteria; phylum Actinomycetota; class Coriobacteriia; order Coriobacteriales; family Coriobacteriaceae; genus Collinsella. The sequence goes on along the minus strand of UQHQ01000005.1, from coordinate 47,814 downwards.
CAAAAAGGGCATCTTCACCAACCGAGCAAACGTTTAGTTGATTAAGGCTGACCTATGCGTGACATTCATTGCCATATCTTGCCGGGTGTAGACGACGGCGCCGCCGATCTCGATGAGAGCTTGGCGATGCTCGAGGCTGCCAAGCGGGCTGGCGTAACCAGAATTGTCTGCACCCCGCACTGCCGAGATCCCTATTTTGACTACGACAAGATGTGGGATGCCTTTGAGCTATTGCGGGATAACGCAGATGGTTTTCCGCTTCAGATGGGCTTTGAGGTCAACCACCGAAAGCTTGTCGAGCTGGGCATCGACGCCGCGGAATACCTGCATTTCGATGGGACCAACGAGTTTCTGCTTGAGCTTTCGACGCATGCCGATGCGTATGCGTTTAGAGAGTACGAGAACACGATTTACGATTTGCAGTGTCGTGGCTACCAGGTGATCATCGCTCATCCTGAGCGCTATCGTGCGGTTCAAAAGGATGTAAGCGTGGCGGAGCGCCTGGTCGATATGGGCTGCAAGCTGCAGGCTTCGGCGGACTTTATTGCCGGCGGTCGCTTTGGTCGCGAGAAAAAGCCGGCACAGCGCCTGTTCGATCAGAACCTGTACAGCTTCATCGCGAGCGATGCCCATAACGTGGGTCATTACGACTGCCTGGCGAAGGCTCGCGCGAAGTTTAGCGTACGCGGAGCTCATTTTCGCTAAAATCTGTCCCTAACGTTCGCATTGAATGAAGGGGCAGCCATGGATATTCAACTTAAGACGGGATGCTTTGATGACGCGGCGTTGGTGCGCCGCGTCGTTTTTATGGACGAGCAGGGCTACGAGAATGAGTTCGACGCTATCGACGAGGATCCGAACTGCATTCATGTGACGCTCTATGTAGACGGCGAGCTTGCCGGTTGCTCGCGCGTGTTTCCCGAAGAGCTTGAGCGCGTGGCTGACGCAGAGGCCCCGGTGTTGCCGGCATGCGACATGGATGAAGGCGTTGCGGCGGGGGAGACCTACATTATGGGGCGCGTGGCTGTGCTGCCGAGCATGCGCCGTCGCGGTTTGGCGAGCAAGATTGTCGAGGCCAGTGATGCCGCCGCGCGTGATGCCGGCGCCAAGCTTATTAAGCTGCATGCGCAGGAATACGTGCTGCCGCTCTATGTAAAGGCGGGCTACACGCAAATTGCCCCGGTAGATTACGAAGACGAAGGCCAGCCCCACGCCTGGATGGCCAAGCGCGTAGATGGCAGATAGGGACGTTCCTTTTCTGCCGGCAGTTGGGGACACTCCTTGGCAATTGACGCATTGGAGCGCTCGGACATACAGTTTTTCGATTCCGTATGTATATATGCGCGTTAATGGGTTATAAAATCTAAGTCTGAACATAGCAGGTCTGCGATGCGGCTCGGGCGACCGGGCCGTTTTTGCGGACAGGGGTAGCGCGAAAGGACTGCACATGCGTCAATTTAAGACCGAGAGCAAAAAACTGCTCGACCTCATGATCAACTCCATCTACACCAATAAGGAAATCTTCCTGCGCGAGCTTATCTCTAACGCGAGCGACGCCGTCGACAAGCTCAACTTTAAGAGCCTGCAGGATCCGAGCGTCAAGATCGACCAGGGCGACCTGGCCATTCGCGTCTCCTTTGATAAAGACGCCCGCACCATTACCATCTCGGATAACGGCATTGGCATGACCGCCGAGGAGCTCGAGCGCAATCTGGGCACCATCGCCCATTCCGGCTCCGAGGAGTTTAAGACCGAGAACGCCGAGCAGCAGGGTTCGGATGTCGACATCATCGGCCAGTTTGGCGTGGGCTTCTACTCGGCTTTTATGGTCGCCAGCCACGTGAAGGTCGTCAGCCGCGCCTATGGCGAGGACACCGCTCACGTGTGGGAGTCTGATGGTCTTGAGGGTTACACCATCGAAGATGGCGAGCGCGCCGAGCACGGCACCGATGTCATCCTGACGCTGCGTGAGAACGAGAAGCTCGACGCCGACGGCGAGGCCGAGACCTACGATCGCTTCCTGACCGAGTGGGGTCTCAAGAGCCTGATTCAGCAGTACAGTAACTATGTGCGCTACCCGATCCAGATGATGGTGTCCAAGAGCCGCCAGAAACCCAAGCCCGAGGACGCCGGCGACGATTACAAGCCCGAGTACGAGGACTACCAGGAGCTCGAGACCGTCAATTCCATGACACCGATCTGGAAGAAGCGCAGCTCCGATGTCGAGCAGAAGGACTACGACGAGTTCTACAAGTCCACGTTCCACGACTTTGACGATCCTGCGCGCACCATCAGCTTCCACGCCGAGGGCACGCTCGAGTATGACGCCCTGCTGTTTGTGCCGGGACGCGCGCCGTTCGATCTGTACAGCAAGGACTACGAGAAGGGTCTGGCGCTCTACAGCTCCAACGTCCTGATCATGGAGAAGTGCGACGACCTGCTGCCCGACTACTACAACTTTGTCCGCGGCGTCGTGGATTCCGCCGACGTGTCGCTCAACATCTCGCGCGAGACGCTGCAGCAGAACCGTCAGCTCAAGGCCATCGCCAAGCGTGTGGAAAAGAAGATTACCGCCGACCTTGAGGATATGCGTGACAACGACCGCGAGGCCTATGAGAAGTTCTTTGAGAACTTTGGCCGCGGTCTTAAGTACGGCATCTACTCGAGCTATGGCATGAAGGCCGATGAGCTCGCCGACCTGTTGCTGTTCTGGTCTGCCAAGGAACAGAAGATGATTACCCTGGCCGAGTATGCCAAGGGCATGCCTGAGGATCAGAAGGCCATCTACTACGCCGCCGGCGACTCGCGTGAGCGCTTGGCCAAGATGCCCGTGGTAAAGGGCGTGCTCGACCGCGGCTATGACGTGCTGCTGCTGACGCAGGATGTGGATGAGTTCACGTTCCAGGCTATGCGTGAGTACGTTGCCGCCGATATGCCCAAGATCTACGAGGACGATGCTGCCCGCGAGGCTGCCGAGAAGGCTGTGGCCGACGGTGCCGAGCCCGAGGTCGAGGATCGTCATCTGGAGCTCAAGAACGTCGCGACCGGTGATCTTGACCTGGCGACCGAGGACGAGAAGAAGGAGGCCGAGGACGCCACCAAGGAAAACGAGGACCTCTTCAGCGCTATGAAGGAGGCGCTCGGTGACAAGGTCGAGAAGGTTGCCGTCTCCGCGCGCCTGACCGATGCCCCCGCTTGCATCACCACCGAGGGTCCGCTTTCGCTTGAGATGGAGAAGGTGCTCCAGAAGGGACCCGAGGGCGCGCCCGACGGCATGCCCAAGAGCCAGCGCGTGCTCGAGCTCAACGCCAAGCACCCGGTCTTTGACAAGCTTGTCGCTGCCCAGAAGGCGGGCGACACCGACAAGATCAAGCAGTACTCCGGTCTGCTCTATGACCAGGCTCTGCTGGTCGAGGGCATCCTCCCCGAGGACCCCGTAGCCTTCGCGGCGGCTATCTGCAACTTGATGTAGTTAGGTAGTTACGCGGTTTTACCAAACCGCGTAACAGCTCGACGCTGCAAACGCCCCTAAGCGGCAATCTGACGTTCAATCGTCGGTCGCGTACCGAAGTACGCTTCCCTCCTCTTTCGCGTCACCTTGCTCGCTTAGGGGCGTTTTCGCTGACTTATGCTCAACCAGCGACGCTTTCGTGGTCCTAAGTAGTCATTGGGGGCGTTTTTGTTTGACTAGTCGTTTAAGAACGTCCCCGATGCTATTTGAATTGCTAATTTGTGCGGGTTGTGGTTTTGTGACATGCTGAAATTAAAGATACTGTACAACTGTACGTTAATTTGTCTTCGTAGTATATTGCTACCCGCAAAACTCAATACCATTGTGCTCTGAGACGCTAAAGCGCCTACGTACAATGGTTGTCGATAGTACGATTCGATTTAACGACAGGATGGATGGTCCAAGCGTGAGTCTCGGCAGCAAACTATCCAATGCAAAGGTGTCCTTTGCGATATTTAAGCGCGACATTAAGCGACTGCTTGTGAGCCCCGTCGCCTTGGTGGTTACCCTTGGCGTGTGCGTTATTCCCTCGCTGTATGCCTGGTACAACATCGTGGCCAACTGGGATCCGTACGGAAACACCCAGGGTATCAAGATTGCCATCGCCAACAACGATCGGGGCACCCAAAACGACTTGGTGGGCGAGCTCAACGCGGGCGACCAGGTTGTCGATCAGCTCAAGGAGAACGATCAGCTGGGCTGGACCTTCGTCGATTCGGCGTCCGATGCCAAGGAGGGCGTCGAGAGCGGTGAGTACTATGCGGCCATCGTAATCCCCAAGAACTTCTCGGATAACCTGGTTTCGATGCTCGACGGTAACTACCATCAGCCCAAGCTTACGTACTACGTCAATGAGAAGAAGAGCGCTATTGCGCCCAAGGTTACCGACACCGGTGCAAGCACCATCGAGGAGCAGATCAACTCGGAATTTGTCTCCACGGTGGGCGAGACCGTTGCCAGCATTGCCAAGGATGCCGGAGTCGATTTAAAGGACAAGGCAACCCAGACTCAGGATTCGTTGGCAAGTTCTGTCTCCGAGGCATCCGATACCTTGGGCGAGGTGCGCGATTCGATTGGCGACATGAATGCCGCCATCGATAAGACGAGTGGCGCTATCGCCTCGGCTGATGCGGCACTTGCCGGCATGCAGGGTCAGGCGCCGTCACTGACGCAAGCGATCTCTCAGGGCAACGACCTGCTGGGTGAAGCTCGCACCACGGCGGGCAACTCTATCGCCTCGCTCTCCAAGGCGCTCTCGGAAGGCAGCCTTGCGCTCACCAAGACGTCGGCCTCCGCGAACGCTGCCATCGGCAAGCTGACGGGCACGGTCACATCTACGACCACCCGTATCGACAACTCGCTCGAGTCTCTCCAAGCGACGATCGACCACAATAAGGCCGTTATCGGGCACTTGGAGATTCTCGCCAATGACACGTCGACAGGTTCCGAGGAAATTGACGCGCGCATTGTATCGACCATCAATACGCTCCGTGAGCAGAACGAGAAGTTGCAGAGCATCAAGGACGGTCTGTCTGCGCAGTCGAGCGCCATGGCGAATGACGCCGCGGCTGTCTCGGGTGCCAGCGACGCTATCAATAACGCAATTCAGACCGGTGCGACCAACCTTGGCCAGGCCCAGACGGACCTGGGTCAAAACGCGCTGCCGAAGGCCTCGAGCGCGCTCGACTCTTTTGCTGCCGTTTCGGGCGACCTGACCGGTATCGTCTCGGGTATGACACCTACACTTGCAAATGCGCGCGGCACGTTGGCGCAGCTTAGCGCTACGCTCGGCCAGGCCAAGACCACGCTGTCCCAGACCGATTCCTCGCTTGCCAAGGTCCAGGACAAGCTTGCAACCGCCGCCAATGACATCGCGGCGCTGCAGACCTCCGAGTCCATGGGCGAGCTGGCCGATCTGATGGGCGTCGATGTCAATGACGTGGCAGATTTCATGGCGTCTCCGGTTGAGTTGACGTCCAAGTCAATCTATCCGGTCAAGAGCTTTGGCTCGGGCATCGCTCCCTTCTACACCAATCTGGCGCTTTGGGTGGGCGGCTATGTGCTCATCGCCATTTACAAGCTCGAGGTCGACCGTGAAGGTGTTGGCAGCTTTACGGCGCGCCAAGGCTACTTTGGCCGCTGGTTGCTCATGGTGATCCTGGGCGCGTTGCAGGCCATCATCGTTACGGTAGGCGATCTGGTGATTGGCGTGCAGTGCGTCAGCCCGCTGCTGTTCGTGCTGGGCGGCATCGCCATTTCGTTCACCTACGTCAATATCATCTATGCGCTGTCCACCACGTTTAAGCATATCGGCAAGGCTATCGGCGTCATTCTCGTCATCGTGCAGATCCCGGGTTCGTCGGGCATGTACCCCATCGAGATGATGCCCGGCTTCTTCCAGTGGCTGCACCCGCTGCTGCCCTTTACCTACGGCATCAATCTGCTGCGCGAGACGGTCGGCGGCATGTACTCGTTCAACTACCTGTTCAACCTGTGCATCTTGGGCGTGTTCCTTGCCATCGCACTCTTTATTGGCTTGCAGCTGCGTCCGCTGCTGCTCAACCTCAACCTGCTCTTTGATAAACAGCTCTCCACGACCGGTATGATGATTTGCGAGTCCAACGACCTGCCGCGCCAGCGCTACTCGCTGCGCACGGCCATGCGCGTCATGCTCGATTCCGATTCGTACCGTCGCGAACTGCTCGATCATGCGGTCGCCTTTGAACATCGCTACCCGTACTACATCAAGGGCGGTTTTGCCGCCGTGGTGGGCGTTCAGGTCCTGCTCTTTGTCTTGTCGACGGTTCTCGATATCGACAATAACGGCAAGATCATCCTGCTTGTCATTTGGATCATCTCGGTTATTGCTATCTGCGGCTGGCTTATCAATATCGAATATATCCGAGCGAGCCTCAATACCCAGATGCGCATCTCGGCGCTTTCGGATGAGGACCTGCGTCGCGAGATGCGCGAACACACGGCCGCCATTCCTGCCGCCCGCCACATGTTTGGCCTCAACGCCAGCGAGCGCGGCGCCAAGGGCGGCGATCAGTCCACGGGCCGCTTGCCGCATATCGGTTCGCACCATAAATCTCAGGGCAGCGACAGCACAGCCACAAATGATGGAGATACCACCGCGCTTGGCAAGCACTCCAAAGGAGGTGAGGCATAAATGAAGAACATCCTGCATCTGTTTAAGCGCGATGTCCAAAACGTGTCTCGCTCCGTGATCGGCTTGGTTGTCGTGATGGGCCTCATTATCGTACCGTGTCTGTACGCGTGGTTTAACATCGCCGGCAGCTGGGATCCGTACGGCAACACCGGCAATCTTAAGATCGCCGTGGTCAACACCGATGAGGGTTACGAGAGCGATTTGATCCCCGTCGAGGTTAACGTGGGCGAAAACGTGACCGCCACCCTACGCGGCAACGAGAGCTTCGATTGGGTTGTGCTCAACAATCGCGAAAAGGCTATCGAGGGCGTTAAGTCGGGCGCGTACTATGCTGTCGTCGTTATCCCCAAAACGTTTAGCGCTGACATGATGACGCTTTTCTCGACCGACGTGAAACACGCCGATATCGAGTTTTACGAGAACCAGAAGGCCAACGCCATTGCGCAGATCGTGACCGAGAAGGGTTCGAGTGCCGTTCAGAGCCAGGTTAACGAGACCTTTACCGAGACCATTACGAGCATCGGTCTTAAGACGGTGTCCAGCCTGCTCGATTACATGAGCACCGACCAGGTTGGCAACTTTATCGCCAACCTGTCCTCGACGCTCGGCGATTCGGCCCAGGACCTGCAGGACGTTCAGGCCAGCGCAACGTCGCTTGCGGGCATTTTGAGCTCCACGTCCGATTCGCTGACGTCGGCGAGCGGCATGCTCAAGCAGACCGGTGCCGTCGATGAGTCGACAAAGCAGCTCATGGAACATGCCAAAAGCGGCATCGATGATTCCAAAGAATCGCTTAAGGCGGCAAACGATGCCATCGATGCCGCGATCGATGGAAGTGCGGGTTCGTTCGACAACGTGTCTGCCGAGCTTGCGAAGGCGTTCGACACCGCAAACCAGCATGTCGACCTTACGGTGTCCCAACTCAACGATGCCGCTGCGGCCCTCAATGCGCGCGCCAAGGATATCGATGCGATGGCCGATCAGCTCCGCAGCTTTGCCGACCAGGTGAGGGATGAGAATTTGAAGGACGGCCTCAAGTCCGCTGCGACGTCGCTGGGCAGAATCGCCGTTGAGTACCGCAATAATGAGAAGGACCTGAAGGCGACCGCGAAGTCTCTCTCCGACAGCATGGCCGAGGTCAACAGCTCGCGTGCCGAGGTCGATCAGGCAATCGCGGATGCCAAGGCCGGCATCGCGGGTGCCAAGTCCGACTACGATTCCACGTTTTCGGTTAAGGCCAAGGAGCTCAAGAAGACCATTTCGGGCGTTCTGGATTCGCTGAACAGCATCTCGGGCGACCTGGATAGCGCCGTAGACGGCTTGACCGACGCATCTGGTTCGCTGGCAAAGGGCCTCTCTAAGGCCGCAAGGCTGGTCAACAAGGCTTCCGATCAGCTGGGTGAGGCATCGGACAAGATCAGCGCGTTTAAGGACGAGCTTGACGGCGCCCTTATGTCGGACGATCTGGCCACGATCAAGACAATGATCGGCAACGACCCCGAGGGTTTGGCCGCGTCGCTTTCCGGCCCCGTCGCGCTCGACCGCAAGCCGGTCTATCCGATTCGCAATTACGGCTCTGCCATGGCGCCGTTCTACACGATTCTGTCGCTCTGGGTCGGTTCGATCGTGCTGGCGGCCATGATGAAGGTGTCGGTTGACGATGAGCTCATCAACGAGCTCATCCCCGTGCGCCTGCACGAGATCTACCTGGGCCGTTACCTGTTCTTTGGCGGTCTGGCGCTGCTGCAGGCAACGCTCGTGTGCGCGGGCGACATCCTGTTCTTTGGCATCCAGTGCGACGACCCGTTGCAATTTGTGCTGGCGGGCTGGATCGCGAGTCTCGTGTTCTCCAATATCGTCTATACGCTTACGGTTTCGTTTGGCGATATCGGCAAGGCGCTTGCCGTCGTGTTGCTGGTCATGCAGGTCGGCGGTTCGGGCGGCACGTTCCCCATCGAGATGACCGGTCCCGTGTTCCAGGCGATATATCCGTTCCTGCCGTTTACCCACGGCATCAACGCCATGCATGCCGCCATGGCCGGTGCCTACCATATGGAGTACTGGATTGAGTTGGGCATTCTGGCGAGTTATCTGATTCCGTCGCTGGCACTGGGTGTGGTCTTCCGCCGTCCGGTCATCAAAGCCAACGACTGGATTATCGAAAAGCTTGAGAGTACTAAATTAATCTAGCGCAACAACGTGGCGTTGACGAAACATCAAGGTCTACTCTGCCGATACTTTAGCGGGCTGGATTGCGATGTCGTGTTGGTTGTTGCTACAGTAGCGGGGCGTACCGGGGGTCCGGCGCGCCCCGTTTTTATTTGACCATGAGGCGGCACGCAGCCATACGCGTGCGGACACCACGCCCAGTTTGAGTGTGAGGATGTTCCATGGCCCAATACGCTGCCAACGAAATCGAAAACATGCCCGATAGCCCTGTTGCTCGCGATGACCTGGGTGCGGGCGGCACCTCCCGTGGCGCCGGTGCTCGCTCGCCGCTGTTCTGGAAAGTTCTACTGCTTTCGGTGGCGATTATCTGGGGCTACTCCTTTACCACTATGAAGGACGCGCTCGACACCATCCCGGTGTTCGAACTGCTCTATGTTCGCTTTCTTCCCGCAGCGCTGGTCATGTTTGTTATCTTTCGCAAGCGCATCGCCGCCCACCTTAACGCTCGCAATCTGATTGTTGGTCTGAGCATGGGCGCGCTCATGTGGGCAGCCTATGCCTTGCAGACGGTCGGTCTGGCTCAGACCACGGCGGGTAAGAACGCTTTTTTGACGGGCACCTATTGCATTCTGGTCCCGTTCGCGAGCTATTTCCTAAGCGGCGAAAAGCTCACTCGCTACAACCTGGGCGCGGCGCTGCTGTGCCTGGCAGGCATTGGCCTGGTGGCGCTCGATAGTGTCGAGTTCAACATCGGTGATGCCATCACGCTGGGCGGTGCGGTTTTCTTTGCCATCCAGATGGCGGTGACCGCCAAGTACGGTCGCAAAATGGACATCAACGTCATCACGTTTTGGATGTTTGTGGGCAATGGCGTCTTGAGCCTTATCTCGTCGCTGCTATTCGAGACCCAAGCGCCTCTGTCCGTGTGGACCCCGAGCTTTATCGGCGTGATGGCCTTTCTCTCGGCGGGCTGCACGTGCGTGGCGCTGCTCATCCAAAACGTCGGCTTGGCGCACGTTCCGGCCTCGACGGGTTCATTGCTCCTATCGATGGAGTCCCCTTCGGGCGTGTTGTTTTCGGTGCTGCTGATGGGGGAGGCGCTTACCTCGCGTCTGCTCGCCGGCTTCGTCCTCATCTTCTTGTCGATCGTCTTGAGCGAGACACATTTCGATTTTTTGCGCCGAAATAATTGCGCGCAATTGTAAACAACTTGTTGCGCCGCCCTTCTGGGGCGGCGTTTTTTATGTAACGCCCTTACAGTTATGCCTTGCACTTTAGACCATCAAAGTGTTTGCTGCACAAATAATACTGGAGGGCATTTATGGCACCAGCTCAGTCCGATTTTCAACCGCAACCAGCGCCCAAGGCCACCCCGGCAGCGCAAGCCGCTATCGGTGACGGTCTTGTTGCCGAGGCTCAAGCTTTTGCCGACAAGCTTGCTGCGTGGCGCCACGACCTGCACCAGACGCCTGAGTTGGGCAATCGCCTTCCGCAAACCTCTGCGTATATCCAGGCACGTCTGACCGAGATGGGCATCCCGTTTGCCACGCTCGTCGACGGCTCCTGTGTTGTGGGCCTCATCGGTGCCGGTGCGGCCGTGGCGGCCCAGGGCAACGGTACGTGCACGGACGATCAGGCCGGCACGGTCATCATGTTGCGCGGTGACATGGATGCCCTTCCCGTCGCGGAAGAGTCGGGCGAGTCTTTCGCCTCTGTCAACGGCTGCATGCATGCTTGCGGCCACGATATGCATGCGACGGCCCTGCTTGGTGCCGCCCGCCTGCTCAAGGCTCGCGAGGCCGAGCTTGCCGATGCCAATTCCACGGTTAAGCTGCTGTTTCAGCCGGGCGAGGAAACCTTTGAGGGTGCCCGCGCTGCCATTGCCGACGGCCTTCTGCAGAACCCGCGTCCCCAGGCGGCTTTCGCCATGCATGTTAACAGCCAATCGCCGCTCGGCCTGGTGCTCTATGGAAGCCCGGCGCTTTCGGGCGTGTACGGTTTCCGCATTACACTGCAGGGCAAGGGCGGCCATGGCTCGAGCCCCGAGATCTGCATCGACCCCATCACGGCCGGCGTCCATGTGCATCTGGCGCTTCAGGAGCTCATCTCCCGCGAGGTGCCGGCGGCCAAGGAGGTCGCGCTTACCGTTGGCAAGTTCGCTGGCGGTCAGGCCGCAAATGTCATCCCCGACACTTGTGTGCTCGAGGGAACGCTGCGTGGCTTCGATGTCGAGCTCATGGCGCATCTTAAGAGCCGCATCGCCGAGGTCGTCAATGGCGTCGCGGCAACGTATCGTACGCCGGCGACCATCGAGACGCTCTCGGATGTTCCGCCACTCGTACTCGATGACGATATGACCCAGGCATCGCTGGGCTATGTGGGTGCGACATTGCCCAAGGCAGCTTTCCTGCCGTTGTTCCACGCCATGGCGAGCGAGGACTTTGCGCTTATCTCGAGCGAGATCCCGAGCGCGTACTTTACCGTGGGCGCCGCTGTAACCGATACGGATGAGCATTTTGCCCAGCACCATCCCAAGGCGCGCTTTGACGATGCCGAGCTGCCGCTTGGTGCCGCGGCCTATACCGCCGTCGCTTTGGGCTATATCGCCGACCACCGGTAGCACCCAACCTTGCCTTTCAAGCCTGCGGGCATGGCCGTAAGGCCTATGCCCTTGTCTTTCAAGGCAATCTTGGGCACTACCGGCCCCCGGCGCAGGCTATTCGTCTGTTTAAAAGGAGCGGTATGTCCCGGCAGCATAAATACTTCCCCGGTTGGCTCGTCGTGGCCTCCGTCTTTGTCATCATGGCCACGTGCTACACGATTTTCGTTAACTGCATGAGCCTGTTCCAGCCGCTCATCGTAAGCGACCTCGGGATCACGCTTGCCCAGTACAACATCTCCAACGCCATCTCCACCGTGGTGGGCGTCATCGGCTCACTTGTCATTGGCCATGTTGCCGATAAAGTAAACGGCCGCGTTTTGGGCTCCCCCACCGTTATCGCCACCTCTGCCGTTCTTGCCGGCATGAGCTTTGCCGGTGAGCTATGGCAGGTCTACGTGCTCTTTTCTGTTCGCTCCGTTCTGTCCGTGGCTGCCCTGGAAGCCGAATGGATGCTCGTACCATCATTCGGTTTCCAAGGCGGCCACGGGCCTACGAAATGATCCGTTTTCCTCCGTCCCCAACAGATCACGTAATCCGAAGGGGACGGAGGAAAACGGATCACAAACAGCGGCGGTGCGTCTGGCCGAACGAGTCCCCATACCCTCGTTCGGTCAGACGCACCGCCGCGTTGCTGCTTTGTGCCGTATAATGTCCACTACCTATGACGCGATACAAAAGAAAGGTGTTTGCCCATGCAGGCACAGAAGGCGGAGGGAACCCGCGACCTTATCGGCGCCGAGATGCGCGCTTGGCAAAAGATGCAGCAGATTGCGGCCGGCGTATTCGAGCCGTTTGGCTTTAAGCCTATCGAGACGCCCGCGATCGAGCAGGTGGACGTCTTTGTCCACGGCATCGGCCAGTCGACCGACGTTGTGCGCAAGGAGATGTTCCGCGTCTTTAGCGGCGCCAACCTGGAGCGCGTCTTTACCGAAGGCACCGACACCAAGCTCAAGCCCAAGCAGCGCCTGGCCCTTCGTCCCGAGGGCACGGCCGGTGTGGTGCGCGCCGTCGTGGAGAACAACCTGGTGCCCCAGGGCTCCACGCCGTTTAAGGCTTACTACGCCGAGGCCATGTTCCGTGGCGAGCGTCCCCAGAAGGGTCGCCTGCGCCAGTTCCATCAGGTGGGCATCGAGTGGCTCGGCGCTCCCGATCCGGCTGCCGACGCCGAGTGCATCATCATGCTCATGGAGTTCTACAAGCGCCTGGGCTTCGATCTTTCCAAGCTCCGTCTGCTCATTAACTCGATGGGCGATGCCCAATGCCGTCCGGCCTATCGCGAGCAGGTCAAGCAGTTTATCCTCGATCACGCCGACGAGATGTGCGACGAGTGCCGCGAGCGCGCCGAGCTCAATCCGCTGCGCGCCTTCGACTGCAAGAATGACCACTGCCGCGAAATCATGGCCGACGCACCGCTGATGGGCGACAATTTGTGCGATGAGTGCCGCGAGCACTACGAGCAGGTCAAGCGCTATTTGGATGCGGCGGGTATCGAGTATGTCGAGGATCCCACCCTGGTGCGTGGCCTTGACTACTACACCCGTACCGTCTTTGAGGTCGAGGCTCCCGGCGCCGGCGTCGGCTCCATCGGCGGCGGTGGTCGCTACGACGGCCTGGTCGAGCTCGAGGGTGGTAAGCCCACGGCAGGCGTCGGCTTTGCCGTCGGTTTTGAGCGCGCCCTGCTGGCCCTGCAGGCCTTTGGCAGCGATTTGGGTACCGATGAGGCCCCGTGCGTCTATGTCGCCAATGCCGGCAAGGAACTGCGCCAGAACGTCTTTGCCATTACGCAGGAGCTTCGCGCCGCAGGTATCGTGACCGAGGCCGACTATCAGGGCCGTTCGCTCAAGGCTCAGTTTAAGCAGGCCGATAAGGTAGGCGCCAAGCTCATCCTGGTCCTGGGCGGCGACGAGCTTGCCGCCGGCAAGGTCAAGGTGCGCGACATGGAGAGCCATGAAGAGGTCCTTGCCGATCTGGCCAACGTCGTCGAGGCGGTTCGCGAGCGCCTGTAGCGCATCTTTTTGAGCTGCGGACCCGCTAACATGTCCCGCTCGCGGCGAGCGATTGTTACGGGGGTGTTTCGCTTTTATGCGGAATGCCCCCGTTTGCGTATGCCGCCCACCGAGAAATACGACCATTTAGGGCAAAACCCTTGCAATGCAGAAAATACTTTTGTGTGGTAAAGCGCAATCAGCGCCGAAAGTTTTTGCCGAGTGCCTATAATGAATATCGCATGTTACGTGCATAGAAGGAGGAATGGGAGGAAACGTGGCTGAGAACCTAAGCAACCAGTCTGTACCCGAAGCCGCGGCGCGCGTCGCTGCCGTGGTCAACCGCCTCGTTAACCGAATCGGCTCGAATGCCGAGTCCAGGGAGCGTCTCGCCGAGATCGAGATCCCCGAGGAGCTGCGCGATAATCTGGCGCTGTTCCTGCGCCTGGAGCGTCGTGTGCTTAGCGAGTATGATCCCGAGATCGCGGACCTGTTCGACAAGATCCTGTCGGCCGAGATTGTGGTCAATGCCGGCAACCCCGGTACCCGCGCTGCCGACGAGGCCGTCGACGAGCAGGGCGTGCCCACCGCCGACGAGCCCACCGCCGTGGCATTTCGTGAGGTCGTCGATCTGATCGACAGCCTGCCGCTCGATAAGCAGCAGGTCATTGTCCGCGCCTTTACGAGTTTCTTCCATCTGGCAAACCTGTCGGAGGAGAACTACCGTGTGGCGCAGCTGCGCGAGCGCGAGGCCGGTGCGTCGACCGATACCGAGGTCGATCCCGCCAACGAGCTCACCGTCGCCTATCACCAGCTGGTGAATGAGCTGGGCGTCGAGGGCGCCAACGAGCTGCTCGGCAAGCTCGAGTTCCACCCCGTCTTTACCGCGCATCCCACCGAGGCCCGTCGTAAGGCCGTCGAGGGCAAGATTCGCCGTATCTCTAACCTGCTGGAGGAGCGTCCGCGTCTGGGCGGCTCCGACCTGGTGGAGAACGAGCGCCATATGCTGCAGGAGATCGACGCCCTGGTGCGTACGAGCCCCATCGCGCTCAAGAAGCCCACGCCGGTCGAGGAAGCCGATACCATCATCGACATCTTCGATAACACGCTGTTCGACGTCATCCCCGTCATCTATCGTCGCTTTGACGACTGGGTGCTGGGCGACAAGGCCGGTACCGTGCCGCCGCTGTGCCCGGCGTTCTTCCATCCCGGCAGCTGGATCGGTTCCGACCGCGACGGTAACCCCAACGTCACCGCCAAGGTGAGCCGTGAGGTCGCCGCCAAGTACTTCACTCACATGGTGCTCAAACTCGAGGACAAGTGCCGCCACATTGGCCGCAACCTCACGCTCGAGGCCACCTACAGCAAGCCGTCTGCCGAGCTCATCAACCTGTGGAACCATCAGGTCGAGATGAGCCCTCGGTACACGGCCCGCGCCGAGCTGATCTCCGAGCACGAGCCGCATCGCGCCGTCATGCTTGTCATGGCCGACCGTCTGAACGCCACCGTGCGCCGTATCACCGACACCATGTACCACAGCGCCGATGAGTTCCTGGAGGACCTGCGCGTCGTCCAGCGCTCGCTGGCCGCCTGCGGTGCCGTCCGTGCTGCCTACGGCCCGGTCCAGACCATCATCTGGCAGGTCGAGTCCTTCGGCTTCCATATGGTCGAGATGGAGTTCCGTCAGCACTCCGTGGTGCACGCCCGCGCCCTCAAGGATATCCACGAGAACGGTATCCATGGCGACCTGCAGCCCATGACGCGCGAGGTCATCGACACCTTCCGTGCCATCGGTTCCATCCAAAAGCGCTACGGCAAGAAGATGGCGCACCGCTACATCATCTCGTTCACCAAGAGCGCCCAGCATGTGGCCGACGTCTTTGAGCTGGCCCACCTGTCCTTCGCACACGAGGAGGATGTCCCCGAGCTCGACGTGATCCCGCTGTTCGAGCAGCTCGAGGACCTCGAGGGCTGCGTCGACGTGCTCGACCAGATGCTTACGCTGCCCGTGGTGCAAAAGCGCCTTGCCCAGACCAACCGCCGCATGGAGGTCATGCTGGGCTATTCCGACTCCTCCAAGGATGCCGGTCCTACCACGGCCATGCTCGCGCTGCATTCCGCGCAGGAGCGCATCGCCAAGTGGGCCGAGAAGAACGATATCGACCTGGTGCTCATGCACGGTCGCGGCGGTGCCGTGGGCCGTGGCGGCGGCCCGGCCAACAAGGCCGTGCTGGCGCAGCCCAAGGGTTCGGTCAACTGCTTCTTTAAGCTCACCGAGCAGGGCGAGGTCATCTTTGCCCGTTACGGCAACCGCACGCTGGCTCAGCGCCATGTTGAGTCCGTTGCCGCCGCAACGCTTTTGCAGTCGGCCCCGAGCGTCGAGAAGACCAACACCGAGACCACGCAGAAGTTCTGGGATATGGCCGAGAAGCTCAACACCGCAAGCCACGAGCGCTATCTGGACCTGCTGAACACCGAGGACTTTACGCCGTGGTTCTCGACCGTGACGCCGCTGACCGAGGTCGGTCTGCTGCCGATCGGCTCGCGTCCCGCCAAGCGCGGCCTGGGTGCCAAGTCGCTCGACGACCTGCGTACCATTCCGTGGATCTTCAGCTGGAGCCAGGCACGCATTAACCTGGCCGCTTGGTACGGCCTGGGCACCGCCTGCGAGCAGCTGGGCGACCTTGACCAGCTCAAGGCTGCCTACCAGGAGTGGCCGTTCTTCCGCACGTTCATCGACAACATCGAGATGTCGATTGCCAAGACCGACCAGCGCATCGCCAAGATGTATCTGCACCTGGGCGATCGGCAGGATCTGTCCGAGAAGGTCTTCACCGAGATGCAGCTCACGCGTAAGTGGGTCCTTGCCATCGTCGGTGACGAGTGGCCGCTGCAGCGCCGCCGCGTGCTCGGCTGCGCCGTCCGCGTGCGCAACCCCTACGTCGACGCCCTGTCCATCGCCCAGGTCCGCGCCCTTCGCGAGGTGCGTATGAACCAGGACGAGATGGCAGAGGAGAAGAAGGCCGAGTACATGAGCCTGATTCTTTCGACTGTGACCGGCGTCTCGGCAGGTTTGCAGAACACGGGGTAATCGATAGCCCTGTAGCTCTCACCGGGACCCGATGGGTTTCCCTCTGAATGCGTCCTCGCACTTGAAGCCCCCTTATCCTACTCCTTCGGAGCTGCGGATAAGGGGGCTTCGTGCTGCGGAGTGCATTCAGAGGGAAACCCATCGGGTCCCTTCGTCCTCGGTCTTCGGGGATTGGGCTGAAGGGATTAAAGTGCGCTTCGCGCCAATGCGGAGTGCGGCGAGGGCTTCTTGCGTCCTGCGGAGTGTGCCTAAAAGTAAACTTATGGCGGGCCCTGCGATGTCCGGTCTTCGGCGGATCAGCTGCTGGGTGAGGGTGGTGCCTGGGGCGACGTGCAAAAAACGGAGTTTTCAGCAGCAAAAGATTGATGCATAAGGCCATAGCCGGCTTTCGCTGCCTTTGTTGATGCCTTTGCACGCTAATTGGGGCCTTGGCGATGCCCGTATATGGCTGGTTTCTCGCCGCATGCTATCCAGATGGGTCGAGTCATGAGGACTATCTACTTTTTGAAAGACTTTTGACACCAAAATCTTATCCCGCGATGCTGAATACTCGCAAAAATGCACGCTCCGGAGGGTACTACCCTGTTACGGCTAGAAATCCATGCGTCATTATATGCAAATTATTGACGTATTTATGCAATATGACTTACGCGCGCATGCCATCGGGGTAGATGTTTGCCTCGGCGCTGCGTAAGTCATCCTGTCTATAGTGTCTTTGACAGGCGGCCACGGTCCCGTTTGGGATCGCGGCCGTTTTGTTGAGGGTCAAATATGAACGTTGTGTTAATGAGTCGGTGGACGGTGGAGTTTTTCGGTGAGCGGCGTATCCTTCCAACGGTTTATCTAGTGTGTCAGTTGAAAGGAAGAGGGCGCTCGTCATTGTTTGAATGTGAACTGCCGTTTGACCACAAGACGTTGCATCTGGAGCTCGAGGATAAGAACTTCGCAGGTGTGATGGAAGGTCATCAAAACGAGTTTAAGACTACAAAATCGCAGGAAGAGCTGGTAGAGGAGTCGCTTGCCAACCCTTATGGCTCGCCTTCGCTCGAGGAGCTTTGTGCTGGCAAGAAGGATATCGTCATCATTAGCTCCGACCATACGCGCCCCGTTCCCTCGCGTGTGACGATGCCTATTCTGCTGCATCACATCCACTCCGCTGCGCCTGAGGCGCGCGTTCGCATTCTGGTTGCTACGGGTATGCATCGTCCGTCGACGCACGAGGAGCTCGTCAACAAGTACGGCGAGGAGATCGTTGCCAACGAGGAAATCGTTATGCACGTCGCGACTGACGACAGCATGATGAAAAAGATCGGTACCCTGCCTTCTGGTGGCGAGTGCATCATCAACAAGATTGCCGCCGATTGCGATCTGCTGCTTGCAGAGGGCTTCATTGAGCCGCACTTCTTTGCCGGTTTCTCTGGCAGCCGCAAGTCCGTGCTGCCCGGTATCGCCAGCTACAAGACCATCATGTACAACCACAACGGTCAGTTTGTGAACGATTCCCATTCGCGTGCCGGCAACCTGTGCCACAACCACGTGAGCGAGGATATGTTCGCCGCCGCCGAGATGGCCCACCTCGCCTTTGTGCTTAACGTGGTGCTCAACGGCAAGCACGAGGTCATCGGTTCTTTTGCCGGTGACATCCACAAGGCGCACGAGGCTGGCTGCGAGTTCGTGAAGAGCCTTGCCGGCGTTGAGCCCGTCGAGTGCGAGATTGCCATCACCACCAACGGCGGTTACCCGCTCGACCAGAACATCTATCAGGCCGTGAAGGGCATGTGCGCTGCCGAGGCCACGCTTCCCGAGGGCGGCGTGATCATTGATGTCGCCGGTTGTGCCGACGGTCACGGCGGCGAGGGCTTCTATCACAACATCGCCGACAACGACCCGGCGGAGTTTGAGCGCGCCTGCATCGACCGTCCTAAGGACGAGACCCTGCCCGATCAGTGGACGAGCCAGATTTTTGCCCGCATCCTGGCGCATCACCCTGTGATCATGGTCACCGACCTGTGCGATCACCAGATGATCAAGGATATGCACATGACGCCGGTCAACACCCTCGAGGAGGCGCTCAAGCTCGCCTTTGAGATGAAGGGTGCCGATGCCAAGGTTGCCGTCATCCCCGATGGCCTGGGTGTTGTCGTCGCGCAGCACTAGTGCGTGGCCTAAACGAATCGTTTTTAACCGACAAGAAAGATAAGGTTTATGCTTACCAAACTCCTCTGCGAATTCGGCGCAACTGCCCTCATGATCATCTTTGGCGTGGGCGTGCACTGCGATACCGTGCTCAAGGGCACCAAGTATCAGGGCTCCGGCCACATGTTTGCCATCACCACTTGGTCTTTTGGCATCTCGGTCTGCCTGTTTGTCTTTGGCGGTGCCGTGTGCATGAACCCCGCCATGGTGCTTGCCCAGTGCATCGTAGGCCTGGTGCCGTGGAGCAGCTGCATCCCCTTCATGATTGCCGATATGCTCGGCGGCTTTGTGGGCGCCGTAATCGCTTGGCTTATGTATGCCGATGAGTTCAAGGCTTCCGATGGCGTCGTCGATCCCATTGCCCAGCGTAATATCTTCTCGACCAACCCCACCACCGAGGGTACGAACTATGCCCGTAATTTCTTCTGCGAGGCTATCTGCACTTTTGTGTTCATCAGCGCCATCCTTGCTGCCGCTAGCCGCGCCGGCGAGAACGTTCTGATGCTCGCTATCTGCGTCGGTCTGATCGTTTGGGCTGTTGGCATGGGCATGGGCGGCATCACCGGCTTCGCCATGAACCAGGCTCGTGACCTTGGTCCTCGCATGGCCTATCAGGTGCTGCCGATTAAGAACAAGGCTGACAACAACTGGAAGTACGGCCTGCTCGTTCCTGGTATCGCGCCGTTTGTCGGTGCCGCTCTGGCTGCACTGTTTGTGCATGGTTTCTTGGGCATGTTCTAGTCTGAGGCTACATAGTTGTCCGCTGGCCGCATGGGGTAACTTCCCAGCGCGTCCTCGGACATGAAAGAGCCCCCGCTGCGCACTTCGTGCGGCGGGGGCTCTTTCGTCCTGCGGAATGCGCTGGGAAGTTACCCCATGCGGCCAGCTGCGGGATCTCAGCCGCGTTGGAACAAGCAACCCAACATATATAACTGAATTTGGATGGGAGGGGCTTGTTGCTGTTGGGGGCGTTGAAGCGCGAGTGACACTTTGGGATGCGTGGCACCCTGGTTGGGGCGATGCTTTGGGATGAGCTTCTTACTTAGGTGAAGAGGGGCTTGATGGCTGATAAGTAGTCTTTGGCTACGTCGGCCTTATCTGCTTGAAAGTTGTGCCAGGCCCACCATTGGACGGTTGCTACGAAGCTTGAGGCTATGTGGTGCAATAAGAAGCTGCGGTCCATGGTGCCGGCGGGGCCTGCGGGGTCGGCGGGGACGGTTTCGGCTGCTCGTGACATGATGGTCTTGCGTAAGCAGTCGGCGAAGACGCGTGAGCCGGCGCCGGCTACCAGTGCCCGTACACCCTGCCGACGATTCCAGAGGTTGTTGAGGATATGCTCGACCTGTACGAGTGGGTCATCGAGGGGCGTGCCGTCATCGTCGAGGGCATGGGTGCAGATATCGCGCACGAGCTCAGCGAGCAGGTCATCTTTGCTCTTGAAGAGCCCGTAGAACGTGGCCCGACCTACGTGGGCACGAGCGATGATGTCGCCGACGGTGATCTTGCCGTAGTCTTTCTCGCACAGGAGCTCGGAGAACGCCGTAACGATGGCAGCGCGGCTTTTTGCCTTGCGGGCATCCATGGCTATGCGTTCGCGTGAACGAGCAGGCAGCGGAGCGTACCGGAGCAACCTTCGTAGGGGCGTTTGCCGGCGCCGTAGCCGACGGCTTCGATGCGGTAGCGTGAGGGCAGTTGGTCGGACGTGCGCAGCGCGGTGACGATGGCGGCGCCCGTCGGCGTCACGAGCTCGCCGGCGACCGGTGCAGGCGTGAGGGCGATATTGCCCGCCTGGCACAGGTTGACGACAGCGGGGACGGGAATGGGCATGAGGCCGTGGGCGCAGCGAATGGTGCCGTGGCCCTCGGAAAGCGACTCGACCACGATGTCCTCAATACCCAGGTCATTGAGGCAGATGGCGACAGAGCAGACGTCGACGATGGAGTCGACGGCGCCCACCTCGTGAAACAGGACGGTGTCGGGCGTTTTGCCGTGAGCCTTTGCCTCGGCATCGGCGAGTACGGAAAAAATGGCGAGGGCACGACGCTTGGCACCATCGCTTAGCCGTGAGTCATCGATGATGGCGGTGACATCCGCCAAAGAACGGTGGTGATGGTGGTGGGCGTGATGGTGACCCTCATGGTCATGCTCGTGGCAGTGCTCGTGTTCGTGCTCATCATGGTCATGATGGTGGTGCTCATGCTCGTGCATGTGCTCGGTGCCCGCTTCGTTGCCGTAGAGCCAGGCCATATCGTGATCGTGGTTCTCGAGCCCCTCTGCAAGCTGGACGTCGAAATCGCAGGCGTCGATGCCATGCTTGTTTACGCGCGTCACGGCGATCGAAAAGCCGTCGACCGGCAGCGTGGCGAGCTGTTCGCGTAGGTGCTCCTCGCTGGCGCCCAGGTCGAGCAGGGCCGCGACGGTCATATCGCCGCTGATGCCCGAGGTGCCATCGATGATAAGCGTGTGCTGATGGTTAGACATGGAATGCTCCTTAACGGGCGCGGGGTGTGCCGGCGCTCAGATGATTGATAAGACTTGCCTGGTATGCGGCACCAAAGCCATTGTCGATATTGACGACCGAAACGCCGCTGGCGCAGGAGTTGAGCATGGCGAGCAGTGCGGCTACGCCACCAAAGCTCGCGCCGTAGCCCACGCTGGTGGGAACGGCAATGACCGGACAGCTCACCAGACCGCCGATAACGCTCGCCAGCGCGCCCTCCATGCCGGCGATGGCGATGACCACCTGCGCCTGGGCAAGTTCCTCGGCATGCGCGAGCAGGCGGTGCAGGCCGGCGACACCTACGTCGTAGAGGCGGTCGACCTCGTTGCCATAGAACTCGGCCGTCAACGCGGCTTCCTCGGCGACGGGCAGGTCGCTCGTGCCGGCGCAAGCGACGACAATGCGTCCGTTGCCGGTAGGGGAGGGCTTGCCGCCCACGAGGGCGAGCTGTGCGTCCGGGACATATCCCAGGTCGATGCCGTTGTCGAGGAACTCCGAGGTGCGGGCTGCTTTTTCGGCATCCAGGCGCGTGACCAGGATGCGCTCCTGGCCGGCATCGCGCAGCGCTTCGATAATGGCGGCAATCTGCTCGGCGGTTTTACCGGCGCCGTAGACAACCTCGCCGGCCCCCTGGCGCACCCCGCGCGAAAGATCGAGCTGCGCAAAGCCCAAATCGGCGGTCGGCGCCGTCTGGATGCGCGTGAGGGCGACGGCCGGGGTGACTGCTCCGCCGGCAACATCGCTCAGCAATTGCTCAAGATCTCGCTTATCCATATATGTTCCCTTCGACGGCGCAAAGTCTAGCACTCAAAGGGTATGTTTCCGAACACTAAGACAAAATTGTTCGGAAACTATAGGACAGACTGATTTAATTGTTAGACGGATCGGCTAGTCACGCAGGATGATGTCCATGGCGAGCATCAGGTTGCGCTCGTCGATGGCAAACGGGGCGGCTTCGCGCGTCTTGGGCTTGGCGCAAAACGCGATGCCCGTGCCCGCGGCCTGAATCATGGGGATATCGTTGGCGCCGTCGCCGATTGCCACGGTGTGTGCCATATCGACACCGCACTCAACCGCCCAATCCAGCAGCTGGATGAGCTTGGACTCCTTGGTCACAATGTCTGCCGCCAGCTTGCCCGTGAGCTTGCCGTCTACGACCTCCAGGCGGTTGGCCAGGCAAAAGTCGATGCCCGCGGCGGCCACGATCTTATCGGCGACCTCGTGAAAGCCGCCGCTTACCACGCCGACCTTCCAGCCCTTGCTGTGCGCCGAGCGCACAAGTTCCAGCGCGCCGGGGGTAAATGTCACGCGCTCAAAGGTGCGCTCGAACACGCTCTCATCCAAGTCGGCAAGCAGCCCCACGCGCTCCTCGAGCGCTTGCTTAAAGTCCAGCTCGCCGCGCATGGCGCGTTCGGTGATCTGCGCCACCTGCTCGCCCACGCCTGCCTCCTCGCCCAAAAGATCGATGACCTCCTGGTTGATGAGCGTGGAGTCGATATCCATAACAATGAGGCGTGCAGTCATGACGGGCCTTTCCAAGTGCTGTTTTATTGGGGCATATTGTCGCACGTGACGAGCGCGGGCGGGTGCCGCGGTGCGTCAATTGTTTCGTCTCCGTCAAGTCTTTGGGCAGGAGTTACTTTTCCGCGGCACATCGACGCGGGTGCGATAAGATAGAACGTCATGTCTGGCTGCGCGGTTTACGCAGGCTGGGCAAATCTGTACGACGCCGCCCGGAACGACACGGGGCGGCACAGATCCATAAAGGAGGATCACTGGTATGAGCCAGACCCGTCCCATCGATGAGCATTCCATGCACACCCGTACCTGCGGCGAGCTTCGCTTCGAGAACGTGGGCGAAGAGGTCACCCTCACCGGTTGGGTGAGCCGTCGCCGCGACCACGGCGGCCTTATCTTCTGCGACCTTCGCGACCGCGAGGGCATCACGCAGCTCACCTTCGACCCCGAGCACTCCGACGGCGACGCCTTTAAGATCGCCGAGACCATGCGTCCCGAGTGGCCCATCAAGATCCACGGCGTCGTGCGCGCCCGTGGCGAGGAGACCACCAACACTAAGCTCGCGACCGGCGAAATCGAGGTTCTGACCGACCGCGCCGAGGTGCTCAACACGTCCGTCACCCCGCCGTTCCAGATCGAGGACGGCATCGAGACCAGCGAGGACACCCGCCTGCGCTATCGCTATTTGGACCTCCGCCGTCCCGAGATGATGGCCAACCTCAAGCTGCGCTCCGACTTTACCTTTGCCATTCGCGAGGCGCTGCACAACCGTGAGTTCATGGAGGTCGAGACACCCTCCCTGTTCAAGTCCACGCCCGAGGGCGCCCGTGACTTCATCGTTCCCAGCCGTATTCAGCCGGGCAACTTCTACGCCCTGCCGCAGTCCCCGCAGCTCCTGAAGCAGCTGCTCATGGTTGGTGGCGTCGAGCGCTACTACCAGGTTGCCAAGTGCTTCCGCGACGAGGACCTGCGTGCCGACCGTCAGCCCGAGTTCACCCAGGTCGATATCGAGATGTCCTTCGTGGACCAGAACGATGTCATGAGCGCGCTCGAAGAGGTTCTTGCCGATGCCTTCGGCCGCATGGGTGTCGAGATGCCCACGCCGCTGCGTCGCATGAACTACTGGGAGGCCATGGACACCTATGGCTCCGACAAGCCCGATACTCGCTATGGTATGCACCTGGTCGACCTGACCGACATCTTTGCCAACTCCAAGTTCAAGGTCTTTGCGACTGCCGCAAACGAGGAGGGCTCTGCCGTCAAGGCCATCAACGCCAAGGGCGCCGGTGCCTGGGCACGTGCCAAGATCGATAAGCTTGCCGGCGTGGCTTCCACGTTTGGCGCCAAGGGCCTGGCATGGATCGCCTTCCGCGAGGACGGCTCCATCAACAGCCCCATCGTCAAGTTCTTCTCGGACGAGGAGATGGCCGCTCTGCGCGAGCGCATGGACGTCGAGCCCGGCGACCTTGTGATGTTCGCCGCCGGCCCGCGCCTGCTCTCCGACGAGATCCTGGGCGGCATGCGTTCTCACATGGCCAATGCGCTCGAGATCAAGCGCGAGGGTCACGACTTCCTGTGGGTCGTCAACTTCCCGCTGTTCCACTGGGATGAGGACCGTAAGGCCTATGCTGCCGAGCACCAGCCCTTCACCCTGCCGACCGAGACCGACATCGCCAAGATCGAGGCCAACCCGCTGGCAGCCGGTTCCTGCACCTACGACTTTGTCATGGACGGCTTTGAGGCCGGCGGCGGCGGTATGCGTATCCACAACGCCGAAATGCAGATGTCTATGCTCAAGCTCCTGGGCTTTACCGAGGAGCGCGCCGAGTCGCAGTTCGGCTTCCTCATGGAGGCCCTCAAGTTTGGTGCGCCCCCGATGGGCGGTTTCGCTCTGGGCCTGGACCGCGTGTGCATGCTGCTCACCGGCTCCGATTCCATCCGCGACGTCATGGCATTCCCCAAGACGGCCAGCGGCTCCGACCTCATGTCGGGCGCTCCGAGTGCCGTTTCCGGCGCCCAGCTCAAGGACGTCAGCCTGCGCCTGATGTAGGGAAGCGGCTACAAATTGCCTGTAACGAGGGAAGGACGCGTGCCTTCCCTCGTTTTTTATGCGCCGAGGTTGCGAGGGCATGGGATGACCGGGCGTCACGGAAAGTGCATCCCGTAATTTGCGTGCAGAACGGGTCGCGCTTTCCCAAAGGGGGTCCTCTGGGAAAGCGCGACCCAGAATTCGGCATAATAATGGGGCACAGTTTCCGGTTGAGCTGTCTAACGGAAACTGTGCCCCAGAATGAGCGCTCAAAACGGGGCAGGCTTTCCGCAACAACTGTCTGGCGGAAAGCCCGGCCCAGTTTCTTATAGCGAGTCTCTCTGGATCAGCTGCATGTGCATCACGGAGGTGGTGGGCTCGGCACCCTTGATCATGTCGAGCGCAATGTTGGCGGCCATGTGGCCTTCTTCGCGCAGGGGCTGGCGGACGGTCGTGAGCGCGGGGACGCAGCGCGTCGCAATCTCGTGATCGTCGAAGCCGACGACAGAAATGTCCGCCGGAACGGATAGGCCTGCCTCGTTGAGTGCGGTGATGACGCCAGCCGCGATACGGTCCGATCCGCAGAGCACGCCATCGAAAGCAATCTCGCGCGCGAGGATCTGGTGCATGGCCTGATAGCCGTCTCCGTTGTTCCAGCCGGTATAGATAACGTTTGCGTCTGGGAGGTCTTCGCCCAAGACGGCGCGGTAGCCGCGCAGGCGGTCGACAACGGCGGGGTTGTCTTGCGGTCCCAACACGGCGACGATATCTTTGCGCCCTCGCTCCTTCATAGCGAGCGCTGCAAAGCGTCCGCCCTCTTCGTCGTCAGAGTAGACCGTCGAGAACACATCGCGATAGGGGTGGCCCTCGAGCTGGCCGCACAACACGGTGGGTACGCCCAGCTCGCACAGTACCTCGAGCAGCTCGCTGCCCTTGTAGGGGGAGACGTCGATCACGGCGTCGAACGAGCGGCGCTCAAAGTGCTCGCGTGCGCGGTTGCGCTCATGCGTAGAAGACGCCTGCAAGATAACGGGCAGATAGGACGACTCCGACAGTTCCTCGGTAATGCCGCTCAAAAACTCGCTATAGGTGGGGTCGCTGAAGAGTTCACTCAGGGGCTCGGTCACGAGCACGGCGATGATTTCCGTGCGCCCGACAGCGAGCGCTCGGCCACGAGCGTTGGGGACAAAATTGACTTCCTTGGCCGCCGCGCGGACGCGCTTTTTGGTTTCCTCGCTAATGCGGGGCGAATCGTTGAGAGCACGCGATGCCGTGGAGCGCGACACGCCGGCAGCTGCGGCAACCTCGGCAAGCGTAGGTGCGGTGCGAACTGGTTGGGTCATGGCGTCTCCTGGAAAATGCGGTCGATGTTGTCACTGATACGGGCTGGTGCGGATACAGCTTACTATAGTGCGTCTGAACAGCGTTCATGATATCCGGTGACCGGCGTCGTTTTGCAACCAAGCCGCAATCGAATACACCTCGTATGGGGGGAGATATCTGCGGGCGTGGCGGTTGCCTACGAGCTTAAGAACGATGTCTTGTGCTGTGTTTCGATACTCAGGGTGACATAAGTGTCACGGTTGTACAACCGGTTGCACCGTTAACCCGGTCAAATCGACCGTTCAGCGGACAACCGGTTGCACAGCTTTTTGCATCGCCCGTAAGATAAGGACAACCGGTTGCACAAGAATCACTACGATGACGAAGGAGCATCACCATGGACGCCATTAACGATTGGGAAAACCAAGCGCTCACCCACAGGAACCGCCTGGCACCCCATGCGTACTTTATGGGTTACGAGACCGCCGATCTCGCTGCAACGTACAGCCGCGAGCTGTCGCGCGGGTTTGTCCAGCTGTCCGGCTCGTGGCAGTTCCGCCTCTTTGAGGGACCTGCTGCCGTCTCTAACGAGGAGCTTTCCACGTACGAGCCCGAGTGGGATCACGTGGAGGTTCCGCACCTGTGGCAGGTAGACGGTTATGGCAACCTTGCCTACACCGACGAGGGCTTCCCGTTCCCGGTGGATCAGCCGTTCGTTCCCTCTGACGACCCCACGGGCGTCTACCAGCGCATCGTCAATCTTCCCGCTGTTCCCGCCGGCGCTCGCGAGATCATTCGCTTTGACGGCATCGAGAGCTATGGCGAGCTGTATGTCAACGGCCAGTTTATCGGCATGACCAAGGGTTCGCGCCTGTCTGCCGAGTTCGACGTGACCGACGCGCTCGTCGAGGGCGACAACCTTTTTGCGGTTAAGGTCCTGCAGTACAGCGATGGCAGCTATATCGAGGACCAGGATATGTGGTGGGCCTCGGGCATCTTCCGCGATGTGTACCTTATGCAGCGTCCCGCCGCGCACCTGGTCGACTTTAGGTTCCGCACGCACCGCGAGGGCGATGCCGCTCTGATTACGCTCGATACGGTTGCCGAGGGCGCAAGCCACGTCGTGTATACGCTCAGCGATGGCGAGAACGTGGTGGCTACGGGTGAGTGCGTCGACGGCCATGCCGAATGCAACGTGACCGATGCCCACTTCTGGAACCCCGAGGACCCCTTCCTCTATGACCTTACGTTTGAGGTCTACGACGGTGACGAGGTCAGCGAGTACGTTCCGCATCGCCAGGGTCTTGCCGAGGTGACGGTCGAGGGCAATCATATCTACCTCAACGGCACTTACTTTAAGATGCATGGCGTCAACCGCCACGATCACGACGATCACAAGGGCCGCGCCGTGGGCCTCGATCGCATGCGCCGCGACCTGGAGCTCATGAAGCAGCACAACATCAACGCGGTGCGCACGTCCCACTACGCCAACGACCCGCGCTTCTACGAGCTGTGCGATGAGTATGGCATCATGCTGGTCGCCGAGACCGATATGGAGAGCCACGGCTTCGAGAATATCGGCAATATCGCCCTGGTCACCGACGACCCGGCATGGGAGCCGGCCTACGTCGACCGTATTGAGCGCCTGGTGATGCAGGAGCGCAACCACGCCTGCATCATTATGTGGTCGATGGGCAACGAGAGCGGCTATGGCTGCAACATCCGTGCAATGTATGCCAAGGCTCACGAGCTCGATGGTCGTCCGGTCCATTACGAGGAGGACCGCAACGCCGATACCGTTGATGTCATTTCCACGATGTACTCCCGTGTTTCGCAGATGAACGACTTTGGCGAGCATCCGTTCCCCAAGCCGCGCATCAACTGCGAGTACGGTCACTCCATGGGCAACGGTCCCGGGGGCCTGTCCGAGTACCAGGAGGTCTTCGATCGCTGGGATTGCATCCAGGGCCAGTTTATTTGGGAATGGTGCGACCACGGTCTGGCTGCTGTGACCGAGGACGGCGTTGCCTACGATATGTATGGTGGCGACAACGGCGATTACCCCAACAACAGCAACTTCTGCATCGATGGCATGGTGTTCCCTTGGCAGCAGCCGAGCCCGGGCCTCACTGAGTATGGCCAGGTCATCTGCCCGGTTCGCATGGCTTATGATGCCGAGGCGGGCGAGCTGACTGTCACCAACAAGCGTTGGTTTACCACCCTCGAGGATGTCTGCCTGTCGGCCGAGACCCTGGTGGACGGCGACGTGGTCTGCCGCAAGACGCTCATGCCCGGTGCGGTTGCCCCCGGCGAGTCCGTCCAACTGCCACTGGTGATTCGCGAGGCCGCAGTGGGCGAGACCCTGCTGACCGTGCGCGCCTACACCATGGCCGCTCACGTCTGGTGCGAGCCGATGTTCCAACTGGGCGCAAGCCAGTTTGCCATCGCAAACCATCCGGCGCCGGCCATCGCGGCTCCCACTCGTCCTGAGCTTACGGTCGAGGAGACCGAGCAGGAGATTCGCATTCACTCCCTCAACGGCGAGCTGACCTTCAACAAGGTAAACGGCACCGTGAGCAAGTGGAAGGCATCCGGCCGTGACGTCATGGCCTCCGGTCCCCAGGTTGGTTTTTGGCATCCGCTCGTCGACAACCACGCCCAGGAGTACGACTCCCTGTGGAAGGACAACTTCATTGATGTAATGCAGACGTCTACCCGCAAGGTTTCTTGGAAGCAGGACGGCAATGCGGTCGTCGTTACCGTGAGCCAACGTATTGCTCCTCCCGTTCGCGCGTTCGGCATGTGCGTCGAGCTCGTCTACACCGTGCTTCCGAGCGGTCGCGTCGACCTCAAGGTTTCCGGCGAGCCCTACGGCGATTACTCGGATATCATCCCGCGCATCGGCATCTCCTTCGAGGTTCCCGGTTGCGATCGTGCCGTTGAGTGGTACGGTCACGGCCCGGGCGAGAACTATCCGGACTCGCTGCGCGCCAACCCGGTCGGCCATTACCGCACTACGGTCGACGACATGTTCACGCCGTATGTCATGCCCCAGGATTGTGCCAACCGCGAGGGTACCCGCTGGGTTGCCCTGCGCTCTAGCCACGGTGACGGCGTGCTGGTGACGCGTCCGGCCGACGCCGCTTCCAACCCGTTCTCGTTCTCGGCATGGCCCTATAGCTGCGAGGCCATCGATAACGCCAAGCACGTCTACGACCTTGTCAAGGGCGACACGGTTACGGTCAACATCAACGACCAGCTGCTCGGCCTTGGTTCGAACTCTTGGGGTTCCGAGGTGCTCGATTCCTATCGCACCCGTTTTGAGAGCTTCAGCTTTGAGGTGTCCCTGCGACCGCTGACGTCTGCCGATCTGGCTCAGGCGCTGGCACCCATTAAGGAGGCATAAGTCATGCATATCTTTAACTCGCGTGCCGATTTCGACGCCCAGATGAAGTCCGTCAAGAAGTGGATGCGTACCGGTCAGGCACTCGACGGCGTTTCTGAACTGCAGCACGATGTGGCGTACTCTATCGGCGACTCGCTGGTGTATTGGTGGGTGAACGCCCACGAGGCGGCTACTGCCGATCTGGTCGGTCACCGTCGCTACCATACCGTGCTCGCCCCGCTCGACGGCAATCTGACCGTTGAGGTGGCTTCCAAGGCCGATCTTACCTGTACGCGCGCCTACAGCGATATCGATGATCGCGAGCGCTTTGAGGGTACGGGGGAGACCGTGACGATTCCCACCGGCGGCGTTGCCGTCGTCGAAATTGACGAGGCCTACCGTGTCGTGGCCGATGCCGCGGATCCCCGCGTCGTGGTACTGCACGTGACAGTCGAAGGTTATTCCTTCCCCAACAAGTAGTATTCGTCCGCCTGGACGTTTGCTTCGCGCCGTTAAGGGGGATGGCTTTGTTGACTCCCTTTTCCCCATTCCCCTTAGCAGGTGCGCCGTCCGTGTTTGCACTTGCAGCCCGGACGGTTTTAGATGACATTTAACAGATGATTGGGAGGGCTTATGAGCTCTGAAAAACGAGGAACGATTGGTTCGTTCGCTCTGCTGGGCATGACGGTCGCCGCCGTGTTCGGTATCAAGAACATCATCAACAACAACGCGGCCATCGGCTTGGCAGCTGCGCCGTCGTTCTTCTTCGCCACGCTTTTGTACTTTGTCCCCTATACCCTGGTTACCGCCGAGTTCGTCGGCCTTAACAAGGACTCCGAGTCGGGCGTGTACGCCTGGGTCAAGACCTCGATGGGCGGCCGCTGGGCATTCCTGACGGCGTTTAGCTACTGGTTCGTCAACCTGTTCTACTTTGCGTCCGTCCTGCCCAATGTCATCATCTACGCGAGCTACGTGTTCTTTGGTGCCAACGCCGAGCTTTCGCAGCTGTGGATCACAATTATCGAGATCGTCGTCTTTGCTATCGCCACGTGGGTTTCGACCAAGGGCGCTAAGTGGATCGGCTCCATTTCCTCCTTCGGCTCGACCGCGGCTCTCGGCCTGACCGCCGTGTTCATCCTGCTGTCCCTGGCTGCTGCCTTTGGCGGCGTTGAGTTCGCTACGGCTCCTACTCCCGCTAACATGGCTCCCGACATGAGCAACTTCGCAACTACGTGGGGCTTCTTCGGTACGCTTGCCTGGATCATCCAGGGCGTTGGTGGCGCTGAGTCCGTCGGCGTGTTCCTCAACGACCTCAAGGGCGGCGTCAAGGCCTTCGTGCGCACTGTCGTTATCGCCGGCCTGACCATCGGACTTCTGTATGCAGGCGCTTCGCTGCTGGTTAACCTGTTCATCCCCGAGGGCAGCGTTGCCATCTCCACCGGTATCTTCGACGTATTCGGCGCTGTCTTTGCCCACTTTGGCATTCCCATGGAAGTGTCCACGCGCGTCATTGGCCTGATCCTTCTCGCTGCCACGCTGGGCTCCCTCATGATGTGGACCTCCGCTCCCATCAAGGTCTTCTTCACCGAGATCCCCAAGGGCGTCTTTGGTAGCAAGATCGTCGAGCTCAACGAGCACGGTATTCCTGCCCGTGCTGCCTGGCTGCAGTTCGCCATCGTCGTCCCCATCCTAATCATTCCGGCCCTGGGCTCTGGTAACCTCGACGACCTGCTCATGATCGTCACCAACATGACGGCTGCCACCGCTCTGCTCCCGCCGCTGCTGATCCTGCTTGCCTACTTTATGCTGCGCAAGAACTTCGATGCTGCTCCCCGTGGCTTCCGCATGGGCTCGCGCAGCTTTGGCCTGGTCGTTGCCGCCTTCCTGCTCGTGGTCTTCTGCTTCGTGCTTATCTGCGGCACCATTCCGCTTGATCAGCCGCTGTGGCTGACGCTGGTCTACAACGTTGGCGGTGTGGTTGTCTTCCTGGGCCTTGCCGTGATGTGGTACAACCGCTACATCAACCGCCTGCGCGAGACCGATCCCGAGGCTGCCGAGAGCGAGCTGCGTCCGTCTGTCCTTGACATGATGGAGTAGAAGCTGGGATTAATCTACGGCTGTGGAATAAATCGATTCCCCTTCCTAAGGAGGAGCCTTACGAGGCCCCTCCTTTTGTGTTTTGGAGCATGGATTTTGGGCCCTGTGGACAAAAATGCCAAATATGAGTACTGTTGCAAAATAAGTGCCATATCTATCGGCCGGTTTTGAGCAAAAATGGGCTCAAAATCAATTTATCTAACCCCCTTTAAAGGGCGTTGACGGCTTTCAACCTCTTCGAATCGCTCAAAGTAGGCAGTTTGCTCTCGATTTTGCTGCTACTAAATTGGTGACAGTACTCATATTTGCCACTTTTTGACCACGGGGCATCCGGAGGGGCTCTCGACAAGCATCTAACGCTACAATAACTACCACGTGGCTGGGTTTTGCCGGCCGAATGTGCGATGTCGTGGGAGGGGACATGGTCGAGTTTACAAAGACGATTAAAGATCCGTTGGGACTACATGCCCGCCCGGTTGCGTTGCTCTATGACATTATCGCCAAGCATCGTAGCGACGTGTCGGTCAGCATCGGTGACCGTCATACCGACGGTCGCGACGTTATGGGCCTGATGGCCCTCTACGGCGAGTGCGGCGAGGATGTTGTGTTCCGCGTTTCGGGCGTGGATGAGGCTTCCTGCGTTACGTCGATTAGAAACCTCTCGCTTTAAGCATGATAGGGCGCGGTAAAGGATGGTCCTTTGCCGCGCCTTTTTGTTTCGTATAGGAAACTTTTTCGAAATCTGAATGGGGACCCTTTCCAAAAAGTTAACCGCGTGCTAGTTTACTAAAGCGAACATAGACGTGGTTAACTTTTATCGCGTCGATGTTGAGGACGAACTGACGTTAGGAGCAACTCATGTCTTGCGGACCGCAGATGCCGGCCATGCCGCTTTCGATGGTAAAAGCGGGCGAAACCGTGCGCGTGTCTCGTGTAAAGGGCAATGAGGACATGAAACACCACCTCAAGGACCTCGGCTTTGTCGAGGGCAACGAAATCCACGTGGTGAGCTCGAGTGGTGCCAATATCATCGTCACGGTGCTGGGCGCACGCTTTGGCATCGATTCCAAGGTTGCCATGCACATCATGACCGTCGGTTAGTCCGCAGCATTTCATAAAAACCGAAAGGGGGACAAGAGGATGAAGACGTTGGGTGACGTTAAGGTGGGCGAGAGCTCCACCATCGTCAAGCTTCACGGTGAGGGCGCGCTTCGCCGCCACCTTATGGACCTGGGGCTCATCAAGGGCACTTCGTTCAAGGTCGTGAAGGTCGCACCGCTCGGTGATCCGGTCGAGATCAACGTACGCGGCTACGAGCTTTCCATCCGCAAGGAGGAGGCGGCCGTCGTCGAGGTTCAGTAAGGACTTGCGGCGCATATTTCTGCAGATAAAGTTAGGTTTCTCTAACTTAATGCAGCAACTTTAAAGCACATTATCCAGCCTGCGCGGAGAAAGCAGCGCAGGCACACAAGGAAGAAGGATTGAATGGCGGATTCTCAGATCCATGTCGCGCTGGCGGGTAACCCCAACTGCGGCAAGACCACGCTTTTCAACCTGATCACCGGCGCCAACGGCTACGTTGGCAACTGGCCCGGCGTCACGGTTGAGAAAAAGGAAGCCAAGCTCCTAAGCGACAAGAACGTTACCATCACGGACCTCCCCGGCATCTACTCGCTTTCCCCTTACAGCCCCGAGGAACAATGCTCGCGCGATTACCTCATGAGCGGCGAGCCCGATGTCGTCGTCCAGGTGGTCGACGCCACCAACCTCGAGCGCAACCTGTACCTGGCGCTTCAGGTTATCGAGACCGGCCTGCCCGTGGTCGTTGCCCTCAACATGGCCGACTTGGTCGAGAAGAACGGTGACAAGATCGACACCGCCAAACTGTCCAAGAAGCTCGGTTGCCCGGTCATGATGATCTCGGCTCTTAAGAACAAGGGAATCACGGAGCTGTTCGATCAGGTCAAGAAGTCTGCCGCTTCCAAGGGCCAGGTGCCGGAGCACAAGTTCGACTCCTCCATCGAGGACGTTCTGACGCATATCGAGAACAACCTGCCGGCGAGCGTTCCCGCCAACAAGCGCCGCTACTACGCTGTCAAGCTGTTCGAGCGTGATGCAGACGCCTGCAAACTCATCAACCTCACGAAGGAGAAGACCGCTCGCGTGGAGGAGCTGGTCGCCCAGTGCGAGCAGGACTGCGACGACGATGCCGAGTCTATCATCACCGGTGAGCGCTATGGCGTCATCGCCCACATCATCGACGAGTGCATGACCAAGGCTCCGGCCAAGATGAGCACTTCCGAGAAGATCGACCGCGTGGTTACCAACCGTATCCTGGGCCTGCCGATTTTTGTGGTCATCATGTTCTGTGTGTACTACATCGCCGTTTCTACCTTGGGCGGCACGGTGACCGACTTCACCAACGATCAGCTCTTCGGTACCGACGGTTGGTACGTGCTCGGTCAGGGTCGCGACGCCTACGACGCGGCTGTCGAGGCCGCGGGCGACAACGCCGATTCGGTCGACCCGGCGCAGTACGGCCCCTATGTCCCCGGCATCACCACCGTGGTGCACGACGCCCTTGTGGCGGGTGGCACCGAGGACGGTGGCCTGGTCGATTCGCTGGTCTGCGATGGCATCGTCGGCGGCCTGGGCGCCATCTTCGGCTTTGTGCCGCAGATGTTCCTGCTGTTCGTGATGCTGTCCTTCCTGGAGGACTGCGGCTACATGGCCCGCGTCGCCTTCATCATGGACCGCGTGTTCCGCCGCTTTGGCCTGTCCGGTAAGTCCTTCATCCCTATGCTCGTGTCTTCGGGCTGCGGCGTCCCCGGCGTCATGGCTACCAAGACCATCGAGAACGAGAAGGACCGCCGCATGACGGTCATGACCACCACGTTCATTCCCTGTGGCGCTAAGCTGCCGATCATCGCCCTGCTCATGGGTTCCATCATTGGCGATTCTTCCACTACCGCCGCGTGGATCAGCCCGCTCTTCTACTTCCTGGGCGTCTTTGCCGTCATCGCCTCGGGCCTCATGCTCAAGAAGACCAAGCTCTTCGCCGGCCGTCCGACCCCGTTTGTCATGGAGCTTCCCGCCTACCACTTCCCGGCGATCCGCTCTTGGGCGCTGCACGTGTGGGAGCGCTGCTGGGCCTTTATCAAGAAGGCCGGTACGGTCATCTTCGCGTCCACTGTCGTCGTTTGGTTCCTCTCCAACTTTGGTAGCTACAACGGTTCCTTTGGCTTCCTGCCTGCGATGGACGGCATCCCCGAGGAGTTTATGGACTACTCCGTGCTTGCCATGCTCGGCAACCTGGTCGCCTGGATCTTCGCCCCGCTCGGCTTTAGCACCTGGCAGGCAACCGCGCTGACCGTCTCTGGCCTCGTGGCCAAGGAGAACGTCGTCGCAACCGCCGGTTCGCTGCTCTCCGTTGCCGACGCCGCCGAGACCGACCCGAGCCTGTGGTCCGCGTTTGCCGGCATGTTCCCCACCATGGGCGCTTGCGTTGCCTTTGGTGCCTTCAACCTGCTGTGCGCTCCGTGCTTTGCCGCCATGGGTACCATCCGCAACCAGATGGACTCCGGCAAATGGACCGCGATTGCCATCGGCTACGAGTGCGCCTTCGCTTGGGTGATCGGCCTGTTCATCAACCAGTTCTACAACCTGCTTGTTCTTGGACAGTTTGGCTTCTGGACGGTTGTTGCCATCGTGCTGCTGGTTGCGATGCTCTTCCAGATTTTCCGTCCCATGCCTAAGTTTGCTTGGACAGACGAGGACGAGACCAACACCGCTTCCGCCGCAGTTTCCGCTTAAGTCCGAATAAGGATCAGCCCCTTTCCATGAGCCCGGGTGTCCCAGCGACACTCGGGCTTTTTGGTGGGGGAGATGTGGCGTTTCCGCAGATAAAACCGACCAAAATAAACCTGTCCCTTTTTGGTAGGTGGGGAATGGGGTAAAGTAAGTGATGGTTAACTAGAGGAGGCTTGCTATGGCACCTATCGATATTGTTGTACTGGCTGTTATCGGTATTGCGTTTGTTGCCGTGTGCGTGCGCATCTACCGCAAGGGCACCTGCGCCGACTGCGCTCAGGGTGGCGTTTGCACGGGGCATTGCTCCAACAAAAAGACGTGCGCCGCGCTTAAGGGCGTAGACAAAATCGCCGAAGACTTGGGCCGCGGTATTCATTAGCTGACCAGCGTTTGGGTATGTTTGGCTGCGGATACGGCAGTTGGTGATACGATAGGTACGTTAGCAACTGCCGCCGAGCGGCTCAAACGAAAGGAACCCCGCATGGAGTCCTCCGCCTATCCGATGCTCTTTAGCCCGATCAAGGTCGGTACGACCGAGGTCAAGAACCGCGTCTTTATGCCGCCGGTGTCCACGAACCTGGCCGATCATGGCTATGTGACCGACGACTTGGTCGATCATTACCGTGCCCGTGCCAAGGGCGGCGTTGGCCTCATCATCACCGAGGTCGTGACAGTTGAGCCCACCTATACCTATCTGCCGGGTGACATGTGCTGCTACGACGACACGTTTATCCCCGGTTGGGAAAAGCTCGCCGCGGCCGTGCACGAGTACGGCTGCAAGATCATGCCGCAGCTCTTCCATCCCGCCTACATGGCCTTTAACATTCCGGGCACGCCGCGTCTGATCGCTCCGTCCTTTGTGGGCCCGTCTTACGCCCGCGAGGCGCCGCGCCCCATCACGGTCGACGAGATCCATGAGCTCACGCATCAGTTTGGCGACGCTGCCGTGCGTATGCAGAAGGCCGGTGTCGATGGCGTCGAGGTCCATGCGGCCCACGCCCACGGCATGCTCGGTGGCTTTTTGACTCCGCTCTACAACAAGCGCACCGACGAGTACGGCGGCTCGCTCGACGCCCGCATGCGCTTTTTGCTCGAGGTCATCGCCGAGATTCGCGAGCGCTGCGGCAAGGACTTTATCATCGACGTCCGCATCTCGGGCGATGAGTACACCGATGGCGGCCTGACCCTCAACGACATGATCTACGTCTCGCGTCGCCTGGAGAAGGCCGGCGTCGACATGATTCATGTGTCGGGCGGCACCACTATCAAGCGCGGCTCCGCGATCCCCGCTGCCGGTACCCAGCAGGCCTCGCACGCTGCCTGCTCGCGCGAGATCAAAAAGCATGTCAACATTCCCGTCGCCACCGTCGGTCGCATCAATGAAGCCTGGATCGCCGAGGAGCTGATCGAAGACGGCGCTGCCGACATCTGCATGATGGGCCGCGCCAATCTGTGCGATGCCGAGTTCTGCAACAAGGCCGCTGCCGGCAACGCCGACGACATCCGCCCCTGCATTGGCTGCCTGCGCTGTCTGAACGGCATTATGTTTGGCAAGCGCATCTCCTGCACCGTCAACCCCGATGTTGAGCGCGACGAGGCCGGTTACAAGCCTGCCGCCGAGGCCAAGAACGTACTGGTTGTGGGCGCTGGTCCTGCGGGCATGGAGGCAGCCTACATTGCCGCCAAGCGCGGCCATAACGTGGTGCTCGTGGATAAGCAGGACGAGCCCGGCGGCGAGATGCGCATTGCTGCCGTTCCGCCGGCAAAGCAGGAACTCACCCGCGTGATCAAGTACCAGTACCGTCGCCTGGCCGAGGTCGGCGTGAAGTGCGTATTTGGCACCGAGCTTACTGCCGAGGACATTCAGCGTGACTACGCGGGTTACGAGGTCGTCCTGGCTTATGGCGCCGAGCCCATCGCCCCGGCTTTTATGCAGGGCTTTAAGCAGGTTATGACGGCTGACGACCTGCTGGGTGGCAAGGCTTTCCCGGGCAAGAAGATCGTCATCGTGGGCGGCGGCACCGTTGGCTGCGAGACGGCCGATTACCTGGCCCCGTTGGTTAACGACCTGTCGCCGGCCAATCGCGATGTCACCGTCATCGAGATGACCAAGACGCTCGCTGCCAACGAGGGCGGTGCCGGTCGCGCGGTGCTCATCACGCGCATGCTCTCCAAGGGCGTCCACGTGCTGACCGAGGCCAAGGTGACCGAGATCACCGAGGACACCATCAGCTACGAAAAGGACGGCGAGGTCCACACCATCACCGGTGCCGATACGCTGGTGCTGGCGATGGGCTACCGTCCCAACACCAAGCTGGCCGACGACCTTGCCGCTGCTGGCGTTGCTGTCCACGTACTGGGCGATGCCCAGAAGTGCGGCAACATCCGCGATGCCATCGGCGACGGCTACAAGGTTGCTTGCGAGCTTTAGTTAACCCCTTTGCACCAATCGATTGCAAAAAGCGGCGGCTGCCCTGTGTGTTGGGCAGCCGCCGCCTGCGTTTTGCCAAAGAAAGATTATTGTCGGGCCCTAAATGCCTTTTGCTTCTGCTCCCTCCGCAATCATGTTGCGGTTATACACCAGGTGCAGATACATCGCGTCGTGCGCGGCGGTGGGATTGCGCGAGGCGATGGCGTCGGCCACATCGCGGTGCGTGCGGATAGTTTCCTCGACGAGCTTTTTGCCGGTCACGTCGATAAAGAGGGGGACGGATGCCTTGAACACGCCCATCAGGCGGGGAACGACGAGGTTTCCGGAGCTCTCGGCAATGGCATTGTGGAACGCGGTGTCGGCGGTGGAGTAATCCTCACCGGCCTCGGCCAGGCGCTCGGATTCGTCGCAGAGCTCTTTGATACAGACGACCTGGTCGTTGGTTGCGTGCTCGGCCGCCATGCGTGCTATCTGCGGCGGTGCCACGGCCCTCTCGCACGTCAACGATGCCGGTTTTTGGATGTGCTCCTCGTTCCTGGAGATTGACGAGAAGACCACCCTCAAGTCCTGGACCGTTATGGAGACGCTCATCGGCCTTTCGGGTCTTGTCTGCGCCCTAGTGATTTCGTTCTTCGCCTAGTTCGCGTAGCTAAGCATCTTTCGCCGAGTGCATCGCTCGGTACCCATTTACACCTGATTCATTAACCAACGATTGGTACAACCGTTCAAATCAAAAGAGGAGAGCATCATGGACGAGAAAACCAAAGCACAGATTCAGCAGGAGGCAGCCGACTTGGTTGCCAAGCTGCAGCCGCGTTCCGGCAAGTTCCGCACCATCAGCCCCGAGATGGACCCGCTGCGTCTGGGCTCTGGCTGGTCCATCGAGGATCTGGACAAGCCGCAGGTCATTATCGAGTCGACGTTCGGCGACTCGCATCCGGGTTCTGCCGGCCTGTTTGAGCTCGTCGAGGAGGTTCGTGCTGGCGTTGCCGAGGCTGGCGGTCACGGCGCCCGTTACTTCTGCACCGATATCTGCGACGGTGAGGCCCAGGGTCACGATGGCATCAACTACTCGCTGCCCAGCCGCGACATGATCGCCAACATGATCGAGATCCATGCCAAGGCCACCCCGTTCGACGCCGGCGTCTTTGTCGCCAGCTGCGATAAGGGCCTGCCTGCGAACCTTATGGCCATGGGCCGCATCAACATCCCCTCCATCGTCGTTACCGGCGGTGTCATGGATGCCGGTCCCGATCTGTTGACCCTGGAGCAGCTCGGCGCCATCTCGGCCCGCTATGAGCGCGGCGAGATTTCCCGCGAGGAGCTCGAGTTTGCCAAGCACAACGCATGCCCCAGCTGCGGCGCCTGCTCCTTTATGGGTACCGCCTCGACCATGCAGGTTACCGCCGAGGCCCTGGGCCTTATGCTCCCCGGCACGGCTCTGCTGCCCGCAACCAGCTCCGATCTGCGTGAGTTTGCGCGCGAGGCTGGCCGTCAGTCCGTGTGGCTCTCCGAGCACAACCTGTGCCCCCGCGACATCGTGACCAAGGAGTCCTTCGAAAATCTCATCATGGTCCACGGCGCCATCTCCAGTTCCACCAACTCGCTGCTGCACATTCCCGCGATCGCCCGCGAGTTTGGCATCGAGATGTCCGCCGACGATTTCGATCGCCTGCACCGTGGCGCCCACTACCTGCTCAACGTTCGCCCCGCAGGCGAGTGGCCGGCGCAGTTCTTCTACTATGCGGGCGGCGTGCCGCGCATCATGGAGGAGATCAAGTCGATGCTTCACCTCGATGTCATGACCGTCACCGGCAAGACTCTCGGCGAAAACCTCGAGGACCTTAAGAACAACGGCTACTACGAGAAGTGCGGTCGTTACCTTGAGAAGTGGAATCTCAAGCGCGAGGACATCATCCGTCCGTTTGACCAGGCCTTCGGCACCGACGGTTCCATCGCCATCCTCCACGGCAATCTTGCTCCCGAGGGCGCGGTCGTCAAGCACACCGTCGTTCCGCGCGAGATGTTCCAGGCCACGCTTAAGGCTCGCCCGTTCGATTGTGAGGAGGATGCTATTCACGCCGTCCTGACGCACGAGATCAAGCCCGGCGATGCCGTTATCATTCGCTATGAGGGTCCCAAGGGTTCCGGAATGCCCGAGATGTTCTACACCACTGAGGCTATCGCCAGCGATCCCGAGCTGGGTGCGAGCATTGCCCTGATCACCGATGGCCGCTTCTCCGGCGCCTCCAAGGGCCCGGCTATCGGTCACGTTTCGCCCGAGGCTGCCATGGGCGGCCCGATTGCCCTGATCGAGGAAGGTGATCTGATCCAGATCAACATCCCCGAGCGCTCGCTGTCCATCGTGGGCATCGCCGGCAAGGAGATGGAGCCGGCTGAGGTCGACGCCGTCCTGGCCGAGCGCCGAGCCGCTTGGAAGCCCAAGGCTAATCGTTATACCTCCGGCACGCTCAAGTTCTTTACCGAGCATGCAGTTTCCGCCATTCAGGGTGGCTATATGGAGTAGCGCCCGGGCGCATCAAATTTCCCCTCTCATAGATGCGTGGCACGAAAAGCCCCGAGCCCCGAGCTCGGGGCTTTTTTCAACCTTAGCTAAAAGCCTCGTCCCTAAATGACTGGTTGGAAGTTGCGCCGAATTGGGGATAGTTTGACGGCGCGGGTGTCGCCAGCGGCCCCTATTTCGCCGTAAATGAGGAGATGGGGGATGCGATAGTATTACGTGGTGATATTCGACAAACCGTGGGCTTCATCCGAGGGCTTTATGGAACAACACCAGCATTATCAGAGCCTGCAAGATCAGGCATACAACGCATTGCGCTCCAAGATCATCTATGCCGAGCTCAAGCCCGGCACGCGCCTTTCGGCGATTGGTCTGGAAAAAGAGACAGGAATCGGGCGTACGCCCATTCGCGAATCCTTTGTGCGCCTGCGCGAGCAGGAGCTGGTCGAAACACGTCCCAAAAGCGGCACCTACGTTTCTAAGATCAGCATGGAACACGCCGAGAATGCCTGTTTCTTGCGCGAAAAGCTCGAAAGAAGCGTACTCATTAAATGTTGTT
This sequence comes from uncultured Collinsella sp., assembly GCA_900540945.1. Lineage (GTDB taxonomy): Bacteria > Actinomycetota > Coriobacteriia > Coriobacteriales > Coriobacteriaceae > Collinsella. The sequence goes on along the minus strand of UQHQ01000005.1, from coordinate 6,855 downwards.
CGGCTGCTACGCCCGAGCAAAAGCAGCGGCTTGAGCAGATTCTTGCCGAGTCCGAGTCGCTCGACCATGGCGAAACGCGTCGCTTTTTCGACCTGGACAACCTGTTCCATGAGACGTGTTTTGCGATTGCCGGCCGTCACATGTTGTGGGATTGGATGAAGAGTGTCAATACGCATTTTGAGCGATACAACTGGTTGCGTATGGTGTCGCAGGATTTGGATTGGGAGCCGATTCGTCGGCAGCACCGCCGGATTCTCGAGGCCATTAAGAGGGGCGATACCGACACGGCAAGCTATCTGGCCGAGACGCACTTGCATCTGATGCCCGAGGAGCAGGGCCCGGTTATCGCCTTGCATCCCGACTATTTTGAGCTGTCCAAAGACTCGGCCATCTAACTCGTTCCCTTCATTAGTTGCGGTGAAATAGGGATTGTTTTGCGGCTCTGATGGTGTAAACAGTCCGTATCTCACCGCAACTGCCGGGGTACTATCGGGGCACGAAAAAGCTGCGGCGCCGCTTGGAGGAAAAGACCGGAAGCAAGGGTCCATTCCTCCAGACGGCGCCGTAGCTGTTTTGGTGGCTTGGCTTTTGTCGAAGTGGCTCTGCTGGGCGTGGTCGCCAACCGAGCAGGAAAAGCGGTTCGGGGGCGTGTCGCTTCCGTCACGTTCTATCAGCATACAAGACGGTTTCGGTTCTTGTTCGTGACGGAAACGGCGCGCTTCCGAGCCGCTTTAAAAGAAAGGGGGCGAGGTCTAGGGCACGCCCCCTTTCACGATAGAGAGCTAAACCTAGCCGCGGACCTTCTTGACGACGTCCATGGCCTCGCGGGCAATCTGCTCGACCTTGGAGAAGTCGCCGTCGGCAAACAGGGCCGGCTTGACCATCCAGGTGCCACCGCAGGCGATGATGGCAGAGGAGCTCAGGTACTCCTCGACGTTGGCGGTGCTCACGCCGCCGGTAGGCATAAAGCGGTGACCAACAAACGGAGCGGCGAGGGCCTTGATGGTGTTTAGGCCGCCATACTGGGACGCGGGGAAGAACTTGGTGACCTTGAGGCCCAGGTTCTCGGCTGCGGTGACCTCGGAGGGAGTCACGGTGCCGGGAAGGACGGGCAGGTCGATGTCGATGCAGTGCTTCACGACGTTCTCGTTGTAACCCGGGGAGACGATGAACTTGGCACCGGCGGCGCGGGCCTGCTCAACCTGCTCGACGGTCAGGACAGTGCCGGCGCCAACGCACATCTCGGGCTCGGCCTCGGCCATGGCGGCGATGCACTCGGCGGCGCAGGCGGTGCGGAAGGTGACCTCGGCGGACTTCATGCCGGCTGCCATAAGGGCGTGGGCGAGCGGTGCGGCGTCCTCGACCTCATCGAGCACGACGACCGGCACGATGCCCAGGGACTCAAGCGTGGTGTAGAACTGATCGAACATGATGTTCCTTTCGATGTGAGGCGCGCGGGTGCGCGTAATTGCCAAAGAAGATTGGCCATGAGCCGGTTCCGGATTGGTTATCGGAGGCACTGCTTGGGTCACAAGCAATTTCGGAACCGGCTACGAGGCCAGTCGTGAAGGAATGCCAGACAAAACCGGAATGGGACTAAGTGGTTCTGCCTGGCCGGGGAAAGCGGGGAGCGAGCTGCAGGGGTATTGGTATGGGAAACTGCAGCTCGCGGAATGGGGAGCGAATTAACGGGCGACGCGGGTGCCACCGTCGGCGGCGGATGCCACGGCTGCGATCTCGTCTGCGGTCACCAAGTTGGAATCGCCCTTGATGGTGAGCTTGAGGATCGACGCTGCAATCGCATAGTTGACGGCGTCCTGCGGGTCAAAGTCGTTGGTGAGGGCATGGACGAGGCCGGCGTTGAAAGCGTCGCCGGCGGCAACGCCCTCGAGCACGTGCACGTCGTGAGCAGGGGAGAACCAGTGCTCGCCGCTCTCGGCGTCAAAGAGCATGCCCATCCAGATGGAGCGCTCGACGCAGGAGATGTTGCGGACGACCGAGGCGACCTTTTTGCAGCCGTACTCGGCGCAGATCTGACGGGCCATCTCGACGTAGGTGTCGCGCTCCTCGATGCCATGGGCAAGGGAACCAGAGACGCAGGTCATGCCGAGGCCGGCGGGCGCATCCTCGTCGTTGGCGATGCAGATGTCGACGAGCGGCAGGAGTTCCTTCATGGTGGCCTGCGACTTCTCGGGCGACCACATCTTGCCGCGATAGTTCACGTCGCACACGGTGGTGATGCCCTTGGCGCGGCAGGCGGCGAGTGCCTCCTTGCAGGCGGCGGCCATCTCATCGGAGACGGCGGGGGTCACGCCGGAGAAATAGAAGACATCGATGCCCTTGAGGATCTCGTCCCAGTCAAAGACGTCGCGTTTGGCCATGTTGATGGCAGAGAACTTGCGGTCGTAGACGCAGCCGTTGCCGCGCTGCGAGGCGCCGACCTCAAACACATAGGAGCCAAGACGGTCGCCCTGACGCACGACGCGCGTTGTGTCGACGCCGTAGGCCTTCAGCGAGCGCAGCGCGCACTCGCCTAGGCGGTTGGCCGGGACAACGGATACGTAAGCGGCCTTGTCGCCTTGGTAGGCCAGGGAAAGAGCGGTGTTGGCCTCGGCGCCACCGTAGCGGACGTCAAACTCGGTTGCCTGCTCAATGCGCAGATGATCTTTGGGCGAGAGCCTCATCATGATTTCGCCGAAGGTAAGAACCGTTTTACCCATGGTCGCGCAGCTCCTTCTTGCTCGTGCGTACACCTTTGATATGGCGTTGGCGCGGAGGTGCCAAGACGGTAGGGTACATCTTTGCACCTCCGCGCCAACGCTTGCCGAAATCGGTTTACGAAATCGGTTTCGTTTCGAGTTGTAGTATACTCACCTACAGCGTTTTGCAAGCGAGATTTTTAAAAAAATGCCTAAAATGGCTCAGACTGCTGACAATTGGGAAACGGGGTGCGCTATGGCGCAGATGAGAATCAAGGACATTGCCGCCGAGGCGGGCGTGAGTCCGGCCACGGTCTCGCGCTATCTCAACAACCGCCCCGGGCAAATGACCGAGGAAACTCGTGCTCGCATCGCGGCAGTTATAGAGCGCACCGGCTATCGCCCACGTGCCGCCGCGCGCAATCTGCGTAGCTCGCGCACCAATCTCATCGGCGTGATCCTGGCCGACATCGCCAACCCGTTCTCGAGCGCCATGCTCGAAGGGCTTTCCGCCAGCGCCGCCGCGCGCGGCTGCTCGCTTATGACGGCCATTAGCGGCAACGATCCCGCCAAGGAGGCTGAGTCGCTCACCAGGCTTATCGATGCCGGCGTGGACGGTCTGGTCGTCAACACTTGTGGCGGCAACGACAAGGCGATCGCCGCGGCCGCGGGGCGCCTGCCCGTTGTGCTGCTTGACCGCGACGTTGCCGACGGCGGTGTCGATCTGGTGACATCTAACAACCGTGAGCTGGTCGCTGGCTTGGTAGACGCCTTGGCTGCTGCGGGCAGCGAGCGCCTGTGCCTGCTCACCGAGGCGAGCGACGACAGCCCCGTGCGTCGCGAGCGCGCCGAGGCCTTTACCGACGAGCTGTCGCGACGCGGCCTTGCCGGCGAGGTTGTCACCTTGGCCGATGGCGGTGCCACTGGCGTTGGCCGCTTGGACGAGACCATCCGCGGCTATGCGGGCAAAAGACTCGGCCTTATCGCTGTCAACGGCCTGGTCTTCCTGCGCCTGACCGAGGCGCTGGCGCAGCTTGGTCCCTCGCTGCCGGCGGGGCTCAAGATCGCGACGTTTGACGACTACCCCTGGAACCATGTGCTCTTTGGCGGCGTGACCACGGCCGCGCAGGACACCCTTACCATTGCCGAGCGCGTAGTCGAGCGTCTATCCGAGCGCATCGACGTCGTTACCACTACGGTGGGCGATGCCGCAAAGCTCGCCCCCAAGCGCATCGAGGTTCCTGGTCACATTGAACACCGCGCTTCGACTTCGCGCTAGCCGCTCGTTCGCAACGGCCTGTTCGCGCACGTTTTTTGAGCGCTTGATACGCTTTAACCCTGCGGAAACATTTTTCTGCGATAGTATCTGCGATATAGACCAGTCGAAACCCGCCCGAAAGAAAGGGGAGCGACATGAACCAGCAGAACATCGATTACGTACTCCGCTCCGTAGAGCAGCGTGACATCCGCTTTGTGCGTCTGTGGTTTGTCGACATTCTCGGCCGCCTCAAGAACTTTGCCATTAGCCCCGAGGACCTCGAGGTCGCTTTTGAGGAGGGTATTGGCTTTGACGGCTCCGCCATCGAGGGCTTTGCCACGCCCGAGGAAGCCGACATGCTCGCATTCCCCGATGCTTCGACCTTCCAGATTCTGCCGTGGCGTCCGAGTCACAACGGCGTCGCCCGCGTGTTCTGCGATGTGTGCACCCCCGACCGCAAGCCGTTTGCCGGCGACCCGCGCGATGCTCTGCGCCGCATGTTCTACAAGGCCGAGAAGGCGGGCTATCTGCTCAACGTTGGTGCCGAGCTGGAGTATTATTACTTTCCCGACGAGCACGCCCCCGAGCCGCTCGACAACGTGGGCTACTTCGATCTTTCGGTGAGTGACGCCGCCCGCGACCTGCGCCGCAACACGGTCCTCACGCTCGAGAAGATGTCCGTGCCAGTGGAGTACACCTTCCACGCCGCCGGCCGCTCGCAGCACGGCATGAGCCTGCGCCATGCCGAGGCCCTAAGCATGTCCGATGCCATCACCACGGCCAAACTCATCATTAAGCAGCAGGCTTACGAGAGCGGTTGCCACGCCTCTTTTATGCCCAAGCCGTTGGCGGGCGAGGACGGCAGCGCCATGTTTTTGCATCAGTCGCTGTTCGACCACGACGGCAACAACGTCTTTTGGGGCGAGGACGACGAGAGGTACCACCTCTCCGATATCGCCAAGCACTACATGGCCGGCATCCTTGCGCACGCGCGCGAGATTAGCGCCATCACCAACCCCACGGTCAACTCGTACAAGCGCATCACCACGGGTGGCGATTCCGTGCCGCAGTACGCCACGTGGGGCCTGCGCAATCGCGCGAGCATGGTCCGCATCCCGGTCTACAAGCCCGGCAAGCAGCTGTCCACGCGCATCGAGCTGCGTAGCCCCGACCCCATGGCCAATCCGTACCTGGTCAACGCCGTCACGCTGGCGGCTGGTCTCGATGGCATCGAGCGCAAGCTGGAGCTCCCGCCCGAGGCCACGGCCGAGACGCTCAAACTCACCGACCGTCAGATGCTCGAGGCCGGCTACGCACCGCTGCCGCGCTCGCTCAAAGAGGCGCTTGACGTCTTTGAGGACTCGCAGTTTATGAAGGATGCCCTCGGCGAGCACATTCACAGCTTCTTCCTCAAAAAGAAGCGCAACGAGTGGCATAAGTTTGAGTCCACGATCACCGAGTGGGAGATCAAGCATTATCTGGCGAACTCCTAATCGCGCTGGCTTGTTCCAGTACGATTGAGCTCATTTCCTTGGAGGCCGATATGTCCGAAAAGAGTGCCCTGTTCATGGCGCGCACGACGCGCTTCCACGAGTTTGCCCGCAGCTTGACGACCACCCTGGGTGTCGAGGTGAGCCTGGCTACCCCCGATTCGCCGACTGCGGCGCACGACTTTGACCTGCTGATCCTCGATTCCGACGGCATCCGCAGCGACCGCATCGATCAGATTGCCAAGTGGCTTGACGATCGCGGCGGCGTCCCCATGTTGGTGATCGTCGACGACGAGGCGCTCGGCACCCTGCGCCTGCCGAATCACGCGCATGCCGACTTTGTATGCCCCACGGCGACGCCCAACGAACTCAAGGCTCGCGCACAGCGCCTGATGGGCGAGGAGGAGACCGTCACCGCCGACGATGTGCTCAACATCGATAACCTCGAGATTAACCTGGCTACCTACCAGGTGACACTCGATAACGAGCCCATCGACCTGACGCTGATGGAGTACTCGCTGCTGAGCTTTTTGGCGACGCATCCCAACCGTGCCTACAGCCGCGAGGTACTGCTGCACCGCGTGTGGGGCTTTGAGTACTGCGGCGGTACGCGTACCGTCGACGTGCACATCCGACGCATCCGCTCCAAGGTGGGCCCGCAGATCGCGGCACATATCACCACCGTCCGCGGCGTGGGCTATCTGTTTAAGGACTAGCTTTTCACCACAAAGGGGACAGGCACCTTTGTGGTGGTTTTGACGCAGGCCGGGTCCTTTTGGGCCTGCAACAGAACTTAAGCCTTCCTAAAAGATTGCGTTCTCATACACGTGCACCCGCATATTGGGGTACAACTCAACGTGAACAATGATGGCCCGCCACATGTTTGGCGGGCCTTTGGTTATTTGACGAAAGGATCGCAGCTATGAGCGAGAACGATTCCCAGCGCCCCCAGGATGCGGGCCACGCCGGCGAGACGCAGCAGCAGCCGCGCGTGCAGGTGGAGTCGACGCCTGCCGATGGCAACATTCCCTACGTGCAGGCCTACGACACGCAGACCGGCAAGCCGCTGGGCGGCCAGCAGGTTGTAAACAAGCACACGGTGGTCAAGACCAAGACCAAAAAGCTGCCGATCTTTATTACGGCACTCGCCGGCTGTGCCTGCGGCGCCCTGCTGGTCATTGCGCTCATTATGAGCGGCACGCTCAATATCGGTGGCGGCAAGAATGCCGTGACGGCGGGTGCTTCGGGTTCATCGACGCAAAAGATCACGATCGACTCCGAGGACACCACGCTGGCCGAGGCCGTCTCTGCCAAGGCTCTGCCCTCCGTGGTTTCCATTACCGCCACTTCGAGCGGCAGCCAGAATGGCTCCCCTTCCCCGTCTGCCCCTGGGGCCGACACGTTGAGC